>JAGWRZ010000037.1 GCA_028876365.1 Acidobacteriota bacterium | reverse complement strand
GCGTTTGATGTCGACCTGCACGAGGGCGATCAAGCCGGCGACGAGGAGCGTCAGCGCGCCCATGCCGGCGGCGACGAGCTCGACTGTGCGCGCTTGCTCGAAGATCGGATGCGTGCGCGCGATCAGGTAGACGCCTGCGGTCACCATCGTCGCCGCATGGATGAGAGCGCTGACCGGCGTCGGGCCCTCCATCGCGTCCGGAAGCCACGTGTGCAGCGGGATCTGCGCCGACTTCGCGACCGCGCCGCCGAGAAGGCCGAGTGCGACGAGGTTGATCGCGGTCGGCGAGAGCGTGCTCGCGTTGTCGAACACCGTCCCGAACTCGAGCGAGTTGACATGGAAGATGAGGACGAAGAACCCGAGCGCCATCGTCGCGTCGCCGATCGCGTTCATGACGAACGCCTTCTTCGCCGCCGCCACCGCTGCGGGCCGGTGGTGCCAGAAGCCGATGAGGAGGTACGACGAGAGCCCGACGAGGCCCCAGCCGGCGAGGAGGAGCAGCAGGTTGCCGCCCTCGACGAGCATCAGCATCGAGAAGACGAAGAGCGACATGTAGGCGAAGTAGCGGCGCTCCTCGTCGTCGCCCTCCATGTAGCCGATCGAGTAGAGGACGATGAGGCCGCCGACGCCCGAGACGATCAGCATCATCAGGGTGCTGAGCGGGTCGACGAAGACGCTGAGACCGGCGTTGAAGCTTCCGCTCTGAAGCCACACCCAGGCAGTCGACAGGTAGCCGCTGCGGTCGCTCTCGGCGCGGAGGCCGAAGAACGACCAGATCGCGCCCGCGAACGCGACGAAGACGCCGAGCGTCGCGATCCAGCCCGCCGCGACGCGCGGAATGCGCGTGCCGCATAGGAGGATGAGCGCCGTCCCCGCGAGCGGCGCGAACAGGCAGATCCAGGCGCCGGTGATCATCCGCGCAGCTCCGAGAGCTTGTCGACGTCGAGCGCGAGCCGCTTGCGGTGGATCGCGACGACGAGGCCGAGGCCGACGCACACCTCGGAGGCGGCGACCGCCATGACCGCGAGAGCGAAGATCTGGCCGGCGCCGTTGCCCGCGTGCCGCGCGACGGCGATGAGGGCCAGGTTCCCGCCGTTCAGCATGATCTCGAGCGAGAGCAGGACGATGATCGGGTTGCGACGGACGAGGACGCCGAGCGCCCCCGTCCCGAAGAGGAACGCTGAGATGCCGAGGTACCAGGCGATCCCGGGGCCCGCCACTACGCCGCCCTCCGCGTGTGCGAGCCGAGGATGACGCCGCCGACGGCGGCGATCAGGAGGACGATCGAGGTGATCTCGAACGCGAGCAGGTGGTCGGTGAGGAACAGCCGGCCGATCCACCCCGGCGTCCCGAACGTCCCGTTCACGTGGTCGCTGTGGGCGAGCCGGCCGCCGGCCTTGAGGCTGACCGCGACGATGATCTCGAGGAAGATCGACCCCGCCGCCAGGACCGCGCCGACCGATTGCCAGCTCGGCCCTCCCGCCCACGGCGCCTCCATGCGCGGGCCGACGTAGGCGATGACGAAGAGGAACATCACCATCACCGCGCCCGCGTAGACGAGCACCTGCGCGGCCGCGACGAACTCGGCCGAGAGCAGCAGGTAGAGGACGGCGAGTGAGCCGAGGTTGCCGATGAGCGCGAGCGCCGAGTAGAACGGGTTCCGGAACGAGACGACGCCGACGCCGGATGCGAGGCACGCGAAGCCCGCGCCGAGCCAGACGATCCACACGAGCACGTTCCCGGCGGACGCGAGGATCACGAGTCGGACTTGTAGTAGGGGATCGGCGTGTCGAAGATCGCCGGGTCGGCGATCGGCGTGCGCTTCACGGGCTCGGCGAGCAGCATGTCCTTCGTGTAGATCTGGTCGTCGCGGTTGTACTCGGAGATCTCGTACTCGTTGCCGAGCGTGATCGCGTCGAACGGGCATGCGAGCTCGCAATAGCCGCAGAAGATGCAACGGCTCATGTTGATCTCGTAGATGCGTGCGTAGCGCTCGCCGGCCGAGACGCGGTTGTCGGGCGTGTTCTCCGCCGCGACGACGCGGATGCAGTCGGCGGGGCACGCGGCCGCGCACAACGAGCAGCCGACGCACTTCTCCAGCCCGTTCTCGTGGCGCCACAGGCGATGGCGACCGCGGAAGCGCGGATAGAGCGGGCGCTTCTGCTCGGGGTACTGCTGCGTGACCGGGCCCTTCAGGATCTGCTTGAAGGTGACGCCGAAGCCCTTGAGCGTTTCGAGCGGCTGAGCCATCAGGTCGCCGCCACCACGATCGCGGTCACGACGGCGTTGATCGTCGCGACCGGGAGGAGCACCTTCCATCCGAACCGCATCAGCTGGTCGTAGCGCAGGCGCGGCAGGGTCGCGCGCAGCCAGATGAAGACGAAGAGGACTGCGAGGAGCTTGAGGAGAAACCAGACGGGGCCGAGGTGCCACGGGCCGTGCCACCCGGCGAAGAAGAGCGTCACCATCAGCCCGGAGAGGGTGATCAGGTTGACGTATTCGGCCGTCTGGAAGAGACCCCAGCGCATGCCGGAGTACTCCGTGTGGTAGCCGGCGACGAGCTCTTGCTCCGCCTCCGGCAGGTCGAAGGGCGCCCGGCTCGTCTCGGCGATCCCGGCGAAGAAGAAGACGAGCATGCCGACGAACTGCGGCACGACGAACGGGAGCGTCTGCCCCTGCCGGTGCACGATGTCGACGAGCGAGAGCGAACGGCCGAGGATGACGACGCCGAGCACGGAGAGCGCGAGGGAGACCTCGTACGACACGAGCTGCGCGCACGTGCGCATGGAGCCGAGGAGCGAGAACTTCGACTCGGATGCCCACCCGCCGACGATGAAGCCGTAGATGCCGATCGATCCGAGCGCGAAGATCAGGAGAAGCGAGATCGGGACGTTCACGACCTCGCCGGTGACGTTCCAGTGGTAGATGCGCCAGCCCGATCCCCACGGGATGACCGAGAACGCGGCGAGCGCGGTGAACATCGAGACGATCGGCGCGAGGATGTACGGGATGTCGATCGCGCTCGACGGCGCAAACGCCTCCTTGCGGACGAGCTTGACGAGGTCGGCGATCGGCTGAAGCAGCCCGAACGGGCCCGCGCGGTTCGGCCCGTACCGGTTCTGGAGCCGGCCGAGCCCCTTGCGCTCGAGCCAGGTCAGGTACGCGAAGGTGACCATGACGAGGTTGACGATGACCGCCGCCTTGATGAGGCTGATCCACCAGGGCTCCATTACGCGCTCACCTCCACGTGCCCGCGGAGGTCTCCCGCGTGCTCGCGCGCGATGCGCACGACGCCTGCCCGGAGGTCCTTCGCGATCCGCGCGCGCAGCTGCACCGACGTGCCGTTGTGGGACACGGTCACGGTTGCGCCGTTCGCGATGCCGCGCGTCCGCGCGTCCGCGCGCGCGAGCTCGACCTCCGCGGGCGGCCGCTGGAACTGAAGCTCCTCGACGCGCTCGACGGCCGGGCCGGAGAAGAGCGGCTTGTAGCAGACGAGCTTCAGCCCGGCCGCCGTGTCGCCGGCCTCGGGGAGCGGCGGGGCGTCCACGTGCGCTGCCGCCTCGGCGTAGCCGCGGAGCGGGGCGCGCTCGCCGACCTCTCCGAAGGAGAGCCCGCCGTAGATGCGGGCCGACAGCTCGGCGAAGACGGACGGGGCATGCGGTGCGAGCTCGACGCCGAAGCGCGACGCGAGCCGGGAGAGCCACGCGAGCTCGTCCGGGGCAGGCGGGATCGCAGCGCGGCGGAGCCGCTGCAGTCGGCCCTCGAGGTTGACGTAGGTGCCGTCGCGCTCGAGATAGCTCGTGCCGGGGAGGACGAGGTCGGCCCAGCCGACGGCGAGCGCATGGAACATCGACACCGCGATGACCGCGTCCGCCTTCTCCGCGAGCGCGCGGACGTTCGGGTCGTTGGCCGCCTCGTCTCCGGAGACGATCAAGAGGCCGACCGACTCGGCGCCGCGCGGCTCCTCGTCGGACGCCGCGGCCCATGCGTCCGCGACGCCGCGGCCGTTCGGCGTGGCTGGGACGTAGAACGCGCTCGCGACGCCGAGGCGCTCGGCATGCGCCGCCACGGTTGCGCCGCCGCGTCCACCGGGGCCCGACCAGATGAGCACGGGCCGCTCGGCGTCGCGCACCGCCGCCTCGTCGAGCTCCGTCAGGACGCGCGCGCCCTTTCGCCGTGCCGCGCGCACCCACAGGTCGACGATCGGGGCGCTCTGCGCGAGCGAGACGTCCCCGAGGACGGCGACGACGTCCGCGCCGGCGATCGACGACAGGGGAGCGCGGTACGCGTCGAGGGCGGGCGAGACCTCCTCCGGGAGCATCGCCTCGTGCGAGTCGAGCCCGCCGCGCACGAGCTTCGCCAGGGCGTACGCCTGCTCGACCGTCTCCGAGCCGGAGAGCGCGACGACGATGCGGCCGCGCGCCGCGCGCAGGAGCCGCTCCGCCTCGTCGAGCGCCTCGTCCCACGACACGGGCTCGAACCCCCTGAGGCGGATGCGCTTGATCGGGTCGACGATGCGGTCGTCGGCGCGCAGGTGCGTGAAGCCGAAGCGGCCCTTGTCGCAGATCCAGCCCTCGTCCACCTCGGGGTGGTTGCGGGAGAGGATGCGCTTCACCTTGCCCTCGCGCACCGTCGCATTGACGTTGCAGCCGACGGGGCACATGCCGCACACGGTCGGCACGTTCTGGATCTCCCACGGCCGGCCCTCGAAGCGGTACTGGGTGGGGAGAAGCGCCCCGACGGGGCAGAGCTCGGTGACGTTGCCGGTGAACGGGCCGCTGTACGGCTCGTCCTCGAACGTCGTGATCACCGACATCGCGCCGCGGTTGCGCGCGACGAGCTGGTTGTCCTCGCTCACGTCCGAGCTGAAGCGGGTGCAGCGGTAGCAGAGGATGCATCGCTCGCGGTCGAGGGAGATGGCCGGCGAGATCGGGATCGGCTTCTCGAAGGTGAGCTTCTCGAAGCTCATGCGCGTGTTGCCCGGGCCGTAGCGGAACGTCAGGTCCTGCAGCGGGCACTCGCCGCCCTTGTCGCAGACGGGACAGTCGAGCGGGTGGTTGACGAGGATGAACTCGAGCGTCGCGTCCTGCCCGTCGGCCGCCTTCGCCGACGTGCGCGCGGTGTGCACGATCATCCCGTCGGCGGCGGTGAGCGTGCATGCAGCCTGAAGCTTCGGCATGCCCTCGATCTCGACGAGGCACATGCGGCAGGCGCCGACGGGCGCGCCGAGCCGCGGCTCGTAGCAGAACACCGGGATCTCGACGCCGGCGGCGAGCGCGGTCTCGACGAGGCCGGTGCCCTTGGGCACGTGCACCTCGCGCTCGTCGATCGTGACGCGGACCAGGTCGCTCATACACCGGCCTCGTGCGCGACGGGGGCGAGGTGATGCTGGTCGACCGGCGCGAACAGCCGGTCGAGCGAGGAGTCCGCGCCGAACGGGCAGCCGCCGTGCTCGAGGTGCGCGTGGAACTCGTCGCGGAACTTCGTCACGCAGCTCGCGACGGGCATCGCCGCCGAGTCGCCGAGCACGCACAGGCACTT
>JAGWRZ010000036.1 GCA_028876365.1 Acidobacteriota bacterium | reverse complement strand
CGAGGTTGCGCTGCGACCGCTTACCGCTTGCGGCCATTTCCCCGAAGCAGCGGCCCCATGCCCACGATCACCGCAATGCGCCCGACTAGCTCGGCCCGATGGCGCGCAGCCGGTTCGCATCGATCACACGCACTGGCGCTCGCGACCGTTGCCCTGTTCGGGAACGGCTCGATGAATCATCCAGGTCAGGTCTGCACCGTACTGAACTCGTTTTCGGTCGTACGGCTCCCGCCGCGTCTGTCGCGCACTTGTACTGTCTCGAGATCGAGCAGTGCCTGCTTGCGGGCCGGATCGGTCTCGATCTCCGCTGCCTCGAAGGCGGCCAGAATCCGGCGTCGCACCTCGATCGCGTCCTCGATGCTCTTGACGCTCGGTGCGAGTGTGCCCCATTCGTCGCGGCCGAAGTAGGAGTAGCTCGAGCCGGCGGCAACGACCAGGCTGTCGTATGCGAGCGTGCCTCGGTCGTCGCCGTGGTCGCTTTCGGCGGGCCGGTAGAGGAGCTGCCTGCCGTGAAGATCGATGCGAGTCACCTCGCCGAGGACGACGCGAACGTTTCGGTCGCGCTGGAAGATGTGACGGAGCGGGACTGCGATCTCGCCGGGGGAGAGCGCGCCGGTCGCGACCTGGTAGACGAGCGGCTGGAACAGGTGGTAGTTGCGGCGGTCGACCAGCGTGATCTCGACCGGTGCTCCGCGCAGCGCGCGAACGGCGTGCAGGCCGCCGAAGCCGCCGCCGACCACGACGACGCGGTGACGCCTCGAGGCACCGTCCGTGCTCGGGCTCGTCATCGTCTCCCCGCGCGGCTGCGCACGAGCTCAAGCGCGGCCTCGGCGATGCTCGCCTGGTCGATGCCCGCCTGCGCGAGCAGTTCGTCGGGTGTCCCCGACGTCGGCATCACCTCGACGGCGAGCGTGACGATCCGCGGCCGTGCCTCACTCGCCGCGAACACGTGCAGGACGGCTTCGCCGATCCCGCCCTCAGGATGATGGTCCTCGACGGTGACGATCGCTCCCGTCGCGTCAGCGGCTTCGCGCAGCGTCTGCTCGTCGATCGGCTTGACCGAGTAGAGATCGAGGACGCGGGCGGTGACCCCGTCTGCGGCGAGCGCGTCGGCGGCGGCGAGCGCCTCGTGCAGGGTGATCCCGGCCGCGACCAATGTCACCTCGTCGGCATCCGAGCAACGGAGGACGCGTGATCCGCCGATCTCGAACGTCTCGTCGCGGCGATAGAGGACCGGTGTCGCCGCTCGCGTCGTGCGCAGGTAGGAGATGCCGGGCCGGTCGGCGAGCGCGGCGACGAGCTTGGCAGTCTGGTTCGCACAGGAGGGATAGAGGACGGTGCTGCCGTGCACCGAGCGGAGCATCGCGATGTCCTCGAGGCCCATCTGCGAGGGGCCGTCTTCGCCGATCGAGACGCCGGCGTGCGAGCCGACCAGGCAGAGGTTCGCACGGCCGACCGCGGCCATGCGAACGAAGTCGTGGGCGCGGCTGAGGAAGGCAGCGAACGTGGAGGCGAACGGGCGCCAGCCGAGCGCCTGCATGCCGACGGCCGCGGCGATGAGCTGCTGCTCGGCGATGTACATCTCGAAGAAGCGCTCCGGTAGCGCCTCGCGGAAGATCTCGGCGTAGGTGGAGTTCGAGACCTCGCCGTCGAGCGCGACCACGTCGCCGCGGGCACGGCCGAGCGCCGCCAACGCCTCGCCGTACGCCTTGCGCGTCGCCACCCGGACACCCGGCTCGTAGCGCGGCAGCTCCAACTGTCCCGATGGGAACTCGTGCCGGCGTGGGCGGCGGTCCGGCTTCTTGACGGCGATCGTGAGACGGCGTTCGCCGCCGAGCTCGGCGATCGCCTGGGCAGGGTCGTCGAGCGGGCGGCCGTGGAAGCCGTTCTGGTCTTCGACCGCGGCGACCCCCTTGCCTTTGACCGTGCGAGCGACGATCACGGTCGGCTTTCCCTTCTCGCTGACTGCCTCGGTGTAGGCGCGGTCGATCGCCTCCACGTCGTGGCCGTTGATCTCGATCGCGTGGCAGCCGAAGGCGCGCACACGGTCGGCGTAGCTGGCGAGGTCCCAGCCGTGCATCGTCTCGCCGCGCTGGCCGAGCCGGTTGACGTCGATGATCGCGATCAGGTTGTCGAGCTCGTAGAAGGCGGCGTGCTCGAGCGCTTCCCACATCGACCCTTCGGCCATCTCGCTGTCGCCGCACAGCACCCAGACGCGAAACGGCAGACGGTCGAGCCGCTTCCCCGCGAGCGCGAACCCGACCCCGTAGGGAAGCCCCTGGCCGAGCGAGCCCGTGGCGACATCGACCCACGGCAGCCCGGGCGTCGGGTGACCCTCGAGGCGGCTACCGAAGCGACGGAAGGAGAGCAGCTCCTCATCCGAGATCGCCCCCGCCGCCTTGTACAGGGCGTAAAGCAGCGGCGAGGCGTGCCCCTTCGAGAAGATCAGCCGGTCGTTGTGCGAATCGTGCGGCTGCGCGAAGTCGTAGCGGAGATGGTGAGCCAGAAGCACCGCCATCAGGTCGGCAGCCGACAGCGACGAGGTGGGGTGACCGGACCCGGCAGCTGCCGCTGCCTGCACCGAATCGACGCGCAGCTGCTGGGCGAGCTCGCGCCACGTCTCGAGCTTCGCCATCATCTCAGCCGTCGCCTCCCACCTCCCCCGCGCTTTTCGTGCGTTGGCGGATTCGGCGTCCGGTGATCGCCTCGGTCTCGATACGCATGACGGCTTCGCGGCGGCCGCCGGGCCAAGGCTCGACGCCGAGCGCGGCGATCTGCTCGAGTTCGTGGGAATCGTCGACGAGCCGGACAAGGCCGCCGATGAGCACGCTCCAGCCTTCGCTCATCGCGTCATCGATGTGGTCGACCTCGAAGCCGACATGCGTGCCCGCCGCCGCGGCGAGGAGGCCTTCGGTACGGGTGCGGAAGACCACGTCGCCGTCGAGAAAGCGAAAGTTGACCGGCAGCGCGACGGGCCAGTCACTGCTGATGAAGACGAAGCGGCCAACCCCGCCGCCGGCGAGGTGGGCCTCGCACTCCTCGCGGCTGAGCACGTCGAGGTGCGGGTGCGGGCCTGCACGGCCAGGCCCGGGCGGCCGGTCGACCGTGCCACCGCGCAGGTCGTCGACGGTCGTCTCGAGCGCGCTCGCGAGGCGTTGCAGAGCGCCGGGGCCGAGCGCGACGAAGGGGGCGTGTTCGAGGTATTCGACGTAGTCGGCGTGCATCTCGGCGCGACGGGCGACCTCGTCGTAGCTGAGATGGAGCTCGCGGCGGCGGTGGGCGACGCGGCGGGCGAGGTCGCCTGTGCGCGCGGCCAACGCTACGTCTCCTCCCCCTTGGAAGCTCGGTAGCTGAGGATGCGGCCCCAGGTGTCGTCGGTGCCCCAGATCCCGGCGCGCAGGCACTCGAGCTGGACGATCTGGGAGTGGTCGACGAAGAGGTTGACGTCGATGCCGTAGTTGCGGACGTACCAGGTGAACACGGCGGGATCGGCCGCCTCGAACATCACCTGCTCGATCCCGAGCTCGGAGACGATGCGGCCGACGACGTCGGTGCGCCACTCCCGCACCTGCTCAGTGATGCCCTCCGACTCGATCATGATCAGCTGTGCGCCGGCGTCGAGGTGGTGCTTGGCGAGCTCGATCGCCTGGCCGACGTCCCGCATGCCTTCCGCTTCGAGCGCTTCGATGGTGGAGGCGCCGCCGGCGCCGAACTGGATCCCGACCTCGGGCTTCGCCTTCAGCCCGGCGGCGCGTACCGCCTTCGTGAGGGCGACGAGGTCGTCGGTGGGGAGGGTGATGAACCCGCTCGAGATTTCGACGATGTCGAAGCCCAGCTCGCGGCACTCCTCCAGGTAGCGCGCGACGGCGTCGCCGCGCTGGGCGAGCACGTACTCGAGGAAGCCGCCAGTGGAGACCTCGACGTCGTGCTCGTGGCAAAGCTCGTTCAGCGCGCTTACCGCCTCGCGCGGCATCAGGCTGAAGGAGCCGCCGGCGTACTTGAGCGTGTCGACGTAGGCGCCCATCGTCTCGAGCAGGTCGTCGAGGTAGTGGCGACCGACGGGGGTGTAGTAGGGGCCGCGGATCTCAGTGACGCCGCGACTGCGCGGCTTGCGCGGTCGCTCGTTCATGGGCAGGAACGCGAACGCGCGCTCCTCGGCGCTAACGAGTGTCATCGTTGCCTTCCTTCATGGTCAGGTCGAGGTCGGAGCCGACCCCTTCGAGGTAGGCGATCACCGCAGGGTTGTCCGACTCGATGCGCTCGACCGGCTCGCCGGTGCATTGCTGAAGCTCGACGACCGCGTGGTGTTCACCGTGATGGAGCACGCGCCAATGGGCGCCTGCGCGCACCCAGCCCTCCAGCGTTTCGATGGTCAACGTCTCTGCCATGCCGCCTCCCTTCCGACTCCGGATCCGAGGAGGTGGCTCAGCTCGCGCGCGTCGACCTCGTCGAGCGCCGCGACCGTGTCCGCAAGCTCTGCCGCGAGCTCGGGCTCGACTGCTGGTAGGGCGAGCCGCTCGAACTTCTCGCGCGCCCGCTGCCAGCTCATCGGCCGGGTGAGGAAGCCCTCATAGTCGCCCTTCTCGGCAGCGAGCACCGTGCCGTCGTCGAGCACGAGCCGGACCCGGCATGCGTGCTCGGCCGGGAAGCGGGCGGTCAAGTCGGCAGCCGGCCGCACTTCGACCCTGCGCAGCAGCTCCTGCACGTCCGCGCACAGGATCCGATCCGGTGCGTACTGCTCGGGCATCACCTGCCCGTCGAGGAGCGCGACCGCGAGCAGGTAGGGGAGCGAGTGGTCTGCCTGCTCCTTCGTGCGGATCTCGGTCTTGGCGCCCTCTTCGCCGCCGCCGATGATGTCGTAGGCGACCTGGAAGGTCTCGAGCTCGATCCGCTCCACGTTCTCCGGGTCGACGGCGTGTGCGTCGCGGAGCTCGAGCAAGGCTTCGAGCGCCGACTGTGAGTGGATCTCCGCGTTGTAGCGCTTGAGGAACGTCTGCCGGACGCGTTCCAGGCTCTCCTGCTCCCAGTCGATCTGGAACGGGCCTGCGATCGAGTCGCTGAACCCCTTGTTGCCCTCGAACACCTCCGGCGGACCGGTGACCCCGCGCGCCGCGAGAAACGCGGCTTGTAGGGAACCGGCGGCAGCGAAGGGGGCGGCGAGCCCCTTCCAGTGTGAGAGGGCACCGGTGCGGGTGACGCGCAGTGCGTTCAGGGCGGTGCCGGCGATCGCGATCGCGTTCGCAGTCTGCATCTCGCCAAGGCGGAGTGCCTTCGCGGCTCCGGCCGCGGCCGCGTATGCGAGTTGCGTCGTGTGGTCGAAACCGTGTCCGCGCACGGGCGCCTCGTCGGAGAGGCGGCACTGCACCTGGTAGGCGACCGCAAGAGCGGTCAGCAGCTCGCGCCCCGTAGCGTCCGCGTACTCCGCGGCGGCGAGCACGGGAGCGAGGTTGTCGCTCGGGTGGCAGGTCTCGCCGGGGGCGAAGTAGGAGTCGTTGAAGTCGAGGTAGCGGATGAGCGCGCCGTTGTAGAACGCGGTCCGGTCGGGGGCGCTGCGGTCGCCGCCGATCAGCGTGCACAGAGGCCGACCGCCGAAGTCGTCGACGACGGCTCGCACGGCGCCCACCGGCTCAGCGTTGAGCGCGCCGAGCGCGCAGCCGAGTGCATCGAGCACGCGGATCTTCAGCTCCGTCAGTGCCGGCTCGGAGAGATCGTCAAAGGAACGCGTCGTGACGAAGCGGGCGAGCCGCTCGACCTCGGTCATCGCGCCGACCTTCGCAGCAGTTCGGCGAGCACGACTGCGTCGTTGTGTTCCGTGTCGCGGGCCGCGTACACGAGGGTGAGGGTTCCTCCGCGGGCACGGCGGCGCAGCTCGCGCAGCTTCTCCTCGTGAGCGGAGAGCTCGGCGCGGTAGCGGCGGCGGAACTCGTCGAACTTCGCCGGTTCGTGGTCGAACCAGCGGCGCAATTCGGTGCTCGGAGCGAGCTCACGCGCCCACTCGTCCAGGCGCGCCTCTTCCTTCGATACGCCGCGCGGCCAGATGCGGTCGATCAGCACTCGGTAGCCGTCTGTGCGCTCGGACGGCTCGTAGGCGCGCTTGATTCGAACGGCCATCCTGCTTAGTCGCCGTCCTTCGCTTTCGGGCGGACGATCACGACCGGGCAGGCGGCGTGATGGGAGACCTGCTGGCTGACCGAGCCGAGCAGCAGCTCGCTGAAGCCGCCGTGGCCGCGCGAGCCGACGACGAGCATGTCGGCGTCACGGGACTCGTTCACCAGCACACTCGCCGGCCTGCCCTCGACGAGGCGCCGCTCGATTTCGACGGAGTCGGTGTCGGGTAGCGCTTCGCGCAGCGTTTGCTCGAGTGCCTGCTCGGCGGCGTCGCGGACTTCGCTGACGTCGGCGCCGACCGCCGGGTAGAAGCTCTCGACACCCGCAGTCCCGATGGTGCCGTACTGCCAGGCGTGCACGACGCGTAGCCTGGTGTGGCGTAGCTTCGCTTCCTCGAGCGCGAATCGCAGCGCCTGTTTGGCCTGCTCGGACTGGTCGACCCCGACAACGATCAGGTTCATGGTTCGGTCATCACCTTTCTGGTTCTGCGTAGATGTTCAGGAGCGCGTCCTCTGGCTTCGGATCGGTGCCGGCCTTGGCGAAAGCGACCGCCTCGGCAACGACCTGGTGCGCTTCGTCGTCCAGGCGCTTCCACTCCTGGTCGCTCGGCGCGAGCCGCTCG
>JAGWRZ010000001.1 GCA_028876365.1 Acidobacteriota bacterium | reverse complement strand
GTCGCCCTGCCGCAGGTCGAGCCGGCCGGCGACCCCGGCGGCGCGCGCCGCCTCCGCGCAGACGGCGAGCATCCCGGCCGACGAGTCGACCCCGATGACGTGCACGCCGGCCATCGCCGTCGGGACGGCGATCCGCCCCGTCCCGACTCCGAGCTCGACGACCGGCCCGCCCGACGCGAGCGCCTCGTCGACGTAGAAGGAGATGTCCTCGACGACGCCCGTGCTCCACGCGTCGTACAGCCGGGAGATCGAGTCGTACGCGCTCACCCGGCAAAGACGTCGTAGTCCGCCACGGCATATAGATACAGTCGCCGCCGTGGATCCGCACGCGCTCCGGCAGCAGGCACTGGGCGCGATCGCGTCCGCCGCCACCCTTCCCGAGCTCGACGACGCGCGCGTCCGGTACCTCGGGCGGAAGAGCGAGCTGAAGCTCGCGCTGCGCGAGGTGCGCGACCGCGAGACCGGCATGGCGCTGAACGCCGCCCGCGAGGCGATCGAGTCGGCCGTCGATGCCCGGGAGAAGCAGCTCGCGCGCGCCGAGCTCGACCGCTCGATCGCCGAGGACCGCGTCGACGTCACCCTTCCCGGGACGGCGCATCCGCGCGGCCACCTCCATCTCGTCACGCAGGTGCGTCGCGAGGTCGAGGACATCTTCCTCGGCATGGGCTACGCGATCGTCGACGGCCGCGAGGTCGAGACGACCCACTACCTCTTCGACGCGCTCAACATGGCGCCGAACCACGTCACGCGCTCGCCGCTTCACACCTTCTACGTCGGCGAGGACGCGGTTCTGCGCAGCGAGACGTCGCCGTCGCAGATCCACACGATGGAGTCGAAGCCGCCGCCCGTGTACATGGTGTCGCTCGGACGCTGCTACCGGCGCGACACGCCGGATACGACGCACTATCCGATCTTCCACCAGGTCGAGGGCCTCGCCGTCGACCGCGGCATCACCCTCGCCGACCTGAAGGGGACGCTGCGCACGCTGCTGCGGCAGCTGTTCGGCGCCGAGCGCGAGGCGAAGTTCATCACCCACTTCTTCCCGTTCACGGAGCCCTCGCTCGAGGTGCTCGTCTCGTGCTTCCAGTGCGACGGCGACGGCTGCGCGATGTGCCGCCACTCCGGCTGGATCGAGATCGGCGGCTCCGGGATGGTCGACCCGAACGTCCTCCGCTTCGTCGGCTACGACCCCGAGGAGGTGTCCGGCTTCGCGTTCGGCTGGGGCCTCGAGCGCATGGCGATCCTCCGGCACGGGCTGCCGGACATCCGCGACCTCTGGGCAGACGACCTCCGCTTCCTGAGGCAGTTCTGATGAAGGTGCCGATGAGCTGGCTCCGCGAGTACGCGGACCCGGGCGCGACGAACGAAGAGATCGCGAGGCGGCTCTCGATCTCGACGTGCGAGGTCGAGCGCATCGTCCGCCGCGGCATCGCGGACACGAGCGGCTTCGTCGTCGGCAAGGTGCTCTCGGCCGAGAAGCATCCGAACGCGGACCGGCTGCAGCTCACGATCGTCGACGTCGGCGGGCGCCAGCAGCAGATCGTCTGCGGGGCGTGGAACTTCGGCGCGGGCGCCACCGTCGCGGTCGCGCTTCCCGGATCGACCCTCCCCAACGGGATCACCCTCGAGCGCCGCGAGCTGCGCGGCCAGATGTCCGAAGGGATGATCCTCGCCGAGGACGAGGTCGACCTCGGCACCGACCACGACGGGATCATGCTCCTGCCCGACGAGCTCGAGGCCGGCACTCCGCTCGCCGACGTGCTTCCGCTCGTCGAGGACGTGCTCGAGGTCGAGATCACGGGCAACCGCCCGGACCTCCTGTCGATCTACGGCCTCGCCCGCGAGGTGGCCGCGCTCTTCGACGCGCCGCTCGCGCCGTGGCCGGGCGTCGACCCGCCGCGCGCGGGCGACGAGGAGGTTCGCGTCGACATCGAGGACCGGGAGCGCTGCCCGCGCTATCTCGCGCGTGTCTTCCGCGGCGTCGCCGTCGGCCCCTCGCCGGTGTGGCTGAAGGCGCGCATCCTCGCGGCCGGGATGCGGCCGATCTCGAACGTCGTCGACGTGACGAACTACGTCATGCTCGCGCTCGGCTCGCCGCTGCACGCATTCGACTTCGACACCCTGCGCGGCGGCATGGTCGGCGTGCGGCGCGCGCACGACGGCGAGGAGGTGCGCACGCTCGACGGGCAACTGCGGAAGCTCGACGCGCGCGACCTCGTCATCAAGGACGGGGAGCGCGCGATCGCGCTCGCGGCGATCATGGGCGGCGAGGAGACCGAGGTGAAGCCGGAGACGACGAATCTCCTGCTCGAGGCCGCGAACTTCGAGGCCGTCGGCATCCTCCACACCTCCGAGCGCCTCGGCCTGCGCACCGAGGGCTCGAACCGCTGGGAGAAGGGCGTCGACCCCTACCTCGCCGAGCACGCGGCGCGCCTCGCGACGCAGCTCATCGTCGAGACGAGCGGCGCGCGCTGGGCGGGGGAGACGGACGCGCACGCGCAGCTGCCGGCGCGCCCGGTGATCGCGCTGCGCACGGCCCGGACGAGCGAGCTCATCGGCCTCGACGTCCCGGCGGAGGAGCAGTTCGGGATCCTCCGCAGGCTCGGCTTCGCCGTCGACGGCGAGACCGTGACGGCGCCGACGTGGCGCGCCCGAGACGTCACCCGCGAGGCGGACCTGATCGAGGAGGTCGCGCGCTTCGTCCTCGACGAGGTGCCGTTCACGCTGCCGGCCAGGCGCGACGCGATCGGCCGGCTGACGAGCGAGCAGCAGCTGCGGCGGACGATCGAGGACGTGCTCGCCGGCTGCGGGCTCTGCGAGGCGTACACGCCGAGCCTCGTCGCCGACGACCCCGATCCGGACGCGCTGCGGCTGTCGCTGCCGCTCTCGAGCGATCAGTCGGTGCTGCGCACGACGATCCTGCCGAGCCTCGTCGCGGTCGCCGAGCGCAACCGCTCGGTCGGGAACGAGCGCGTTGCGCTCTTCGAGATCGCGCGCGTCTACCTTCCGGGCGGCGGGCAGCTGCCGGACGAGCACTGGCGCATCGCCGGCGTCGTCGAGGGCTCCTACGCCGAGGCGAAGGGCGTCGTCGACTCGCTGTTCGCGGCGCTGAAGATCGACGAGGAGATCGAGCGTGGCTCGAACCCGCTCCTGCATCCCGGCAAGACAGCGAAGCTGCCGCAGGGGTGGATCGGCGAGGTGCATCCCGCCCTCGCCGCCGGATGGGCGGCGTTCGAGCTCGACCTCGCCGCTCTTTCGGCCGCGACGCCGGCGCACGTCCTCTACGAGGACGTGATCACGTTCCCCTCGGTGCTCCAGGATCTCGCGTTCATCGTCGACGAGGAGGTGAGCGCGGCCGACCTGATGGACGAGATGCGCGCCGCCGCCGGCGCCGAGCTGCGCGACGTGCAGGTGTTCGACGAGTACCGCGGCGCGCAGACCGGCGCGGGGAAGCGCTCGCTCGC
>JAGWRZ010000035.1 GCA_028876365.1 Acidobacteriota bacterium | reverse complement strand
GGCGTCGAACTCGGCTGCCCGCCGGCGAGCCATCAGTGCGGCGAGCGCCTCGTCGATCAGCGCCGAATCGGTGAGCCCGGAACGCGCCCGGCGCGCGCTCTCGAGCAACTCGGCATCGACGGTCGTGCTGATTCGAGTCCGCGCCATGCCACTATCATGCCATAAACGTGGCACCGCTCGACGGGGACTGACGCCGCGTTCGTTGCCCACTCGGTCGGCGACGCTCTGCCGGAGGCCGGCCTTCCTTCCGCGCGAGCGCGCCCCGCGGGCACCTCAGCCGGCTCGGCGGGGGAACCAGCGGTAGGCGAGCTGCATGCCGAGCTCGCGCCTGTCGCCGCGATGGTCGAATTGGTCGGGGACGAACGTCTTCGCGACGACGACGTGGACGGCAAAGCCGCCCGCGGGGACGTGGAGCCAGAGAGTCTTGCTCTGCAGGTTGCCGATCGTGCCGGCGACCGACGTCGTGGCGCGCACCAGCGCGGGTTGCTGGTCGACGATCTTCAGCGCCCCGAGGGTGACCGTCACGGGGCTCGGCGCGATGGGGTAGCTCTCGGGTCGGGAGTACGCGATGCGCAGCCATCCGGGCGGCCCGGAGAAACGGAAGTAATAGCTGCCGCTCGCGCCGGTCCATCCGTCGGCGTAGATCCCCGTGCAGGTGCTGCGCAGGCGGTTCGGTTTCGCGAGCTCGACGAGCGTCCACCGCAGGAAACGACCGCCCGCGCGATGCAGGTGCGTGGATACGGGGGCCCCGGCGAGATCCACGCAGGGGGGGTCCTCGACGGCGTAGTCGTACTGGATCCCGAGGCCCTGGGGGAGGTCCTGCCAGTAGAGCGCGCCGTTGCGCAGGATGTTCGGGCTGCCGGAGAAGCCGGGGCCGAGGACGCTGCCGTCGAGGCTCGAGACGCGAGTGATCGAGCGGTTCCAGAACTCGAGCAGCCATTCCGGGTTCTGATCGACCTCGGCCTCGCCCATGTACAACGTCGACCTGCCGTGCGTCTTCCGATCGAGCCACGTGAACGGTCGTCCGAGCGTTGTCGCTTCGGCCCTCGCGATCGAGTCGGTCCCCGCAGAGGCCGCAAGCTCGCCTGTGAAGTTCCAGCCGATGACCCCGACGGCGGCGACGACGGTGATCGCTGCGGCCGTGCGCGCGTTGCGGCCCAGGACCCGCGGCGCGATCAGCACGAGCATCGACACGAGGACCATGACGACGAGGAGCATGCGGACGAACTGCGGCGTCCAGCCGATGTCTCTGTTCGCCTGCTGGACGATCGCGAATCCGAGCGCATCGGAGTAGAGCTGCACGCCCATCTGGTACGGATACTGCGTGACGTGATACAGCGCGTAACCCTCGAGGTAGAGGGTGTATGCGCCTGCCACTGCGAGCCCGCCGAGGCTTGCCGCGCGGCGCGAAAAGACCAGTGCCGTCCCGATGAACAGCAGCGGCGCGACGTAGATGATGTTGCGCTCCTCCACCCGCGTCGCGAATTGTGTGGAGAGATACGCCGCCTTCATGGCGGTGTAGAGGCCGAACGCGATGAGCGCGCCGATCGCGACGCAGCGAAAGACGCGCACCTCGCGTGACGGAGTCTCCCGCCGAGCAGGGAAGAGGGCGGCGATGCCGGCGATGAACGGCAGCACTCCGATTCCGAGGGCGAGCGTCCCGACCGCCCAGTCGCCCTCGTTGACGATGCGGTGCTTGTAGCCCGTCGTCACCGTCGACCACGGCGCCGAGTGGTGACTCGCGATCGCACTGATCCCGAAGATCCCGACGAGCACCAATGTGACCCATCCGATCCAGTCGCCTGTCGACCACGAGGCCCGCCAGCGCTTGGCGCCGTCGCCCGACCAGGCGACGAAGACCACGGCCAGGACGAGCACGGCGGGGACGACGATGAGCTCGCCCTTGACCGCCGGCGCGAACACGGAGGCCGCGACGGCCCCCGTGACCGGCCAGCGGCGGCGCTTCACGAGCGCGTTCGCGATGAGGAAGAAGCAAAGCGCCGCGTAGGGGTAGGCGATCGGCTCCTGAACGAGATAGGACGAATAGGCGAGCGCGGGGATGACCCCGGCCCCGGCGGCGGCGAAGAGGGACGCCGTCCTGCCGACGAGCATGCGGGCGAGGAGATAGGTCGGGAAGACGACGGCCGCCATGACGAGCACGTCGAAGTACTTGATGGCGTCGTAGGCCGTCGCGACGTTGTGGATGTGCCAGAAGAGCGAGATGACGTACGACCACACCGAGTCGGCTCCGTGCGGGTGCCCGCGCTCGGCGGGATGGCCGGTGGCCGCGATCGC
This sequence comes from Acidobacteriota bacterium, assembly GCA_028876365.1. GTDB lineage: Bacteria > Actinomycetota > Thermoleophilia > Gaiellales > Gaiellaceae > Palsa-739. Next base: position 37,654 of record JAGWRZ010000035.1, on the reverse strand, counting down.
GCGCGAGAGCTGGGTGAACTCGAGCTCGTCGCCGAAGAGCCACGGGGTTACACGCCGCCACGCCTCCACCATGTAGATCGCCGAAAGCCACACGTAGATGCTCGCGAGCGGGACAGCTGCGGCGAACCGATCCGTGAACGGCGCGGCACGAACACCGTCGCTCCGAGTTGCAACGGCACTCACGTTCCCTGCACAGCCGGCGACCGGAGGAGCTCTCGTCCCATCGCCGTATAATATGATCGATCATTCATTCACGGCAGATGCACCGGCCATGAGAGCACCACTCGATCGCGACACCAGAACCCAGCCCGGCCCGCCGGCATGGTTTCGTGGGGCGGTCCCGAATGCCGCCCTCGTCGCGGGGCTCGCGGCGGTGACCTACGCCTGGGGCACCGCGACGCAGGACGAGCTCCTCCGAATCGCAGCCGGTGTCGCGTTCGGCGTCGCGGGTGTCGTGATCGCCGTCACGCTCATCATCAGACTCACTCGCCGAGATTCCTGACCGAGCGGAGCGCAGCAATCACGCGACGGTATCGGCAGCCCGCCTCTCCCCCCAGGTCATTCGGGCGCCGTCTCCTTCGCGCCGTCGGCTGGCTGGCGCTCGCCCTGCTCATCGTCGCCTCCGGGATCGCCGGAGGCATGTACCTGTGGCTCCATCAGTCCCTCGCGGCGATGGAGGCGCATACACCCGCGATGCGGCGGGCGGAAGCGCAGCTGAAGACGACGCCACCCGGGCACGCGGCGATCGCGCTCGTGCTCGGCGACAACCAGCGCGCGGGAATCGAGGCGTCGGCCGGGGGACGGTCGGACACGATCCTGCTGATCCGCGCCGACCCGCGGACGCACACGATCTCCATGCTTTCCCTCCCCCGCGATCTTCGTGTCCCCGTGTGGTGCCCGCACAGAGCACAGTCACTCGGAGTGACGAGAATCGACTACGCGTTCGCGTACTGCGGTCCCGCGGGATCGCTCGAGACCGTCGAGAAGCTGACCGGACTACGCATCAGCTATCTCGTCACCGTCGACTACCACGGCTTCAAGGAGATCGTGAACGACATCGGCGGGATCTGGCTCGACATCGACCGCAGCTACTACAACCGAAACGTCGGCACCGCCTCGACCGACTACTCGAATATCGACCTGCAGCCCGGCTACCAGTTGCTCAGCGGCGGCAGCGCGCTCGAGTTCGTGCGCTTCCGCCACACCGACTCCGATTTCTACCGGCAGGCACGAGATCAAGAGTTCCTTCGGGCCCTGAAACAGCAACTCGCGCGAAAGTTCAATCCTCTCGAGCTGCCGAAGATCGTCTCGACGATCACCCACAACGTCGAGATCGGCGGATGCTCGAGCTGTCTCGGCGAGAGCACCGTCCTCGGATACGCGCTCTTCGCCCTGACGCTTCCGCGGGCGCATCTGATGCAGAACTACATCCAGGGAGCCACCGATGTGTACGTGGGCGGCGCCGACGAGCTGACCGCGCCGCCACAGTCGATCGCCGGCTCCGTGTACGACTTCATCCACCCGGCCGTCCCGCAAGCGCCGTCGCCGGCTCGACGCCACGGCCCCTCCCCGCAGCCTGCGCGAACGACCGTCACCGTCCTGAACGGAAACGGGGTGCCGGGTGCGGCCGCCCTCGCCGGCAGCCTCCTCCCCCGCCGGCGGTACGCGGTCCAGCCTCCGCCGCTCGGAGCGATCGCGAACGCACCGACGATGGACTACGGCGCGTCCGTCGTCTTCTACGACCCGGCGAAGACGGCGTCGCGGACGGCGGCGGTCGCGCTCGCCCAGCTCGTCGGCGGTGCGACGGTCGCCCGCCTCCCCCGAGATCCGAGGCTGCGCGCCGTTGACCCCGGGTCGGCGCTCGTCCTCGTCGTCGGGAGGAGCTTCCAGGGGCGCCTCGGTGCGAGCGCCACGCGCGTGCCGGCGGCGAACGACTCGACGATCGGGCCTGCGCTCGCATCGGTTCGTCGCGACACGACGACCGGCGCCTCGCTCCTGGGCCCGCTCGCACGCCGCGTCCCATTCGCGCTCGAGACGCCGACGGTCCTCGAAGCGGACTCGGTGCCCGACACCCTTCCCGGCGACCAGCCGGTGCGCCTGTACACGATCGCTCCCGGCCGTCTGGCCGTTCGCCTCGTCTTCCGCACGGGCGGCAATGCGTACTGGGGAATCGAAGAGACGGATTTCGCATCGGCGCCCGTGCTCGCGTCGCCGAGCCTGTCACGCTCCATCGGCGGCCGGCGCTTCCAGCTCTACTTCAGCGGCTCGCACCTTCACATGGTCGTCCTCCTGCGAGGCACGGACACCTACTGGGTCGTCAACACATTGCTCGACGCGCTGTCCAACAAGACCATGCTCGCGATCGCCGAGGGCCTCCGGCCCCTCCGGGGCCCGTGAGCAGCGAGACGATGCCCGCCGATGGCGCCTTCCCCGGTCGTGTCATCGCATCGAATGCGTTGCGCATGAAGCGTTGCAGCCGGACGTCTTGCCACCCCAGCTCCGCCGTGTAGCCGGGCGGATCGTCGAGACCGAAGTTGAAGTCGAGCGAGGATGCCGAGAACACGACGGCCCCGGAGGGCGCGTCGTAGCGGGTGACCTCGTCGGGGGACGGCGGCCCCTGATAGTCGAACAAGACGGTCGTGCCCGTCGGCGTGCACCCGGCGACGGTGTTGTCCCACTCCCCGCCGGCGAGATGCGGCATCGCGTCGCCTGCTCGAAAGCCCGTCCCGCTGAACCAGGGATCGGTCGAGTCTGCGACGGCGAGGGGAGGATTGCTGCCGATCGAGGCGCTTCCGTCGGTGTCGTCGAACTCGACGCCTTCGACTCGGCATTCCGGCTCGGGCGGGGTGAGGCGGCGGAACTTGTCGGTGATGCCCAGCGGATCACGCGTGTACCGCCGGTACTCGACGATGGTGCGCCGGTTGTTCTCGTACCGGATGCGCCAGTACCCGATGTCGCCGCCCATGAACGCGAGGTTCACACCGTCCCTCACGGCGGCGTCGAATGCGTTGCGCTGACCCTGCGTCCAGTACTCGTCGTGTCCGGAGACGATCACCAGTCGATGCTCGCGAAGAGAGCCGGGGTGCGCGTCGGTGTCCGAATCGGCCTGATAGGAGACGTCGTATCCCTCGCGCTCGAGAAAGCGCAGCAGTGGGAGCTCGAAGCGCTGCTCCGACGCATCGCTCATCGGCATGACGTCGTATGGCCGGTCGAAGGAGACGTGATTGTCGACCAAGCCCTGTTGATCCGGGTAGTAGAGGCTGCGGCCGCCCCATGCGTTGTACGCCTCCCACGTGTTCGTCGATGCCTGCACGAGGATCGCCGAGTGTCGCGACGCCGGCGCACGGACGATGAACGGAACGCGATACGCGGCGCCGGCGTCGGTCCCGGCCGTGACGCGAATCACGCCGAGGTAGTAGCCGCTCAACCAGGTTGTGCCGACATCGAGCACGTCCGTCACGGGCCAGCCCGCATCGAGGTACCCCGTGGCCGGATCGAACGGCGGGACCGGCTGCGGCGAGCCCGGCTCGTCGGTCGAGCAGGACGGCAGGCATGCGTACAGCCTGCCGCCGAGCCCCTGGTACCACCCGAGCCGGTAGATCTCGATCCGATAGCGCCCGGCAGGGTTCAGGCTGACGTGGAACCGCACCTGCGCCCCCGGCCCGACGCTGACCTCCGACGTGTACCCCTCGACTTGCCCGTGACTCTCCCACCCCGAGAGCCAGGCGCGCGTCCCGGGCTTCTCGTTCTCGAGCACGACGGGATTGACCCGGTGAGGGGACGGGAGCGCCGCGTGGACGTGCATCCATCCTGCGGCCGCAAGCGCGCCGAGCACGAACCGCACCTAGGAGACGGTCACATGCGCATGTGACCGGCGTGCACGCGTTCCGTTAACATTGCATGAACCACAGCTCATTTGTGACCGAGCCGGGATCTCGACGGTCAGCGGCGCGCCTCGATGTGGAAGGTGGCGGTGAGCGAGCCGGGAATCGGTCGTCGCAGGATCGGAAGGGCGCGGTCGAGCGCTTCGCCCGCGAGATTGAGCGAGTACACGAACGGCACCGCGAGCGGGCGCACGTGCAGCCGCTTGCAGGCGAGGTCGATGTAGTAGGCGGCGAGCATCGCTGTCGTCGCTGCCGTCCCCTGTCCCGGCGTGACGGTGATCGACGACCAGTCCGCGTTGTCGAGGAAGAGCTTCTCGAGCCCCGGCCCGGTCCAGCGCCAGTAGTCGGTCGGGTTCGGGTGATAGACCGCCGTCCCGTGTGTCGAGACGAGGACGCATCCCCCGGGCTGCACGACCCGGTGCAGCTCGCGGACGGCGGCTGCAGGGTCGGGGAGATGCTCGAGCGTCTGCGTGCACACGACGACGGCGAAGCTGGCATCTGGGACCGGCACCGCGTCGGGTGCGCCGACGAGGTCCGCGGCCGGGTTCCAGGGGCCGTCGAGCCCGACGTAGCTCGCCCCGGCAGCGGTGAAGAGCGACTCGTGGCGGCGGTCGCCACAGCCGAAGTCGAGCACCGCCGCCGCAGCGTCCGATGCGAGAACCGCCGCGCGATCGGCCAGCCACCGTGCGAGCGGAGCGCGTACGCAGTAGCTCGGGCTCGATCGACGCGTCCCCGGCAGCGCCCGGATCTCGGCCCGCCGAGAGGTGGCCGGGAACCGCGCCGCAAGCCGCCCGGCGCCGGCGGACTCCTCCGCAGGCAGGGCTTCCACCACATATGAAGATCTGCTCATTTGAATGAGTGTATGAGCAATTCTTCATCCATGCAAATCGTGCCCGCCGGAGCGCCGGGCGCCGATCCACATGAACGGTTCCTCATGCTATAGAGAGGCGAGTGATTGGCCGGAAGCTCTCGATACTCTGCGCGATCGCCGCGACCGGGTGTGCCGTCGGAGCGGGACCGGCTGACGCGTCGGTCCCGGTCACCGGCACGTGGTACCTCGGTGCGGACGACGTCACGGCCGCGCAGGCCGAGCTTCCGGCGACGCTCTCGACCGTTCGCGTCGCCGTACTCGACTCCGGGATCGACGGCGGCCACCCCGCATTCGCGCACTCGATCGCCGGGGCCCGGAGCTTCGTCGGCGGCAATCCCCTCGTCGACACGAGCGGACACGGAACATTCGTCGCCGGCGAGATCGTCGCGATCGCAGCCGCGGCGACGGCCTCGACGGCATCGCCGATCCAGTTGCTCATCGGGAAGATCACCGCCGGCGGATCGATCGATCCGGGCGTCGAGGCGCGCGCGATCTACTGGGCCGTCGACAGCGGGGCCCGCGTCATCAATCTCAGTCTCGCCGGTGTCCGCGACCCGATGAACGCCCAGCTGGACACGTACTCCGCCGTCGAGGCGGCGGCTGTGCGCTATGCCATCGCGCACCGCGCCGTGGTCGTCGCCGCGGTCGGCAACGGCGACGCGGCGCCGTCTCAACCGTGGCCGTACGCGAGCTGGCCCGCCGCGCTCCCGCATGTGATCGGCGTCAGCGCGCTCGCACCGGACGGTTCCGTGCCGCCGTGGTCGAATCGCGACGTGCGCTTCAACGAGCTCGCTGCTCCGGGGACCGACATCGTCTCGACCTTCCCTCGCAACCTGACCGCTCTCAACGCCGCCTGTCCGGACCAGGGCTACTCCGATTGCGGCCCCGCCGCGTACCAACCCGCCGAAGGAACGTCGTTCGCCGCACCGCAGGTATCCGCAGCCGCGGCGTTGCTCGTCGCCGCCGACCCGCGCCTGACCCCGGATCAGGTGTCATGGCTCCTCGAACGAAACGCCGACGACGCCGACCCGGGCACAGGTTGCTCCGCGTGCAGCTACGGCCGCGATCCGCTCACCGGTTGGGGAACGCTCGACGTCGCGAAAGCGGTCGCCGCCCTCAAAGGCCCCCTTCCGCCCGCGAGCCCGTACGAGCCGACGAACAACGCCGACAACCAAGCACGACCGCTGCCGGCATCGCACGCGACGATGACCGCCGACCTCGACTACTGGGAGAACCCCGTCGACGTCTACCGCGTCCGGCTTGCGCGCGGCGCGACGCTGTGGGCTCGGCTGTCCCTGCGCACGGGAGCTTCGACGCTCGCGCTCTGGAAGCCCGGCACGCCTCGCATCGAAGCGCCCCCCTCGATCAAGCGCCGCGAGCGGATCACGGCACGAGCCGGCGCGGCGCCGACCAAGGCCTTCCACTACAGGGCTCCGGTCGCCGGCTGGTACTACCTCGAGGTCAGGATCCGTACACCGGCCAACTCCGCCTACACACTCGCCTACGCCGTTGTCCGCTGAGCACGTCACGGAAGCGGCGCCCCCGGCGGGACACGCACTGCTCGAGCAGCTGCGCGCCGCGGGCGATGCCCTCGGCCGTGCCCTTTCCTGGCTCGAGGCGGTGCGGCCACGGAACGTCCTCGCCGTCTTCGTCATCGTCGAATGGCTGACCATCCTCGGCGTCGCGCTCGTCGTCCGCCACAACGGCTGGATCTACTACCAGGGCGGCGACCAGCTCTGGAACTACGTGACCGCCTGGCTCTGGGGACATGGTCGCCTGGCGCACACGTCGATCGGCTACGGCTGGTCGATCGTGCTGTTCCCGTTCGCGCTTCTCGGCGGCCCGAACCTCGTTTCGCCGCTGCCGTTCATCCTGCTGTTCAACGTGCTCGTGTTGATGCCGGTGGCGATCCTCTCCGCCTACGGCATCGGGCAGCGGCTCGGTGGCCGGCTGTTCGGCTACTGGACGGCGCTGCTGTGGGTCGTCGTGCCGTTGATCGGCATCGAGTACACGAACGCCGGCTACCACCAGCGCTACACCGAGCTGCTCCTTCCGCAGACGCTGGGTCTGGCGGTGATGTCGGACTTCCCGTCGATGGCCGTCAGCGCCGCCGCCGCCTATTTCGTGCTGCGCGCAGCCCAGGACGACGATCGCAGCGACGCACTGCTCGCCGGAGTGCTCGTCGGCATCGCCATCGGCATCAAGCCGTCGAACGCGCCGGTTCTCGTCGGCGGCGCCCTCGCGCTTCTCGTCGCGCGGCGCTGGCGATCGATGGTCTGGGGGACCGTCGGGCTCGCTCCCAGCATCCTCGCCCTCACGGTCTGGAAGGCGCAGGGAGAGGGCACGATCCCGCTCTTCCATCGCGCAACCGCCACGGGCGAGGTCCTCGTCGCGTCTGCGGCGCCCGTTCTCGCGCTCGGGCTGCACATCCACACCTACTTTCACCCCAGCTGGCAGAGGTTCGCCCAGGAGCTCGACAGCATGCGCGAGCACTTCTGGAGCGTGCGCGTGCTCGAAGGGCTCTTCGTCGCCGGCGTCATCGGGCTCTTGCGCAAGTCGCGGCCCGCGGGCGTCTTCTTCGGCGGCTGGTTCGCAACCGTGCTCCTCGTCAAGTGGGCGAACCAGGGAAGCGGGACGGTCGACAACGCCGACCTGCTGCGGCAGACGATCTCGGCCGTCCCCGCCGCCCTCGTGATCCTCGCGGGGGTGTTGCTCCTCTTTCCCGGCGTCCCGCAAAAGCTTCCTCGTCCCAAGCCGCGGCCATGGACGTCGCGTCGCTTCCGCGCCGGCCTCGTCGCCGCCCTGCTCACGCTCTTCGCGGCGGTTCCGATCGCGCTCGCGGCCGCTCTCCCGGTGCTCGAGAACTCCGACACGATCTCCTACTACACGCAGACGGGCTCCAGCCTCTCCGCCCCGTTCGCGGTCGACTCCGGCTGGCGCCCCGCCGCGACGGTCGGGCGCGGCGGCGTCAGCCTGACGTGGAGCAGACTCGATCCGCTCGGCGGAACGATGGACTACGTCGTCCTCCGCGCCCCGGCGAGCCGGGCGATCGTCTGCGACCAGACGGCCGGCGGGGCGCAATGCAGGCTGAATGCGACGCCCGTCGATGCGACGCACGGAACGCGATTCGTCGATCACATCGGCGCCGGCCGCTGGACGTACCGAATCGGCGCAGCGGCCAGCTGGATCAACGACCCGACCGCTGGAGACATCTACGTCGTCGGACGGGCCGTGACCGTCACGGCGAGGTGACGGCGGCAGCCGCTTCGGCTCGGCCTCTCAGCCGACGGCCATCGACTGCACGGCTTTGAACACGAGCAGGAACGCCGCGATCATGAGGTAGAGCCGTAGCGCGACGAGGCCCAAGGTGCGCCCGCGCGACGGCGACGGCGCGGGAATGCTCTCGAGGGCCGGCATCGTCCACGTGGCGCGCTCCCACGGCGTACCGATGAATCGCGGCGAAAGCCCGCCACGCCTGACCATCAGGCCCGCAGCGACCGCAAGGCCCGCCGCGAGCCCGGCCCCGAGCGCAAGTGCGACGACGCGCACGTCCACGTGCGGGAACAGCGACACCGTGATGAGAAGCGCGGAGAGGACGAGCAGCGTGCCGACGATGAGCGTTGCAACGGCGTTGAGCCAGCGCGGGTTCACCCATGGGCCGAGGACGGCCTTGTCGTTGCAGAGCAAGAGGAGGAAGACCGCAGCACCCGGAAGGAGGACCGCTGCAAGCGCCTGCACGATCGTCGTCAACGTCCCGAGCGGAACGCCGGGCACGAGCTCGACCGTGGCGGCGACCACGACGAGGAACGCGAAGCTGCCGTAGAAGGTCGGCGCGTCTCTCCAGCGGCGATGAAGCGAATGCTTCAGCCCGAGCACATCGCCGAGGGCATACGAGGTGGTGAGGGTCACGACTGCGGCGCAGAGAATCGAGCCGTTGAGGAGGATGAGCGCGAAGAGCGCGCCGGTCGAATGCCCCAGCCTGCTGCCGAGAGCGTCCGCCGCCGAGCCGAGATCGACGAAGCTTCCGTGAAAGGCAGACCCTCTGAATGCGAACGCGCACGTGACGACCATCGCGGCCCCGACGACCGTGAACAGGATCGCCCCGATCGCCGTGTCGGCTCGCTCGTAGTTGAGCCACCGGGCGGTGATCCGCTTGTCCACGACGTTCGACTGCTGGAAGAACAACTGCCACGGGCTGATCGCGGCGCCCACGATCGCCATCATGAACAGGACGCCGCCCGGGGTGAACTCGCCGTGAAGCCCGGGGATCGCCCCGCGCGCGATCGCAGCGGCGCGCGGATGCCTGAGAAAGGCGAGTGGAATCGCGATGAGATTCATCGCGACGAGCAGATACATGGCCTGCTCCCATCGCCGGAATCTGCCCGTCAGGGTGAACGTCAACAACGCGGCAGCCGCCAGCGGGACCGAGATGTACCGGCTCACTCCGAAGTACCGCAGGGCGAAGTCGATCCCGATGAACTCCGTCACGAGCGTCAGCAGGTTGAGCGCCAGCAGGTCACCCAGTGCGAACGCGCCCCATCGACGCCCGAACCGCTCGAAGATCAGACGCGCATGGCCGGCACCCGTGACCGCGCCGAGCCGCGCCACCATCTCCTGCAGGACGTACAGCACGGGGGCCACGAGGAGGAAGAGCCAGAGCAGCCGAAGCCCGTAGTTCTGGCCCGCCTGCGCGTAGACCGAGAAGCTGCCGGCGTCGTTGTCGGCAACGAGGACGACGATTCCGGGACCTGCGACTGCGAGCAGCGTCGCGAGCCGTCGCCGCGGCGAGAGACGCGGGCCCGTATCGAAAGACCGCACGCGGCCGAAGGCGCCGACGATGTCGCCCCGATGTGCGCGGTCGAGAAGCGACCGCCGGTCGGCCGAGCCGCCGAACGGCGGATAGACGACCGCGGCTTCCCCGCCCTCCGACCGCACCTCTCCCCCGGGAAGCATGACCGGGGGCCCTACGCCGACGAACGCTTCAGACGGCCCGTCAGCCTCTGTGCCGCGCGCGCCCGCCGCTCGACGTGCCGCAGCGCAGACTCGAGGAGAGCGACGACGTCATCGTCGTACAGGGCATAGACGCGCATGCGGCCGGCGCGCTCGGCACTCACCAATCGCTGCTCGCGCAGAACGCGAAGCTGGTGCGAGACGGCCGACTGCTCCATGTCGAGCGCCTCCATGAGATCGGAGACCGTACGGGGGCCGTCGAGCAGACACACGAGGATCTGGACTCGGCTGGGCGTCGACAGCGCGAACATCGCGTCCGCGACGCTCTCGGCCGATTCCTCGCTCATCGGCCCGGAGCGGAATCCCCGTGCGCGACCGCTCACGCTGACCCGTCGGCGAGAGAAGGTTCCCGCATGGACGAAATCTACCTGGAGAGCGCTCGAGCGTCCGCTTTTGGTCGCGCCGGACTCGGCCGTCTACGCTGTGGTCGAGGCGCCGACGAGGGGAGGCCCGTGCGGAACGCAGACGAGGAGGGCGCGGCCGACGCGCGAGCCGTCGTCCTCCACGTCGAGGACAACGCGTCGAATCGCAAGCTGGTCGCGCTCGTCCTGTCCCGCCGCCCGCAGCTCAGGCTCGTCGAGGCGCTCGACGGCGAGACGGGCTTGGCGCTCGCCCGCGAGCTCCGCCCCGCGCTCATCCTCCTCGACCTCCGCCTGCCCGGCATCTCGGGCGAAGAGGTGCTCGACGCGCTCCGCAGCGACCCCGCGACGGCAGGCGCACGGATCGTCATCGTGAGCGCAGAAGCCCGGCCGGTCGAGACCGCCCGCCTGATCGATCGCGGCGCGGACGGCTATCTCGTCAAGCCGGTCGACGTTCAGGGACTGCTCGACCTCCTCGACACCGTCGAGGCTCCCGGTGGCTGAGCTCGCCGACGTCGAGCTCGTCCGCGAGCTGCTGGAGAAGGCGCCGGACGCGGGCGTCGTCGTCGACGGGCGAGGACGCATCGTCCTCGTCAACGCACAGACCGAGACGCTCTTCGGGTATACGCGGGCAGACCTGCTCGGGCAGCCGATCGAGCTGCTCATCCCGTCCCGGTTCCGCGACGCGCACGTCCGGGAGCGCGAAGCCTTCGCCGCCTCGCCGACGGCGCGGCCGATGGACACCGGGCTCGACCTCTTCGGGCTGCGGCGCGACGGGACGGAATTTCCGGTGGACGTCAGCCTGAGCCCGCTCGAGACGGCGCGCGAGGGGCCACTCGTGGCAGCCTCGATCCGCGACGTCACGGAACGCAGGCGCGTCGAGGAGGCGCTGCAGGAGCGAGAGGCGCTCTTCCGGGGCCTGCTCGAGTCCGCTCCCGATGCGATGGTGATCGTCGACGAGCAAGCTCGGCTCGTCCTCGTCAACGCGCAGACCGAGAGGTTCTTCGGGTACGCGAGGGGCGAGATCGTCGGCCGGCCGATCGAGCTCTTGCTCCCGCAGCGATTCCACGCCGCTCACGTCGGTCATCGCGACGGGTTCCTCCGCGCGCCGAGCGCGCGGCCGATGGGCGCGGGGCTCGAGCTCTTCGGCCTGCGCAGCGACGGGACGGAGTTCCCGGTGGACATCAGCCTCAGCCCGCTGCGCACGGAGGGCGGTCTCCTCGTCGCCGCATCCGTCCGCGACGTGACCGAGCGCAAGCGCGCCGAGCGCGACATCCTCCTCCTCGCCGAGGAGGCGCGGCTCGCCAATGCCGCGAAGAGCGAGTTCCTGTCGCGCATGAGCCACGAGCTGCGCACGCCGCTGAACGCGATCCTCGGCTTCGGCCAGATCCTGCAGCTCGAGCCGCTCGACGACGAGCAGGGCGAGGCCGTCGAGCACATTCTCAACGCCGGCCGCCACCTGTTGAGCCTGATCAACGAGGTGCTCGACATCTCCCAGGTCGAGTCGGGGCGCTTCGCGCTCTCTCTCGAGCCGGTGCGGATCGCCGACATCGTCGACGAGGCGGTCCAGATCGTCTCCCCCCTGGCCGACGAGCGCGACGCCGCCATCCGTGTCGAGGAACCGGAGGCAACGGCGCCGCTCGTGTTGGCAGACCACCAAAGGCTGCTCCAGGTCGTGCTCAATCTCCTCGGGAACGCCGTGAAGTACAACCGCCGAGGCGGCGCCGTGCGCATCGCGTGGGAGAGCGACGCCACACGCGTCCGGCTGCATGTCACGGATGACGGGCCCGGGATCCCGGCCGACCAGGTCGACGAGATCTTCGCTCCGTTCGCGCGCGCCGGGGCGTCCGCCGGATCGATCGAGGGAACCGGGCTCGGGCTCGCCGTCGCGCAGGCGCTCGTCGAGGCGATGGGCGGCATGATCTCCGTGCAGAGCGAGGTCGGCAAGGGAAGCCGGTTCACGGTCGAGCTCGAGGCGGCGCCCGAGCCCGAGGAACGGTTTCCGGACACGCCGCCGCGCGCGCACGCCGGGTTCACGGTGCTCCACATCGACGACAACGCCCGGAGCCGGGCCCTCGTCAAGCGGGTCGCCGACCGCCTGCCGACGGCGACGGTGATCGCAGCCGACTCTGCGGGGGCGGGCCTCCACGCTGCGACAACCCACCATCCCGATGCGATCCTCCTCGACATCCACCTCGCCGGCGGCTCCGGGTACGACGTCCTGGAGCAGTTGCGGTCGAGCCCTGAGACCGGGGACATCCCCGTCGTCGTGCTGAGCGCCGATACGACCCGCAGCGCGCTCGACCGGGCAATCGAGCTCGGGGCGCTCGCCTTCCTGACGAAGCCGATCGACGGCGACCGCCTCCTGGCCATCCTCGCCGAGCTCTCACGGGGAGCATAGGAGGCGTCGCGCCGACCGCCGACGAACGGGGGACGTGCGGCGACGCCATGCCGCCGATGCTCGTCGCACCCGACGAGAGAGGAGCGCGACATGGACGACGAGACCTCCGACGACGTCGGCACGACGGTCACGATCACGGACGAAGGAGTCGTGCACGCCTGGCGCTTCGAGGAGTTCCGGCGGCTCGGATTCGCCACCGCAGCGCCGACCGCGTGCGCCATCCTCGAATAAGCCCGCTCCGCCCTTGCGCCGGCCGCGGCGGGGCAGGACAATCGTCAGCAACCGGCCCAATGTGCGGATGAGGCGGTGGCTCGATGTCGCGCACCACGCAGATCGCCCTGCTCGTCGTCGACGACGACGCGATCGTCCGCGCCTGGGTTCGCGCTGCGCTCACCGGGAGCGAGTTCCGCATCGCCGGCGAGGCGGCCCGTGCCGCCGAGGCGGTCGTGCTCGCCGAGCGCCGGCGGCCCGACCTGCTGCTCGTCGACCAGCTTCTGCCCGACTGGACCGGGACCGACCTCGTGCACGAGCTGCGCCGTCGCGGCGTCGCCGCCCCCGCGCTGCTCATGACCTCGGCGCCGCGCGAGGGGCTGAACGAGACCGCGCACGCCGCGGGGATCCAGGGAACCGTGCTCAAGTCGTCCGAGCCCGAGCAGCTGCTCGCCGCCCTGCGGCGGATCAGCAGCGGCGATGCCGCGCTCCAGGCCGCCCACCCGCGCGCGGCGAGGCAGGTCGCGCTCAGCCCACGCGAGCGCGAGATCCTCCAGCTCGTCGCGGAAGGGGAGACGAACGCAGAGATCGGCGCGCGGCTCGGCATCGGCCGCGAGACCGTGAAGACGATGCTCTACCGCAGCTTCGAGAAGCTCGGTGTGCGGCGCCGCAGCGAGGCGGTCGCCGAGGCCCAGCGTCTCGGGCTGCTCGTGCGCCCGCCCGAGCTGGGCGGATGAGCCCACTCGACGAGCGAGCGCGCGCCGAGGTCCGACGGACGTTCGCGCTCGAGTCGCCCGCACGGATCCGGCGCCTCGCCGACGCGCTCGAGGAGCTCGCGGCCGGGACGACGTCCGCCGCCGAGGCGGCCCGGTTCGAGGCGCACGCGCTCCGCGGCGCCGCCTCGGTCGCGGGCCGCGACGAGCTCGCCCGGATCTGCGCGTCGATCGAGACGCTTCTCGCCCGCGACGGGAGCCCCGCCTCGGCCGACCTTCTCGCCGCGGCGCAGCGTGTCCGGGCAGCGGGCCGGCCGGTCGAGCCCCTCGGGCGCCGGAGGAGCCTCGCCGATCGCGTGCTCCCCCATCGCTTCATGTCGCAGCTCGCGGTGATCCTCGTCCTGACGACGCTGCCCGCGTTCGGCATCTCCGCCTACGACGCCTACCACGGACGACGTGTCGCGCGCGCGAGGATCGTCGAGCAGGCGATGGCCGAAGCGCAGCTCGCAGCGCAGGCGGAGCGCCAGCTGATCGACGGAGGGGTGCGGCTGCTGCAAGCCCTCGCACAGACGCGCGAGATCCGGACGGGGACCCGGCGTGCGTGCTCCACGCTCCTCGGGCGCTACGTCTCGGCTTTCTTCCCGTACGCGCAATTCGCGGTCACCGCCCGAGACGGGCACGTCGTCTGCTCGGGGAGGCCGCTCCCCGCGGGCTACTCGGCGGCCAACCTCACCATCTTCAAGGAGATCGCGGCGAGACATCGGACCGTCGTCGGGCCGCTGCAGCGAGATCCGCTCGGGGGGCCGCGGATCGTCGTCATCGGCCGCCCGCTCGCGCCCAACGCCCTCGGCGCGACGCAGATCGGCGCCGCGATCGTCTCCACCGGGATCCAGCAGATGATCGAAGATGTCCGCCTGCCGCGCCAATCGGCCGTCGTCGTGTTCGACCGGTACGGCGTCATTCTCGCGCGGCGCCCCGATCCCGCGCGCTTCGTCGGCATGAAGATCTCCGCCGCGACGCGTCGTGCGTTGAGCCCCGTCTCGGGGACGAGCGACACGACCGGCATCGACGGCGTCCGGCGGGTCTACGCCTCCTACGCCGCGGGCCCCTGGCACGTCGCCGTCGGCATTCCGGCCGGGCCCGCATACGCGATCTTGACGCGCAACCTCCTGTACGAGCTCCTCCTGATCGGCGGGCTCGACTGCGTCGGCCTCGCCCTCGGGCTGATCGGGGCGCGGCGAAGCCTGGCACGGCCCGTCGCCGCCCTCGCGGCGACCGCCCGGCGCCTCGGCGAGGGCGACCTCGCCGCCCGCACCGGAATCGAGGGGCGGGGCGGCGAGCTGGGCGAGCTCGCGGCGTCGCTCGACGGGATGGCGGCGGCGCTCGAGCGTCAAGCGGACGAGATCGAGGCGCAGGTGCGGGAACGCACGACGGAGCTGCAGGCTGCGCGCAGGGCGGCCGACAGCGCGAACAGCGCGAAGAGCCCATTCCTGTCGCGGCTGAGCCACGAGCTCCGAACGCCGCTCAACGCGATCCGCAGCTTCTCCCAGTTGCTCAGCCTGGGCGAGCTCGCGCCCGACCAGGCCGAGGCGGCCGCCCACATCGCAGCCGGGTCCGAGCACATGACGCACCTCGTGGAGGAGCTCCTCGACACCGCGCGCATCGAGGCCGGCGAATTCCGCGTCGATCGGCGGCCGATAGCTCTCGGCGACGTCGTGCGCGAGACCGTCGACCTGACCCGGGCGCTCGCGGCCGACCACGACGTCTCGATCGCGACGCCGGAGATCGATCCGGGGCTCGCCGTTCTGGCGGACGGCGGACGCCTGAAGCAGGCGCTGCTCAACATCCTCTCGAACGCGGTCGTGTACAACCGGCGGGGAGGCTCGGTGTCGGTGCGTGTCGCCCGCGCCCCGGGGCGACGCGTGAGGATCGACGTCCTGGACACGGGCGAAGGCATCGCGCCGGAGGAGCTTCCCCGACTCTTCACGCCCTACGACCGGCTCGGCCGCGGCCCCGAGTCGGGTGGGCTCGGCCTCGGCCTCGCGCTCTCGCTGCGCCTCGTCGAGGCGATGGGCGGCTCGATCGCCGTCGCCAGCGAGGTCGGAGTCGGCTCGCGCTTCACGATCGAGCTCGAAGAGGTCGCGCTCGCGCGGGGGGTCACCGACCGGCCGAGGAGCGCCTTCCCGGCGGCGGATGCCACGAGCCGCAGGGTTCTGTACATCGAGGACAACGTGACGAGCCTGAAGCTCGTCGAGCTCCTCCTCCGGGGCCGCGGGATCGACTTCGAGGGCGCCTCGACCGCCGCCGACGGCATCGCCGCCGCGCGAGCGGTCGCCCCGGACCTGATCCTGCTCGATCTCCAGCTTCCCGACGGCAGCGGCGAGCAGGTGCTGCGCACGCTCCGCGCCGAGCCGTCGCTGCGGGCGGTCCCGATCGTGATGCTCAGCGCGCAGGCCTCCCGCGACACGGTCCGCCGCCTGCTCGAGGCGGGCGCCGACGACTATCTGATCAAACCGATCGAGGTCGACCGCGCGGCCGACGTCATCGAGCGCTTCCTCCGCCGCGGCCGAGGCTGACGACAAACGGGGGACACCACTCGACGGTCCGGCCCGGGATGCTCCCTCCGTGGCGAAGACCGCGAGCCGCTCCCACCTGGTCGACGATCCCGCGCAGGCGCTCGAGCTGATCGGCAACGTCCTCGAGGCGTCGACCGAGTACTCGATGATCGGCAAGGATCTCGACGGCAAGATCGTCCTCTGGAACGAGGGCGCGCGCCGGCTCTACGGCTACGACGCGGACGAGGTGCTCGGCGGCGAGTCGGCGATCCTCCACACCGCCGAGGACGTGTCATCGGGCCGGGCGCGCGAGATCCTCGACGTCGCGCTGAGCGACGGCAAGTGGGAAGGCGTCGTCGATCGCGTCCGCAAGGACGGCACGACCTTCGTCGCGCGCGTCGTGGTCACGCCCCGTGTCGATGCAGCGGGGACCCCCCTCGGCTTTCTGCTCATGTCGAAGGACATCTCGAACGAGCTCCGGCTCAACCGCGAGCTCGAAGCGACGCAGTTCTACACCCGCTCGCTGATCGAGTCGAACGTCGACGCCCTCATGACGACCGACTCGCTCGGCCTGATCACCGACGTGAACGAAGAGATGGCCCGGCTCACGGGGCGCCCGCGCGAGGAGCTCATCGGCTCGCCGTTCAAGGACTACTTTACCGACACGGCGCGCGCGGAGGAGGGAATCCGACTCGTGTTGCGCGACACGAAGGTCACGAACTACGAGTTGACCGCGCGCGCGAAGGACGGCCGCAACACGGTGGTGTCGTACAACGCGAGCACCTTCTACGACCGGGACGGAAAGCTCCAGGGAGTCTTCGCCGCGGCACGCGACATCACCGAGCAGAAGACGCTCGAGCAGCAGCTTCGCGAGACGCAGGCGTACAACCGCGGCCTGATCGAGTCGTCCGTCGACGGCCTGATCACCGTCGATCCCGAGGGCCTCATCTCCGACGTCAACGAACGCATGTGCCTGCTCTCCGGCTACCCCCGGGAGGAGCTCATCGGCACTTCGTTCTCCGAGTACTTCCTCGACGCCGACCGCGCATCCGACGGCGTGCGGGAGACGTTCACGCGCGGCGTCGTCACCGACTACGTCCTCGCGCTCCGGGTTCGCGACGGCGGCGAGCGGCAGGTCTCGTTCAACGCGTCCGTCTTCGAGGGGCCCGACGGCGGCATCCAGGGCATCTTCGGGTCGGCCCGCGACATCACCGAGCAGGCCGTCCTCCAGCGCCAGCTCGCGGAGGAGCGTGCATACAACCGTGGCCTCATCGAAGCCTCGCTCGATGCCCTCATCACCGTCGATCCGCTGCTCGTCATCAGCGACGTGAACGAGACCATGTGCCGGTTGACGGGCTACACGCGCGAGGAGCTCATCGGCTCGGCGTTCCAGGATTACTTCACCGACCCGAAGGCAGCCTCGAAGGGCGTACGACTCACGTTCGACCGGGGATCGGCGTCGAACTACGAGCTGACGCTGCGCACGCGCACCGGCGAGGAGCGGCTCGTCTCGTTCAACGCCGCCGTGTTCAAGGACGAAGAGGACGTCGTGCGCGGCATCTTCGCCTCGGCGCGCGACGTCACCGAGCAGGCTGCGCTGCAGCAGCAGCTGGCCGACGAGCGCGCCTACAACCGCGGGCTGATCGAGGCGTCGGTCGACGGGCTGCTCACGGTCGACGCGGAGATGACGATCACCGACGTCAACGAGACGATGTGCCGCATGGCCGGACGGTCACGCGCGCAGCTGATCGGCTCGCGGTTCGCGGATCACTTCTCCGAGCGCGAGCTCGCCGAGCGAGGCGTCGCGCTCACCTTCGAGGCCGGATCGGTCACGAACTACGTGCTCACGCTCGTCTCGGCGACCGGCGCCGAGGTCCCGGTGTCGTTCAACGCAGCGACGTTCCGCGACACGAACGGCGAGGTTCGCGGCGTGTTCGCCTCCGCCCGCGACATCAGCGAGCAGAAGACCCTCGAGGAGCGTGCGAGCGACTCGCAGTTCTACACCCGCTCGCTGATCGAGTCGAACGTCGACGCCCTCATGACGACCGACTCCCTCGGCGTGATCACCGACGTCAACCAGGAGATGGAGGCCCTCACCGGCTCGACGCGCGAAGAGCTGATCGGCAGCCTCTTCAAGGACTACTTCACGGACCCAAAGCGAGCCGAGGACGGGATCCGGCGCGTGCTGCGCGACGGCAAGGTGACGAACTACGAGCTGACGGCACGGGCGGCGAACGGGCTCGAGACGGTCGTGTCGTACAACGCGAGCACGTTCTACGACCGCGACGGCAGCCTCCAGGGCGTCTTCGCCGCGGCGCGCGACGTGACCGAGCACAAGCAGCTGGAACAGCAGCTCCGCGAGTCGGAGAAGTACAACCGCGGTCTCATCGAGGCGTCGATCGACGGCCTCGTCACGGTCGACTCGGACGGATTCGTGTCGGACGTCAACGAGCGCATGTGCGAGATGACCGGGTACACGCGCGGAGAGCTCGTCGGCACGCCGTTCGCCGACTACTTCAGCGAGCCGGACCGTGCGCGCGAGGGCGTCCGCCAGACCTTCGCCGACGGATTCGTCACCGAGTACGCCCTGACGCTCGTGTCGCGCACCCGGAGGCAGCTCCAGGTGTCGTTCAACGCCTCGGTCTTCGAGGGCGAGGACGGGGCGGTGCGGGGCATCTTCGCCTCGGCGCGCGACATCACCGACCGCGTCCGCCTCGAGGAAGCGCTCCGCGAGCAGCAGACATACCTGCGGGGCCTGATCGAGTCGTCGGTCGACGGCCTGGTGACGGTCGACCCCGACGGATTCATCACGGACGTCAACGAGCAGCTCTGCCGGCTGACCGACGCCAGGCGGGACGAGCTCGTCGGGACGCCCTTCAAGGACTACTTCACCGATCCGGAGCTCGCGGATCGCGGCGTCAAGCTGACCTTCGCCGACGGCGTCGTCACGAACTACGACCTCGCCCTCCGCAGCAAGAGCGACCGGAAGACGATCGTCTCCTTCAACGCCTCGACCTACCGCGGCGCCGACGGGACGACGCAGGGCATCTTCGCGTCGGCGCGCGACACCTCGGGCCAGGCACGCCTCCAGGCGCAGCTGGAGGAACAGCAGTCGTACAACCGGTCGCTGATCGAGGCTTCGCCGGACGCGCAGTTTGCGATCGCTCCGGACGGAGTCATCACGGACGTCAACGAGGAGGCGAGCCGCCTCACCGGCTACTCCCGCCGCCACCTGGTCAACTCCCGCTTCCAGGAGTACTTCACCGACGCCGACCTCGCACGGCGGGGCGTGGCGGAGACGCTCGACAAGGGCCGCGTCATCGGCTACGAGCTCGTGCTCGTCACACGTCACGGCCGAAAGGTCACGGTCAGCTTCAACGCAGGCGTCTTCACCGATTCGGAGGGCTCGCCCCTCGGCATCCTCGCGCTGGCCCGTGACATCACGGCGCAGCGCGAGCTCGAGGTACAGCTCCGCGACTCGCAGCTCTACACGCGCTCGGTGATCGAGGCGAACATCGACGCGATGATGGCGACCGACCCGATCGGCGTGATCACCGACGTCAACCAGCAGATGGAGGCGTTGACGCGTCACACGCGCGAGGAGCTGATCGGCCGGCGCTTCCGCGAGTACGTCACAGAGCCGGAGCGCGTCGACGACGCCATCCGCGTGGCGGTGCGCGAGGGGTCGGTGACGAACGTCGAGCTGACCGCGCTCGACGCCGGCGGCGGCGAGACGGTCATCCTCTTCAACGCCGCCTCGTTCACGGATCGAGAAGGCAGGCTGCAGGGCGTCGTCGCCGCCGCCCGCGACGTCACCGCGCGCAAGCAGGGGGAGGTCGAGCTTCAGGATGCGAACGCCGAGCTCGAGCGGGCGAACCTCTCGAAGGACCGCTTCCTCGCGAGCATGAGCCACGAGCTGCGCACGCCGCTCAACTCGATCATCGGCTTCACCGGGGCGATGCTGCTCGGCTACTCCGGGCCGCTCACCAACGAGCAGCACAAGCAGGTCGAGACCGTGCAGGCGAGCGGCAAGCATCTGCTGTCGCTCATCAACGACCTCCTCGACCTCGCCAAGGTGGAGTCGGGCAAGCTCGACCTCGAGCCCGAGCGTCTCGCCGCCGCAGAGGCGGTGGACGAGATCGTCCGGACCCTCGGCGGGCTCGCGACCGAGAAGGGGCTGCTGCTGACCGTCGCGGTCCCGGAGGATCTCCACGTGCGGGCCGACCGCCGTGCTCTCACGCAGATCCTGCTCAACCTGACGAGCAACGCGATCAAGTTCACGGAGACCGGCTCGATCAAGATCAGCGCGCGACGCGCTCCGAAGAGCGGCCGGGTCGTCATCACCGTCACCGACACGGGCTCCGGCATCCCGACAGAGGACCAGGTCAAGCTGTTCCAGGCGTTCGAGCAGGGCGGGTCCTCCGCCACCCGTCGCCACGACGGCACGGGGCTCGGCCTCTACATCAGCCAGAAGCTCGCAACGAGCCTCGGCGGCGACATCGCGTGCCAGAGCACGCCCGGCAAGGGCAGCCGGTTCATGCTCACGCTCGAGGAGGCGTAGCCCGTGGCTCGGATCCTCGTCGTCGAGGACAATCGCGAGAACCTCGAGCTGATGGTCTTCCTGCTCAGCGCCTTCGGCCACGACACGATCTCGGCAACGAGCGGAGCGGCGGCGCTCGAGCTCGCGGAGCGGGAGCCGGCGGAAATCGTGCTCCTGGACATCCAGATGCCCGAGATGGACGGCTTCGAGACGGCCCGGGCGCTCCGCTCGATCGAGAGCTACGCCGAAGTCCCGCTCGTCGCCGTGACCGCGCTCGCGATGCCGGGCGACCGGGAGATGATCCTCGATGCCGGGTTCGCCGGCTACATCGCGAAGCCGATCGACCCGGGCCGGCTCCCCGGGCAGCTCGCGTCGTTCCTCCCGCTCGGCACGGGCTCGCCATGAGCCGGGTCGTCGTCGTCGACGACCACGCCGACGACCTGGAGCTCTACGTGCACGTGCTCCGCCACGGCGGTCACGAGGCCGTGCCCTTCACCAGCCCGGTGGAGGCGCTGCAGGCGATCGCCGCCGAGCCGCCGGACCTCGTTCTCGCCGATCTCCTGATGCCCGAGCTCGACGGTTTCGAGCTGGTGCACGCGCTGCGGTCGGCCCCGGCGACGTGTGACCAGCGCGTCGTGCTCGCGAGCGCCGTCTACACGCAGGGCGAGTTCGCGCAGATGGAGGATGACTTCGAACATTGCTCGTTCCTCGCGAAACCGGCGACGCCGGAGCAGCTCCTCACCGCCGTCGACAGGGCGCTCGAGACGCATCCCGCCGTCCCCGCGGCGCCCCCGGCCGATTTCGAGCTCCGCCATCGCCGGGCCCTGAACCGAAAGCTCCTCGCCGAGGCGCGCCGGCTGAGGGGGGCCGAGAACGAGCTGAGGCGGCGGGCCGACCAGGACGCGGCGCTCGCGGCACTCGGCCGCCGCGCGCTCGACGGCCTCTCCGAGGACGAGCTCCTCGATGCGGCGTGCTCGGTCGCGCGCGAGCAGACCGGCGCCGACCTCGTCGAGGTGCTCGTCCTCGAGGGCGCCGGCCGTCGGCTCCGCATGGTCGCAGGCGCCGGCTGGAGCGACGGAGTGGTCGGCCATGCCCTCGCCGATGCCCGGCCGGGCTCCGTCGACGCGCGGGCGATGGCCGAGGTCGAGGTCTGCGACCTCGTCCGCGGCATCGACGATCCGCTGCCCGACCGGCTCGCCGCCCACGGCGTCGTCGTCGGCATCCGGGCCGCGATCCCCGGGCCGACCGGCCCCGTCGGGCTGATCGGGGCCTACATGCGGCGAGCGCACGCCTTCGCCCCCGCCGAGCGCTCGTTCCTCCACGGGTTGGCCCACCTGCTCGGCTCCGCCCACGTCAGTTGCGCCGCGCGGGCGGAGGCGGCGCACCGCGAGGCCGAGCTCCAGTCGATCTTCGTGGGAGCGCGCGACGGACTCGCGATCGTCGACCGCGAGCTTCGGTGCGTACGCGTGAATCCCGCGCTGGCCGCCCTGCTCGGACGACGCGAGCCCGAGCTGCTCGGCATGAGCGCGTGGGAGCTCGTCGCGCCGCAGTCGCTCGGCGATCTCGAGAAGGGATGGGCCGCGGCGCTCCGCGACGGCAACGGCGAGGGCCTCGTGTGGGTCGTTCGCTCGGACGGCGTCGATCGCGCGGTGGAGTACAGCGCCACGATGGAGATCCTCGACGGCTTTCATCTCGTGTCGTTCCGCGACGTCACCGAGCGCGTCGACGGCGATCGCCGGCTCAAGGCGACGATGAACGCCGTCGAGGCCAGCGAGCGGCGCTACGCCAATCTGATCGAGACGCTCCCCAACGGGATGGTGACGGTCGACCCCGACGGCCGAATCGCGCTCGTCAACCCCCAGACCGAGCGGATGTTCGGGTATGGCCGCAGCGAGCTCATCGACCAGCCGATCGAGCTGATCGTCCCGAAGCCACCCACTGCGAGGGGTGGGGAGACGGTCGGCCGCCGTCGTGATGCCAGTGAGTTCCCGGTCGAGATCGGGCGCGGCGCGCTCGAGAGCGACGGCGGGACGCTCGTGACCTACGTCATCACCGACGTCACCGAGCGGCGCGCGCTGGAACGGCAGCTGAACGAGTCGCAGAAGCTCGATGCGATCGGGCGCCTCGCAGGTGGGATCGCCCACGATTTCAACAACGTGCTCCAGGTGATCGTCGGATACGCGCTGTCCGCACAGCGCCGGACCGCCGGACGCCCGGAAGCGGACGAGGTCGGCGAGATCGTGCTCGCCGCCGAGCGCGCCGCGTCGCTGACCCGGCAGTTGCTCGCCTTCAGCCGGCGCCAGGTGATCCAGCCGGTCGTCCTCGACCTCAACGCGGTCGTCCAGGACACGCAGCGCATGCTCGCGCGCATGGTCGGAGACGACGTCGAGATGTCGCTCGCGCTCGATCCCTCGCTCCGGTACGTGCTCGCCGACGCGGCTCAGCTCGAGCAGGTCCTCGCGAACCTCCTCGTGAATGCGCGCGACGCGATGCCGAGCGGCGGGCGCGTGACGATCACGACCGAGAACGTCCTGATGAACGGCGACGCCGCCTCGCTCGATCTCACGCCCGGTCCGTACGTGCGCCTGTGCATCGAGGACACCGGCATCGGGATGGACGAGGAGACGGTCGCGCACGCGTTCGAGCCGTTCTTCACGACGAAGGGCGACGGGGACGGAAGCGGGCTCGGTCTCTCCACCGTCCACGGGATCGTCGCGCAGAGCGGGGGCGGCATCCGCATCGAGAGCGCGCCCGGGGCAGGGACGAGAGTCTGCATCCATCTCCCGGCAGTCGAGGGCGATCTCCGGCCGGCCCGGGAGACGAGCGGCACGACCCGCGTGCGAGGCGGCGCAGAGCGGATCCTGCTCGCCGAGGACGACCCCGTGATCCGCCGCCTGCTGAAAAGAGAGCTCGAGCGGCTCGGCTACGCGGTGACCACGGCGGCCGATGCCACGGAGGCGCTCGCAGCGGGCGCCGGAGCGCGCTTCGATCTTCTCGTCACCGATTTCATGCTGCCCGACATGAACGGCCGCGAGCTCGCGTCGCGGTTGGCCGGATCGCACTCCCTGGAAGCCGTGCTCTACATCTCCGGCTACGCGTCCGACGCGCGCTTCGACGACGCAGGCGGAGTCGGCAGGTGCGCGTTTCTCCAGAAGCCCTTCACGAGCGAGGCCCTCGATCGCAGCATCCGCGACGTGCTCGCCGGCGGAGGGGAGCGCTCGTGAACGAGTTCGCGGGCGCCGCGATCCTCGTCGTCGACGACGAGGCGCCGGCGCGCAGGCTCACGATACGCGTGCTCGAGAGCCACGGATTCCGGTGCACCGAGGCGTGCAGCAAGGCCGAGGCGCTGGAGACGGTCGCCGCGGCAGCGCCCGAGCTCGTCGTCACCGACATGAAGATGCACGGAGGCTCGGGGGCGTCGCTCATCGCGGCGCTCCGCACCGAGCATCCGGACATCGCAGCCGTGATGGTCACCGGCCGCGACGACGCCGAGAGCGCCGACGCCGCGCTCCTCGGCGGCGCCTACGGCTACGTGATCAAGCCTTTCGCGCTCAATGAGCTGCTGTTCACCGTCACGGGTGCGTTGAAGCGGCGCGCGCTCGTGCTCGAGAATCGAGCTCATCGAGATCGCCTCGAGGCGCTCGTGCGCGTCCGAACGCGAGAGCTCGACGACTCGCGGGCAGAGACGGTCAAACGGCTCGCGCGGGCGGTCGAGTCGCGCGATGCCGGAACCGGGATGCACGTCGACCGCATGAGCGGGCTCGTCTACCGGCTCGCCCGTGCACTCGGATGGAGCGACGACGACGCGGAGACGCTGCGCCTGGCGAGCCTGCTCCACGACGTCGGGAAGATCGGGATTCCCGACGAATTGCTGCTGAAGGACGGGCCGTTGTCGGCCGACGAGCGCCTCGTGATCCAGACGCACGCATCGATCGGTCACGGAATCCTGGCGGGCGCCGACAGCGAGCTGCTCCGCCTCGCGGACGTGATCGCCTGGACGCACCACGAGCGCTTCGACGGCAGCGGCTACCCGCGCGGGCTCGCGAAAGCGGAGATCCCGATGCCCGGCCGCATCGCCGCCGTCGCAGACGTCTTCGACGCCCTCACGTCCGATCGCCCGTATCGAGCCGCGCTGCCCGAGCACGAGGCGCTCGCGACGATGCGCGCCGACTGCGGCCTCGATCCCGCCGTGGTCGACGTGCTCGAGGCGATTCTCCGCCGCGGCGCACACGCGCACGGAGCGCCGGGGTGAGGGGCGCCGGCGTCATCCTCGTCGCCGACGACGACGACGACGTGCGCGACGTGGTCGTCGGGCAGCTGCGCGAAGCGGGTTACGCAGTCCTGTCCGCCGCGACCGGCGACGAGGCTCTCGCGCTCGCCGATGCGGCGCCCGATCTCCTCATCGCCGACCTCGTCATGCCTCCCTCGGGCGGCATGGAGCTGGCGGAGAGACTCCGCGCCCGCCTGCCAGGCCTCGCCGTCCTGCACATCTCGGGATACGCGCCGCGTCCGGACTTCAACTCGGACGCGACGGCTGTTCTCCTGAGCAAGCCCTTCCGGCCCGACGACCTGCTCTCGCACGTCGAGTGGCTGCTCGCGTGGACGTGTCGTCCGTGAGGGGACCCGCGACCGGCCGCCCCGTGACCTGTCTCATCGCCGACGACCATCCGGCGATCCTCGAAAGCGTCACCCGCCATCTCGAGAGGGCCGGCTTCCGTGTCGTCGACGCCGTGGCGGACGGGCGTGCGGCATTCGAGAGGGCGCGGAGCCTTCGGCCGGACGTGCTCGTCGCGGATCTCCGCATGCCGAGGCTGGACGGAGTCGAGCTTGCGGGCGCGCTCGCGACCGCCGCTCCCGCGACGGCGGTGCTCATCTACTCCGGCGTGGCCGATCCGGCGATCGCGCGGCAGGCCATCGACGCGGGCGCGCGCGGCTTCGCGCTGAAGGATGCGCCGCTGGACGAGCTCGCACGGGCGATCCGGGCCGTCGCAGCGGGAAGCCTCTATGTCGAACCGCTGCTCGCTCGAGCGGTCGCCGCGCTCTCGAAGGGGCACTCGGGGACGCTTTCGCCCCGGGAGCTCGCCGTCGTCCGCCTGCTCGCCACCGGCGACTCGTACGGCGAGATCGGGCTGAAGCTCGGGATCGCGCCCGATACGGCGCGTACCCACGTGCAGCATGCGATGAAGAAGCTCGGCGCGAGGACGGGGACGCAGGCCGTCGCCGAGGCCCACCGGCACTCCCTGCTCGGCTGACCCGCAGCCATCCGGGCCACACATGGGGGACACCCGGCGCCGCCGCGGCCGCCGACGATCCCGGTGATGAGTCTCGATCTCTCCCATCCGACCTCGCGGACGCAGGCCCGGCACGGCGGCGATGCGACGTTCCTCCTGCGCGTGGTCGATCTGACCCACGACCTGAACAACGCCGTCCTCGCGATCAAGGTGTACTCCGCGTTGCTGCGCCCCGCGCTTCCGGCAATGGAGTCTCTCGCCGATCTGGACGAGATCGCAGGCGCCGCCGAGCGCGCGGCATCTCTCACGCGGGAGCTGCAACGACTCGCGAAGCACGAGCTCGGAGATGATCGGGAAGAAGCCGGATGATGGCCCGTTCGGTCTCGCCCTACGAGCGGGGGTCGACCACGTGCATCGTCGCGGACGATCATCCTGCGATTCTCGATTGCATCTCGCGGTGGCTCGCCGCCGCCGGCTTCGACGTCGTCGCCGTCGCACGCGACGGCGACGAGGCATTGGCCCTGACGATGAGCCTGCGACCGGTTGTCTGCATCTCCGACGTCCGGATGCCGAAGCTCGACGGGCTCGACCTCGCGCGCGAACTGGCGAACGGGGACGCCGGCACGGCCGTGCTCCTCTACTCCGGAGTCGCCGAGAGCGGGCTCGCCTCCGAGGCCCTCGATCGCGGCGCGCGCGGATTCGCGTCGAAGGATGCACCGCTCCAGGACCTCGGACGGGCGATCGACCTCGTCGCCGCAGGCGGCATCTACATCGATCCGGTCCTGGCCGCGGCGCTCGCGTCCCGCGGGCGCGCCGACGCGAAGACGACGCTCACCGAGTCCGAGCGCGAGGTCTTGCGGATGCTCGCGGACGGAAGCCGGTACGAGGAGATCGGCTCCCGCCTCTTCCTCGCGCCGGCCACCGTCCGCGTTCACGCGCAGCATGCGATGAGGAAGCTCGGCGCGCGCACACGCACCGAGGCGGTCGCGGTCGCGCTCCGCACCGGTCTCATGGCTTGATCCTGCGTCGAGCGGGCCTACCGGAAAACGCGGCGGGAACCAACCGATCGGGGGAGCCAGGTCGAACCGGAACGCGAATCGACAGCGGCCGGAAGACGGCGATGCTGAGACGCATGACAGCGGCGCCCCACCTCTTCGACGAGCCGGCTCCTCCCTTCGGCGCGGGCCCGCTCGGAGAGCCGCCGAGCGAGGACCTCGAACAGCGTCTCGCCGAGGCCGAGCGGCTGACCGAGGCAAATCGCCACGCCGCGGCGCTGGAGCTGCTCGACGAGCTCTGGCCGGAGACGCGGAGCTTCCCCGTGCTCGCCTGCCGCCACCTGCTCGCCTCCGCCTGGGCGCAGATGTACTGCGGGCGCCTCGACGAGGCGGCGTGCCTGCTCGAGCGTGCCGACGGGATCGTGCAATCGCCCGCGTTCGACGCGACCGATCACGCCGCGGTGCTCTTCCGGCGCGGCTGCGTCGCGCTCAAGCGCAGTGAGGTCGCCGACGCAACGGCGCTCTTCACGCGCACGCTGGAGACGAATGCGCGCTCCGCCCGGCCGTCCACCCTCCTGGCGGCGCACGTCCTCAACTGGCGCTCGCGGTGCCATCAGCTCCGCCGCGACTGGGACGCCGCCGCGCGCGACGCGGAAGCCTCGCTCGAGCTCGCGGACGGCCTGAGCGACGACCGTGCACGGGCGAACGCGCTCTTCCAGTCCTCGCTCGTCGCCGAGCGCCAACGTCAGTGGCTGCTCGCCCGCTTCTACGCGGAGGAGGCGCTCGAGATCTACCGCCGGCAGGACGACATGCTCTCGAAAGCGCGCATCCTCAACAACCTCGGCGGGCTGCAGTTCCTCCTCGGCGATGTCGCAGACGCCGAGCGCACGCTCGCCGACGCGGCTGCCGCCGCAACGGAGGCGGGAAGCGACGCCGACGTCGCCCAGGCGACGTCCTCGCTCGCCCGGGTGATGTTGCACACCGACCGCCCGCTGGAGGCCCGCCGCTGCGCGCTCGAGGCGATCGACCTGCTGGCCGGGAGGGAGGACTTCCGCGATGAGCTCGGGAACGCCGAGCTCGTCGTCGCGCAGTCATTCATCGCGGAGCACGAGACGCCCGCTGCGAGTGCGTGGCTCGACCGCGCGGAGCGCACCTTCGCCGCGCCCGAATCGGCCAGCCGGCTCGCCGCGGTCTGGATGGCACGCGGCGACCTGGCCGGAGCGAACGGAGACCACGCACCGGCCGCCGAGCTCTACCGGCGTGCGGCGGAGGCTCTGCAGGACTTCCACTTCTAACCCAAGGAGGCACCGATGCACCGCTACGCCCTACCCGCCCTCACCCTCGTCATGGTGCTGGCCCACTGGAAGCTCGGCTCTCCGCTCGGTTTCTCGAGCGGCAACTAGGACGGCGACGCGACGCCGAACCGTCGGCTGGCTCGCACCCCGGGGAGTCTCGGCCCGCAGGACGAGGCTCCCCGCCGGCGCGAGGCCACGGGCGGCCGCGCCGGAGGCGCGTCAGTTCACACGCTGCGCCGCTACGAGCGCCGTCGCCTTCGTCGCCTGGCGGTCGGGCGGGATCCTGACCACGTCCCAGGCGAGGCCGCAGCGCTCGAGCGCGCGTATCACCCAGCCGCCGGGGTCGATCTCGCCGGCGCGCAGCCCGTGGAAGGCGGACGACGGGAAGGCGTGGTGGTTGTTGTGCCACGACTCGCCGAACGAGAGCCACGACAGCCACCAGACATTGCGCGACTCGTCCCGGACCGGAAAGCGACGGCGGCCCCAGTAGTGGCAGATGGAGTTGATCGACCAGGTCACGTGGTGGAGGAGGAGGATGCGAACGGCGCCGCCCCAGACGACCCCGGCGAGGAAGCCGTACCAGCCGCCGATCCACGCCCAGCCGACGAGGCCGGGCACGACCAGCGAGAGCACGACGATCGGGACGAACAACCAGCCGATCACCCGCAGGCCGCGGTCGGCGAGGAGATCCTTCGCGTACCGGTTCTGGTCGGCGACGGCCCCGCCGTCGAACAGCCAGCCGGTGTGGGCGTGCCACAGGCCTTTGAGGCCCTCGACGAAGCCGTCTCCGTAGTCGGCGTGCGGGCTGTGGGGATCGCCGGGACGGTCGGAGAACTGGTGATGCTTGCGATGGTTCGCGACCCAGCTGACGACGTTTCCTTCGACCGCGAACTGCCCGAGGACGGCGAACGCGTACCGGAGAGCGCGATAGGTCTGGAACGACCGGTGCGTGAACAACCGGTGGTAGCCGACCGTGATCCCGAGCCCCGCGAGGATGTAGCCCGCGAACATGATCGTCAGCTCGCGGATCCCCACCATCCGGTTCCAGAGCAGCACGACGGCCACGACGAGCCCGATCACCGGCAGCGTCGTCCCGGCGAGGTTGGCGGCGACGCGCACGCCCGCCGAGCCGCTCCCGCGCTCTTCGGTCATCGTTTCCCGATCGGCGATCATCGCGCCTCGCCGATGAGGCCGGTCTCTTCCGCGCGATGCCTCTTGAACGCGAGAACCGCGTTGTGGCCGCCGAACCCGAAGCTGTTGCTCAACGCGATCCGGATCGGCACCCGGCGCGCCGTGTTCGGCACATAGTCGAGGTCGCAGGCCGGATCGCGGGTCTCGAAGTTGATCGTCGGCGGCACCATGCCGTCGCGGAGGGCGAGGACGGTGACGGCCGCCTCGAGCGCGCCGGCGGCGCCGAGGCAGTGTCCGATCGCGCCCTTGATCGAGGAGACCGGGATCGAGCGCGCCTTCTCCTCCCCCAACGCGAGCTTGATCGCCGCCGTCTCGGTCGCGTCTCCGATACTCGTCGAGCTGGCATGCGCGTTCACGTAGTCGACCTCGGCCGAGTCGAGAGCGGCGTCTGCGAGCGCAGCCCTCACGGCGCGCGCCTGGCCGGCTCCGTCCGGATCCGGCTCCGTCATGTGAAACGCGTCGGAGCTCACCCCGTATCCGACGAGCTCCGCGTAGATCCTCGCGCCCCGTTCGAGCGCATGCTCGAGCTCCTCGAGGACGAGGACGGCCGCTCCCTCGCCCATGACGAACCCGTCGCGGTCCGCGTCGAACGGCCGGCTCGCGCCGGCGGGGTCGTCGTTGCGCCGCGACAGGGCCCTCATCGCCGCGAACCCGGCGATGGCGAGCGGCGTGATGCCCGCCTCGCTTCCGCCGCAGAACATCACCTCCGCCCGGCCGAGCCGGATGGCGTCATACCCCTCGCCGACCGCCATCGCCGACGCGGCGCACGCCGTGCACGGCGCCCCGACGGGGCCGCGCGCGCCGAGCTCCATCGACACCCATCCCGCCGCCATGTTCGGCATGAACGCCGTGACCGTCGTCGGATGAATGCGCGCCGACTCGGCGCCCGCGCAACAGTCCGCGAGGCTTGCGACGCCTCCCTGCGCGGTCGCGATCGACGCGCCCACCCGCTCCGGCGCGTCTCTCACCGAGACCCGCGCATCGGCCTCCGCCATGCGCGCCGCCGCCACCGCGAGCTGGGCGAACCGATCTGTCCGGTTGACGCCGCGACGATCCAGCCACTGCCCCGGGTCGAAGTCGCGCACCTCGCACCCGATCCGCACCGCATGCCGGTCGGAGGCGAAGGCCGTCACCTCGGCGCCGCTCCGTGCGCCCGCCAGGAGCCGGCTCCAGGTCGTCTCCACGTCGGAGCCGAGCGGGGTGACCGCGCCCAGACCCGTCACGACGACACGACGCTCGACCGCCACCACCGGGCCCTACCGTAGCCGTCAGTGCCGCACGGGGCGCCGCTTGACGATCGCCTGGGCCGTGACGATGACCCACGCAGACTCGAGCAGGAAGAAGCCCCATTGCGCGTCGTGGTAGGCGCTCGCGACGAGGACGACGGACCCCGCGAAGTTCGGAACGAGGTAGCGCAGCGCCGACGACGGTGCGATCTCGAAATGCAGAAGCGCGAACGCCCCCATGTTGAGCGCCGCTCCGAAGAGCTGAATCGCGATGCCGATGCTCATCGAGGAAGTATGGCGTGCGCCGGAATCGGGCGAAAAGGGCCGCGAAAGACGGCTCCACGCGGCTCGGCGACCGGCGCCGGACCGTCAGCCGGTCGCCTCGAGCTCTTCCGGGACGTGATCGTCGTGGAGGAGGAGCCCCGGCCGCGTGGCGAGGTACTCGGCGAGCGTCAGCGCGACGGTGCGACGGCACCCGGGGTCGCCGCACTCGCACACGAACCCGATGAGACGGGAGGCGTCCGTCCCGAAGACCCGTGCGCGAAACGTGTTCGCCGCCATCCGCGTGTCCCTCTTCATGCCATGGATCCGGTTCGACCTCGGGGAGACTCCGAGCAGCCGTCTTTGTTGCCGTCCCGGCCATGGTTCCAAACCCGGCCCGGTGGCCGCCGGCCGATGCCTGTTGCATACTACGCGCTGCAATGCATAATATTCAGGAGATGCGGACTGCAGCGATCCTCGGCGCCTCCGGCTACTCGGGCCAGGAGACGCTCGACCGCCTCCTGCGCCACCCCGGCCTGGAGGTGGTCGCGCTCGGCTCGGACTCGCTCGCGGGCGCACCGGCCTCCGCTCTCGACGTCCGGCTGAACGGCTCCCTCCCGCGCTTCGTCCCGAACGAGGACGCGCTCGCGGCCGGCGCCGACGTCGTCTTCCTCTGCCTCGGCAACGAGCGGGCCGCCGCGATCGAACCGCCTGCGCACACCGTCGTCATCGATCTCTCCGGCGCCCACCGCCTCGTCGACCCGGATTCCGCGCGTTCCTGGTACGCGCACGCACCCGGCGCGTGGAGCTACGGCCTGCCCGAGCTCTACGCGCCGGAGGGGAACCTCATCGCCAACCCGGGCTGCTACGCAACCGCGGCGCTCCTCGCGCTCGGCCCGCTCGCCGACGCCGTCGAGCCCGCGAGCGTCGTCGTCGATGCGAAGTCCGGCGTCTCCGGCGCCGGCCGGGAGCCGAAGGCGAGCTCACACGCGGGCTTCGTCCTCGAGAACGTGTCGCCGTATGCGGTCGGCGCGCACCGGCACGCGCCCGAGATCGCACAGCAGCTCGGCTTCCCCGTGTGCTTCGTGCCGCATCTCCTCCCGGTGCGGCGCGGCCTGCTCGCGACCTGTTACGTGCAAACCGGGTCGGACGCCCGCGAGCTGCTCGAGGACGCGTATGCGGGGAGCGGCATCGTACGGGTGCTCCCCGAGGGGACGGCGCCCGAGCTCGCCCGGGTCCAGGGAACCGACGGAGCCGAGATCGGCGTCTTCGCGGACGGGGCGACCGGCACGACGATCGTCGTCTGCGCGCTCGACAATCTCGGCAAGGGCGCAGCCGGCCAGGCGGTGCAGAACGCGAACGTCGCGCTCGGCCTCGACGAGACCGCGGGACTGCGGCTCGCCGGAGTGCTCGTATGAGCGTCACGGCCGCCAAGGGCTTCGCCGCCGGCGCCGTGCACGCCGGGATCCGCAAGAAGGAGCGCCTCGACCTCGCGCTCGTGCACGCGCTCGTCCCGGCGACCGGCGCGGGCATGTTCACCGTCAACCGCGTGCAGGCGGCGCCGGTCGTCGTCTCCCGCGAGCACCTCGAGCTGGCGCAGCCGCAGGCGATCGTCGCCAACTCCGGCGTCGCGAACGCGGCGACGGGCGCGGCCGGTGTCGACGACGCGCGCGCGAGCGCCAGGGCGGCGGCGGAGAAGCTCGGGCTCGCGCCGGAGCAGGTGCTCGTCCTCTCCACCGGCGTCATCGGCCAGCCCCTGCCCGTCGACCGCGTCCTCTCGGGGATCGCGCGCATCGCCGTGCGCGAGGACGGCGGAGCGGACGCGGCGCAGGCGATCATGACGACCGACACCCATGCGAAGGAGTCCGTCGCGCACGGCCCCGGCTTCATCGTCGGCGGCATGGCGAAGGGCTCGGGGATGATCCATCCCAACCTCGCGACGATGCTCGCGGTCGTCACGACCGACTATCCGCTCGAGGCCGGCGAGGCGATCGAGTTCCTCCGCCCCGCCGTGGAGGCGAGCTTCAACGCCATCTCGGTCGACGGCGAGTGCTCGACGAACGACACCGTCCTGCTCCTCGCGAACGGCGCGAGCGGATGCAAGCGCGACGACGACGCGTTCGCGGCGGCGCTCCGCACCGTCTGCGGCGAGCTCGCCAAGCAGATCGTCGCCGACGGCGAGGGCGCGACGGTCCTCGCCGAGATCGCCGTGCGCGGAGCGGCGAGCGCCGGTGAGGCGCGCGCGATCGCCGAGCGTGTCGCGACCTCGCCGCTCGTGAAGACGGCGCTGCACGGCCACGACGCGAACTGGGGCCGCATCGCCGCCGCCGCCGGATCCGCGAAGGTGAACGGCGGATACGCGGAGCTCGATCTCGACAGGCTCTCGATCGTCATCGACGGCGTGCCCGTTCTCGTCGGCGGCGTCCCCTCCGGCGACGAGCCGGCCCTCGCGAACGGCCATTGCGCGATCGAGCTCGACCTCGCGCTCGGCGACGGCGCAGCCTCGTACCTGACGACGGATCTCTCCTACGACTACGTGCGCATCAACGCGGAGTACCGCTCGTGAAACGCGTGGACCTCGGAGCCGACGCCGGCGAGGAACGCGCGTGAGCGTCGTGCTCAAAGTGGGCGGGGCGTCGATCGGCGGCACGGCGGACGTCGTGCGTGAGCTGCGTACGCTCGGCCACTCCGTCTGTGTCGTGCACGGCGCCGGCCCGCAGATCTCCGAGGAGATGGAGCGCCGGGGCCTCGAGGTGCGCTTCGTCGACGGCCGCCGCGTGACCACTCCGGAAGCGCTCGAGGTCGTGCGCGAGAGCTTCGTCGCCATCAACGCCGCCGTGTGCGATGCGATCGGCACCGACGCGCTCCCGCTCGCGGGCGACGAAGTCGGCCTCCAGGCGGAGCAGGTGCCCGAGCTCGGGCTCGTCGGGCAGCCGCTGCCGTCGTGCCCGCCGGCGATCGTGGCCGCGCTCGAGCACGGCCGCGTTCCGGTCGTCTCGCCGCTCGCGCGCGGCCCGCTGAACGTGAACGCGGACGAGATGGCGACGGCGCTCGCGGTCGGCCTCGGCGCGCAGCGCATCCTCTTCCTCACCGACGTGCCGGGCGTCTTCCACGAGGGCCGCCTGCTGCACTCGATCCCGGCCGCCGAGGCCGAGGCGCTCGTCGGCGGCGGCGCCTTCCACGGCGGCATCGTCCCGAAGCTCCTCGCCGCGTCGCGGGCGGCCCGCAGCGGCCTTCGCGCGGAGATCGGCGCGACGGCGGTGGTCGCGTGATCGCGCTCGAGTCGAGACTGCTGCCGACCTATCCGGAGACGAAGATCGGGTTCGTCGAGGGTGACGGCGCGTGGCTCACCGGAACGGACGGACGCCGCTACCTCGACTTCGCCGCGGGGATCGCCGTCGTCGCGCTCGGGCACCGCCACCCGGCCCCGCTCGCGGCCGCCCATGCGCAGCTCGACAGGCTGTGGCACGCGTCGAACCTGTTCGCGACCGAGCCGGCGGTCGAGCTCGCGTCGCTTCTCTCCGACCGCTTCGGCGGCGCGCGGGCCTTCTTCTGCAACTCGGGCACCGAGGCGAACGAGGCCGCGCTCAAGTACGCGCGCAAGGCGACCGGCAAGGCGGGCGTGATCGCGCTCGAGGGATCGTTCCACGGCCGCACGCTCGGCTCGCTCGCGGTCACCGGCCAGCCCTCGAAGCGCGCCGCGTTCGCGCCGCTCGGGCCCGCGCGCTTCGCGATCCCGAACGACATCCCGTCCTTGTCCGAGGCGGCGTCGGACGACATCGGCCTCGTGCTGATCGAGCCGGTGCTCGGCGAGGGGGGCGTCGTCCCGCTCGAGCCCGCCTTCGTCGCCGCCGCCTCCTCCCTCGCACGCGACCTCGGCGCGCTCCTCGCCTTCGACGAGGTGCAGACGGGCGTCGGTCGCACCGGCACGTTCTTCGCCTTCGAGCGGCTCGGCGTGAAACCGGATCTCGTCACACTCGCAAAGGGGCTCGCGAACGGATTGCCCATCGGCTGCCTGCTCGTCTCCGACGAGGCGCCGCGCGCGTTCGCCCCCGGCGACCACGGCTCGACCTTCGGCGGCAATCCCGTCTCGTGCGCGGCGGCGATCGCCGTCTGCTCGACCATCGACGCGGAGCTTCTGGCGGCGGTGCGTGCGAACGGCGCCCGCCTGCTCGCCGGCCTGTCCGCCCTCCCGGCCGTCACGCAGGCGCGCGGCTACGGCCTTCTCGCCGGCGCCGTGCTCGACCGGCCCGCGCAGGAGGTCTGCGACGCCGCGCTCGACGCCGGTCTCGTGTGCCTCACCGCCGGCCCGAACGTCCTGCGCCTCGCCCCGCCACTCGTCGTCGGCGCGGACGAGGTCGACCAGGCACTCGACATCCTCACGGAGGTCCTCGCATGAACAGGCAACAGCGTCACGCGGCGATCCTGCGCATCCTGCGCGAGCATCCGGTCTCGACGCAGACCGAGCTCGCGGAGGCGCTGCGCGACGCGGGCCACGACGTCGTGCAGACGACGGTCTCGCGCGACATCCACGAGCTCGGGCTGATCAAGGTCCGCGGCGCGAGCGGTCGCCTCGTGTACGCGCCGCCGGAGGCGGCCGAAGCGGATCGCATCGACGCGATCGCCAACGCGTTCGCGCGCTGGGCGCTCGACGTCGAGGCGAGCGGCAACCTCGTCGTCGTCCTGACCCCGCACGGCTACGCGAGCCCGCTCGCGCAGGCGATCGACGTCGCGCGGCACCCGCGCATCGCCGGGACGATCGCGGGCGAGAACACGGTGCTGCTCGTCGCGCGCGACGGGACGACGGGACTGGACCTCGCCGGCGAGGTACGGACGCACATGTTGCGGGGCGCCGCGTGATCCTGTCGTCGCTTCCCGTCGGCGAGAACGTCGGCATCGCCTTCTCGGGCGGCCTCGACACGTGCTGCGCGCTCGCGTGGATGCGCGAGAAGGGCGCCGTGCCGTACGCCTTCACCGCCGACCTCGGCCAGCCGGACGAGCCCGACGTCGCCTCCATCCCCGAGAAAGCGCTTCGATACGGCGCCGAGGACGCGGCGCTCGTCGATTGCAAGGACGCGCTCGCGCGCGAGGGATTGGTCGCCCTCCAGTGCGGCGCGTTCCACGTGCGCACCGCGGGCCGCACGTACTTCAACACGACACCGCTCGGCCGCGCCGTCACCGGCACTCTGCTCGTGCACGCGATGCAGGAGCTCGGTGTCGAGATCTGGGGCGACGGCTCGACGTACAAGGGCAACGACATCGAGCGCTTCTACCGCTACGGGCTGCTCGCGAACGAGCGCCTGCGCATCTACAAGCCGTGGCTCGACACCGCATTCGTGACGGAGCTCGGCGGCCGAACGGAGATGAGCGAGTGGCTCGCCGCACGCGGGCTCGCCCACGGCGCGTCCGCCGAGAAGGCGTACTCGACCGACGCGAACATGCTCGGGTCGACGCACGAGGCGAAGGACCTCGAGCACCTGCACACGAGCATGCACATCGTCGAGCCGATCATGGGCGTCGCCTCGTGGGACCCCTCCGTCGCGATCGCGCCTGAGATCGTCACGATCGCCTTCGAGGACGGCGCGCCGGCCGGCGATCCGGTCGACGTCGTGCGCGAGATGAATGCGATCGGCGGGCGCCACGGCCTCGGCATGTCGGACCAGATCGAGAACCGCGTCATCGAGGCCAAGAGTCGCGGCGTGTACGAGGCGCCGGGGATGGCGCTGCTGCACATCGCCTACGAACGGCTGCTGAGCGCGATCCACAACGAGGCGACGCTCGAACGCTACGCCGTCGACGGCCGCCGCCTCGGCCGGCTGCTGTACGAGGGCCGCTGGTTCGACCCGCAGGCGCTCATGCTGCGCGATGCGCTTCAGCGCTACGTGGCGCGGCCGGTCACCGGCGAGGTGACGATCGAGCTGCGCCGCGGCGACGACTACACGATCCTCGAGACCCGCGGCGAGCTGACCTACGCCCCGGAGCGGCTGAGCATGGAGCGGAGCGCGACCGCGTTCAGCGCGGCCGACCGCATCGGCCAGCTCATGCTGAAAAACAACGACATCGCCGACACACGCGCGTTCCTCGACAGGTTCGGCCACCCGTTGCTCGAGGTGCCCGCATGACCCTCTGGGCTGCGCGAACGGGCGTCGCCCTCGACCCGGACGTGGACGAGTTCCTCCGCGCCGACGACGCGGAGCTGCTCCCATACGACTGCGCCGCCACCGCCGTCCACGCGCAGCGGCTGCACGCGGTCGGCATCCTCGACGACGAGGAGCTCGCGGACGTCGAGTCGCGCCTCGCCACGATCGCGGATGAGGGCGCAGCGCTCCTCGAAGGCTACGAGGACGTCCACTCCGCCATCGAAGGGCTGCTCGGCCCCGCCGGCCGCAAGATCCACGCCGGCCGCTCGCGCAACGACCAGGTCGCCGCCGCGGCGCGCCTGTACGTCCAGGATGCGTGCGCCGAGGCGTCGGCTGCGATCGCCGGCTTCGCCGAGGCGATCCTCGACCTCGCCGAGCACGAGGCGGAGACGCCGTTTCCGGGCTATACGCACCTGCAGCGCGCACAGCCGGTCACGTTCGGCCATCACCTGCACGCGTGGGTCGAGATGCTCGAGCGCGACCGCACGCGCTTCGAGTCAGCCGCCGCGGCGGCGACGCCGAGCCCGCTCGGCTCGGGCGCGCTCGCCGGCTCGACCCTCCCGCTGCCCCTCCCGGCCCCGTCGGTGCGCAACTCGCTCGACGGCGTCGCAGACCGCGACTTCGCGCTCGACTACCTCTACGCAGCGGCGGTCCTCTTCACGCACCTGTCGCGCATCGGCGAGGAGATCGTCCTCTGGTGCACGAGCGAGTTCGGCTTCGTGACGCTGCCTTCGTCCGCGTCGACCGGCTCGTCGATGATGCCGCAGAAGCT
>JAGWRZ010000005.1 GCA_028876365.1 Acidobacteriota bacterium | reverse complement strand
GCTGCTCATTCTCATCTGGGTCGTCGCGGGCGCCGTGCGTCACGCGATCTTCCTCTTCCTCGTCGCGCTGCTCATCGCCCTGCTGCTCAATCCGCTCGTGCGCGGGCTCGGGCGTGCGCGGATCCCGCGCGGTCTCGCCGTTGCGCTCGTGTATCTCGCATTCGCCGCTGTCGTCGCCGTTGCGGTCATCGGACTCGCGACGGTCGTGGTGCAGCAGACGCGCCACGCCAGTCACAGGATCGACAACTACTTTACGGTCGCCTCCGGACACCCTCCGCAGACGGGAGCGAACCGCGACCTCGCGCGTTTCCAGCACTGGTTGAACAGGCACCACCTGCGGCGCATCCAGGTCGAGCGCAGCGGCAAGAGATTCCTCGACTCGATCGGCACGAAGGACGTCGAGAAGTACACGACGAAGGCGCTCAACTGGGCGGAGGGCGCGGGCCTCGCCGTCGTGACGCTGCTCTTCAGCACGTTGCTCGTCGTCGTCGTGTCGATCTACATGCTGCTCGACATGCCGCGGCTCAAAGCCGCAGTCGATCGGCGTTTCCCGCCGTACCCCGGCAACACGCCGCTTCTCGAGCGCATGGAGCAGGCGATCGCGAGTTACGTGAAGGGACAGCTCCTGCTCTCACTCATCATCGGCGCGAGCTCTGGTCTCGGGCTCTGGATCCTCGGTCTCGCCGGCGCCCTGCCACACGGGGGCCGGTACGCGCTGCTCTTCGGCGCGTGGGCCGGCGTCACCGAGCTCGTCCCGTACGTCGGCCCGTGGCTCGGGGCGATCCCACCCGTGCTCTACGCGTTGATCACCGACCCGATCGCGGCGTTGTGGGTCGCACTCCTGTATCTCGGCATCCAGCAGGCGGAGGGTCATCTCATCGTCCCGAACCTGTTGGGCCGGACTCTGCGGCTGCACCCGCTCCTCGTCATCTTCGGGCTTCTCGCCGGCGCCGAGATCTACGGCTTCCCGGGCATCGTCGTCTCTCTGCCGCTCCTCGCCGCCGCCCGGGCGGCGTGGGAGTTCTTCAGCGAGCGCGTCGAGCTCGAGACGTGGGATACCGGGGAGCCGGTCGCCGTCGATGTCGAGCTCGTGCCGACCGAGGCGCCGCCGGCTCCCCCCGCGCCCCCCGCGCCTGCGTCGTCGTGACGTCGCCACTCCTGCGCGCCTCGCGCGTCGGGCGGCGCTACGGAGAGCTCGTCGCACTCGCGCCGACCGATCTCGAGCTCCATGCGAACGAGACGGTCGCGCTCGTCGGGCCGAACGGGGCAGGCAAGTCGACGCTGCTCGCCATCCTCGCCGGTGCGCTCGAGCCGAGCGAGGGAAAGGTCGAGACGCACGCGCGTGTCGGCTGGGTCCCGCAGCGTCCCGCGCACTACTCGCGGCTCTCCGCACGCGAGAACCTCGAGCTCTTCGCGCAGCTCGAGGGTGTGCGCGACGCGGCCCGCGCTGCTGGGGAGATGCTCGAGCGCTTCTCGCTGCCGGCTGCTGCGCGCCCCTCCGGGGAGCTGTCGGTCGGGAACCGCCAGAGGCTGAACGTCGCGCTCGCGCTGCTCGGCGACCCGCGGGTGCTGCTGCTCGACGAGCCGACGGCCGCGCTCGATCCCGGCCAGCGGAAGCGCGTGTGGGAGGTCGCGGACGCCGTGCGCGCCGGAGGCGGCGCGGTCTGCTTCGCGACGCAGAACCTCGAGGAGATCGAGCACGCGACGCGGACGATCGTCCTTCAGGACGGGCGCGTCGCGAGTCTCGGCGTGGAGGAGGTCTTCGGATGAGGGTCGTCCTCCTGCTGCTGCGGAAGGACCTGCGTCTCCTGCGCCGCTCGCCGCTCCTGCTCGGCGCGCTCGTCGCGTACCCGATCGTGATCGCGCTCCTCGTCGGGCTCGTCGCCGGTTACGCGAGCGCGAAGCCCCGGGTGGCGTTCGTCGACGACGACAATCTGCCGCCCGTGATCGCCGTCGGCGGCCACCGTTTCCACATCCAGTCGGTGATCGACGACGTCGCGAAGCAGGTGACGCTCGTGCGTCTTTCCGACGCGGAGGCGTCGCGGGAGCTCGCCGACGGCCGGGTGGTGGCGACGATCACCGTTCCCCCGGGCTTCCTCGGCGACCTGCAGACGACGGTGGTGAGCCCGCACCTGATCCTCCGGACGGGGAGCGGCGGTCTCGCGCCGCGCGTGACGCAGCAGGTGCAGTCGCTCGTGTACCAGCTGAACCAGAAGCTCCAGAGCGGCTACATCTCCGCGAATCTCGCGTTCGTGCGCCTCCTGCTGCACGGTGGCCGGGGGACGTTCCTCGGCAAGCGCTTCGACGTGCTCGGCCTCGACCGGGCCGCGACGGAGCTCCGGAAGCTGCCGCCGAGCGCGCGCGTGACCGCGATCGCCGACTTCGTCCGCCAGGCGAAAGCGGGGCTCGCCCAGACGGGTGACGCGCTGCGGGCGACCGCGAACCCGATCGCCCTCGAGCAGGCCGCGTCGCGCGGCCGGACGTGGCTGCTCTCCGCGCAGGTCCAGTCCTACGGCATCGCCGTCACGGTGACGTTCCTCGCCCTGCTCCTCGCCGCCGGTGCGACGGCGGCCGAGCGCGACGAGGGGACGATCGGGCGGTTGCGCCGCGGCCTCGTTTCGCTCGGGCAGATCGTCTGGTCGAAGGTCGCGCTCGCTGCGAGCGTCGGCGGCGTGCTGGGCGCCGCGATCGCCGTCGTGTTCGGCGTCGTCGTCGATGTCGGCGGGGTCACCGGAGGGGAGCCGTGGCCGCGGCTGCCGCTCCTGCTCGCCGGCGTCCTCCTCGCGGCAGGTGCGGTCGGCGCGGGCGGCGTGCTGCTCGGCGCCCTCGCCCGCGAGGCGCGGACCGCGTCGCTGCTCGCCGTGCTCGTCGTCCTGCCGGTCGTCTTCCTCGGTCTCGTGCCGCGCGCGGCGCTGCCGTTCGCCTATTGGATCAGCCTCTTCCTGCCCTTCGCGCATGCGGTCAGGTTCTTCGGCGCCGCGCTGTACGACACGAGCCCGTGGCACCGGGTCGGGATCGAGGCGCTCTGGCTCGCGGGAATCGGGGCGGTGTCGTGGGCCCTGGCGCGCCTGGGCGCGCGTACTCTTTCGGCGTGAGCTCGTTCCCCGAGGTCCGTCTCCGCCGCTTCCGCCGGACCGGGGCGCTCCGCGGTCTCGTCCGCGAGACGCGGCTGTCGCTCGATCAATTCGTCATGCCGCTCTTCGTCGCGGACGCGGCGCTCCCGGATGCGGGGCTCCCGGCGATGTCACGCGTGACCGTCGACGGCCTCCTGCGCGAGGTGGACGAGCTCGCCGGCCTCGGCGTCCGCGCGGTCATCCTCTTCGGGATCCCGGCCGAGAAGGATGAGGAGGCGACGGGCGCGTGGGAGGACGACGGCATCGTCCAGCGCGCGCTGCGCGCGCTCCGTCCCGAGTTCCCCGAGCTCGTCCTCGTCACCGACGTGTGCCTGTGCGAGTACACGTCGCACGGCCATTGCGGCGTCGTCGTCGACGGGGAGGTGCACAACGACCGCAGCCTCGAGCTGCTCGCGCGCACGGCCGTCAGCCATGCCGAGGCGGGTGCCGACGTCGTCGCGCCG
The DNA here is from genome assembly GCA_028876365.1 of Acidobacteriota bacterium. Classification (GTDB taxonomy): domain Bacteria; phylum Actinomycetota; class Thermoleophilia; order Gaiellales; family Gaiellaceae; genus Palsa-739. Next base: position 2,277 of record JAGWRZ010000005.1, on the reverse strand, counting down.
AGCGACATGATGGACGGTCGCGTGCGCGCGATCCGCGAGGCGCTCGACGACCATTCCTTCGCATCGACGCCGATCCTCTCGTACGCGGCGAAATACGCGTCGGCGTTCTACGGGCCCTTCCGCGAGGCGGCCGGATCGGCGCCGTCGTTCGGCGACCGGCGCGGCTATCAGATGGATCCCGCGAACGTCCGCGAGGCGCTGCGCGAGTGCGAGCTCGATCTCGACGAGGGGGCGGACGCGATCATCGTGAAGCCCGCGCTTCCCTATCTCGACGTCATTCGTGCTGCGCGCGAGGCGTTCGACGCGCCGATCGCCGCGTACAACGTGTCCGGCGAGTACGCGATGGTGAAGGCGGCGGCGCGCGAGGGCTGGCTCGACGAGCGGCAGGCCGCGCTCGAGTCGCTGACGGCGATCAGGCGCGCGGGCGCGGACCTCGTCATCAGCTACTGGACGAAGGACCTCGCCGCGTGGCTCTGACCACGCGGTCCGACCTCTACCGCCGCGCTCTCGAGCTGATCCCCGGCGGCGTCAACTCGCCGGTCCGGGCGATGAAGGCGGTCGGGCTCGACGAGCCGTTCTTCGTCGAGCGCGGCGAAGGGGCGTATCTCCAGGCAGTGGACGGCACCCGTTATCTCGACTGGGTGCTGTCGTGGGGGCCGCTGCTCTTCGGGCACGCCGACTCTGCCACGCTCGAAGCGGTGCGCGAGGCGGCGCTCCGCGGCACGAGCTTCGGCGCGCCGACGGAAGCCGAGGTCGCGCTCGCCGCGGAGATCGTCGACGCCGTCCCGTCGATCGAGCGGGTGCGTCTCGTCTCCTCCGGGACCGAGGCGGCGATGAGCGCGCTCCGGCTCGCGCGTGCATTCACGAGTCGCGACCGGTTCATCAAGTTCGCCGGCTGCTATCACGGGCATGCCGATGCGATGCTCGCGAGTGCGGGATCCGGGCTCGCGACGCTCGCGATCCCCTCGACGCCCGGCGTTCCGGCGGCGGTCACGGCCGACACGATCGTCTGCCCCTACAACGACGTCGACGCGGTCGCCGATGCGGTGATGCGCTACGGCGAGGGCCTCGCGGCCATCGTCGTCGAGCCGGTCGCGGGGAACATGGGCGTCGTGCCGCCTGCACCGGGATTCCTGGAGGGGCTGCGTGCGCTGTGCGATGCCTCCGGCGCGCTCCTCGTGTTCGACGAGGTGATCACCGGCTTCCGCGTCGCACGCGGCGGAGCGCAGGAGATCTACGGCGTCACGCCGGATCTCACCGTCCTCGGGAAGATCGTCGGCGGCGGCCTTCCCCTGGCCGCCTTCGGCGGCCGCGCGGACGTCATGGCGATGCTCGCTCCGGCCGGTCCCGTCTACCAGGCGGGAACGCTGTCCGGGAACCCGATCGCGACCGCCGCCGGGCTCGCCGTCGTGACGCGCCTGCGCGATCCGACGATCTACGAGGAGCTCGAGCGCCGCTCGGCCCGTCTCGCCGACGGGCTGGCGCCGTTCGGCGTCGTCCAGCGCGTGGGCGCAATGCTGACCGTCTTCCAGACAGACGGCGCCGTGCGGAACTTCGAGGATGCGCAGCGGTGCGACACCGAGAGGTACGGCTCGCTCTTCCGCCACTTGCTCGCGAGCGGCATCTACATCGCGCCGTCGCAATTCGAGGCCATGTTCGTGTCGCTCGCGCACACCGACGACGACATCGACAGGACGATCGCGGCGTGTGGGACGAGATAGCCGACGGCGCCGCCGGGGAGAGCGCTCTCTGGAAGGAGGCGCTGCGCCCTGGTGGTGACCGCACGCTCGTCGCCGTCTTCTCGCCTCTCGCGCAGTCGCGCTTCGCGCTCGGGCTGGAGACGATCTACGAGGGGTACCTCACGCACTACGGCACGTCGCGCCTGTTCGCCCCGCCCGACCCCGACGTTGCGCTCCTGCTCGGCGACTACCTGTACGCGCACGGGCTCGTCCGCATCGCCTCCTTCGGAGAGACGGACGCCGTCTCGGACCTCTCGGAGCTGATCTCGCTGTCGAGCCAGCTCCGTGCGGAGAACGCCGACGGAGACGGCGCTCTCTGGGCCGCGAGCGCCGCCCTTCTCGGGACCGGCTCCCGTCTCGACGATGCGCGGGCCGCGCTTCGCCTCCGAGGCGACCCGGGGCCGCTCGAGACGGCGGCGCGCGAGGCGGCAGGCGACGAGGCCGTGGACGCCGCGCTCGCTGCGCACTTGATCCTCCGGCCCTAGCCCGGGATCCTTCGGGGATGGCCTCCACCGCCGTCCGCGAAGAGCGCAGGGTC
>JAGWRZ010000034.1 GCA_028876365.1 Acidobacteriota bacterium | reverse complement strand
GCCCGGCGAGGTACGCGTCGACGAGCGGGTCGTCGACGCGTACCTCGGGAAGGCGCATTGAGCGCCCCGTTGCTCGAGGTCGCCGCGCTCGAAGCCGGCTACGACGACGCGTTGATCCTCCGCGGCGTCGATCTCGTCGCGCAGGCCGAGCAGATCGTTGCGATCGTCGGGCCGAACGGCGCGGGCAAGTCGACGCTCCTGAAGGCGGTCTACGGGCTCGTGCGGCCCCGGGCCGGCACCGTTCGCCTCGACGGCGACGACGTGACGGGCGAGCGCGCCGACCGACTGACCCGCCGCGGCATGAATCTCGTGCCGCAGGTGGACAACGTCTTTCCGACGCTGACGATCGCCGAGAACCTCCATGTCAGCGCGCTCGTGGTCGCGCGCGCCCGCCGGCAGGACGCGATCGACCGCGTGCTGGAGCTCTTCCCTCTGCTCGCCGACCGCAGGCGGCAGCAGGCCGGGTCGCTCTCGGGCGGCCAGAGGAAGCTCGTCGCGCTCGCGCGGGCGCTCGTCTCGCAGCCGCGGCTGCTGCTTCTCGACGAGCCGTCGGCGGGGCTCTCCCCGATGGCGATCGACCTCGTGTTCGAGAAGCTCGCGGAGATCCGCGCGCTCGGCATCGGGATCGTCATGGTCGAGCAGAACGCGCGGCGTGCGCTCGGGCTGGCCGATACGGGGCTCGTCCTCGACATGGGCCGGAACGCCTACAGCGGGACCGGCCGCGCGCTGCTCGGCGACCCGCGGGTCGCCGAGCTCTACCTGGGCGGCTCGGGCAGGACCGCGTCGAGCTCGACCTCGACGAGCACGCCCTCGGGGATGAATCCCGCGACGTAGTACGACGTGTTCGCGGGGTCGATGCCTGCGAATGCCTCACGGTGCGCGCGCACGACCGCCTCCCAGTCGCAGCCGACCGCGAGCAGAAGGCGCGTGCGGACGACGTCGCCGGGTCGTGCACCGAGCTCCGCCGCCGCCGCGAGCGCCTTCGCGATCGCCGTCTGCGTCTGCGCGTAGGCGTCCCCGGGATGGAGGACGACGCCGTCGTCCATCGGCGCGGTCCCGCTGACGGCGACGTGCCGGCCGACGCGGACGGCGCGGGAGTAGGCGGCGGCTTCCTCGAAGCCGCCGCCGTCCCGAACCGTCGTGCGGTTCGCCCGCTCCTCGATCACTTGCCCTTGAAGGTGAAGGTCTTCAAGGTCGAGAACTGGCTCTTGCCGTTGTACTGCCAGATCTCGTACACCGCGGACGAGATGTCGCCGCTCGGCGAGAAGTCGACCGGGCTGAACGCTCCCTCGTAGTTGATCTTCTTGTGCGCGAGGGTGAGCGTGATCGCACGCTGCATCTGCTGGAAGGTCACCTTGACGCCGGGCGGCCCCGAGACCGACACGAGCTGGTTCTTGAGCTTCGCCGGAGACGCGGAGCACGCCCGCAGGGCGGCGAGGAATGCGACGTTCGCGGCGTCGAAGGCCGTTCCCTCGAACCCGGTGTACGGCTGCGCGCCCTTGACGTCCTTGTTCCAGAGGGCGTGGAACGCGTTCCCCGCCGGTCCGCCCGCTGCGCTCGCCGCGGTGCCGGAGAGGCCGACGACGGGCTGGCCGATCTGATCGAGGGTCGGCCCGTCCTTGAGCGCCTCGGTCATGAGCGTCTTCGTCGCATCCCACTTGCCGGTCCGGATGAGCGAGGGCGCGAACTTGAGGAACGTCTCGGGGAAGTCGATGATCACCCAGCCGGCCGGGTTGCCCGACACGAGCTGGCCCGCCTCCGTGTCGAACGTCGGCTGGTTCGGGTCCCAGGAGATGTCGACGCCGACCTTCCCGCCGAGCGCCTTCCACTGCGCGATGAACAACTGCTCGAGCGCCGTGCCGAACGCGTCGTTGCGCGCGCCGACGTTGACGGTCGCTCCCTTGCCGAACTTCTGCAGCGCGGCCTCCGCGAGCACCTTCCCCTGCAGGTTGTCGGACGGATACGTCCGCCAGACCCAGCCGCGGCCGCCCTGGAGCTGCGTGAGCTGGGGTGCGCTCGCCGTCGGCGAGATGAGGACGACGTGGTTCGGGATCGTCACCGACTGCGCCATCGGGATCGTCGCGCCCGATGCCATCTCTCCGATGATCACGTCGACGTGCTCTCCGACCTCCTTCTTCGCGGCCTCGACCGCGGCGGTCGCCTGCGTCTGACCGTCCTGCGAGTCCACGAGCACGACCTTGATGCTCTTCGCCAGGCCGGCCTTGCGCAGCGCGGCGTTCTGCAGACTGATCGCGAGCCGGACCGCCTTGTCCATGTTCCCGCCGTACGCGGCGAGGCCGCCGGTGAACGGCAGCACGTCGCCGATCCTCAGGGTGAACGAGCAGTTCGGCTTCGCGGCGCTCGCCGCCGTCGCCGTCGCCGTGACCCCGACGAGCGCGGCGATGCCGGCGACTGCGAGCGCCGCGGCTGCCTGCCTGGCTCCTCTCGACCTGACCACTGCGAACTCCCTCCTGTCGGGCGTAGCCCCGCCGCGCGCAGCGGCGGACCTGAATGTTGCAACACTGACCGATATTTCGCCCAAAGGCAAGAACCGAGTAGTGTCGGCGCGTGGACGCCGAGCGGAGCGCTGCGAGCCCGGACGTGGGGGCGGTCATCCGGCGGCTCCGGAAGCGGCGGGGGATCTCGGTGCGCGCCCTCGCCGATGCCTCGGGCGTCTCCGCCTCCTTCCTCGGCGCGGTCGAGCGCGGCGACTCGGACATCGCCCTGGGGCGGCTCGCGCTCATCGCCCAGGCGCTCGACCACGACGTCGCCTCCCTCCTCGGCTACTCGCTCCTCCAGTCCACGCCGCGCTTCGTCGCCCCCGCACGCCAGGGTGCGCGCGGCGACGGGGTGGAGTTCTCCGCCTTTCGCATCCCGGGCTCGCAGCTCGAGCTGCTCGTCGCGTCGTTCGCGCCCCACTCGGGCTTCGACGACTCGATCACGCACGCGGGCATCGACGTCGCGTACGTGGCGCAGGGGGAGCTCTCGCTCGTCGTCGACGGCGTCGCGTACCGGCTCGAGGAGGGACAGTGCGTCGTCTGGCCCTCGTCGCACCCGCACACGATGCGAAACGACTCCGACGCGCGCGCGATCGTCGTCGGCTTCGCCACCGAGATCGTCCACTGATGACCGACATGCACGTCTACGACCTGCGGGTGACGGTGGAGCGCATCGAAGGACGCTCCGTGTGCGGGCTCGAGGTCGGCGACTACTTCGAGGTGACCGAGTCGAGCCGGGTGCGCATCCCCGAGGGCCGGCACTTCTGCCTGTACGCGCTCCAGTCGGTCCTGCCGCTGCTCCCGGCGAAGCAGCGCAGGCTCCCCGACGAGGACTGGCTCGAGCGGGACACGCTCGTGTGCTGTCCCGATCCGGAGGAGCGGCTCGTCATGCGGATCGAGCGCATCGGGGAACGGGTCATGCGCACGGAGGAGCTCACCTGAGCCACGAGGTCGGTCTCGGCCTGCAGTCCGACAAGACGCCGGACGAATACGAGCGGATCGCCCGCCGCGCCGAGGCCGCCGGCGTCGACGTCGTCTCCGTCTTCCACGACCTGTTCTATCAGCCGGCGATCTTCCCGCTGCTCACGATCGCGCGCGTGACCGAGCGGGTGCGCCTCGGTCCGGCCGCGCTGAACCCCCAGACCTTGCATCCCGTCGAGATCGCCGGCCAGGTCGCATCGCTCGACCTCGCCTCCGGCGGGCGGGCGTACTGCGGAATGGTCGTCGGCTCGTGGCTCGACCGGCTCGGCCTGGACGAACGCCGGCCGCTGACGCGGTTGCGCGAGGCGGTCGAGGTCGTGCGGCGGCTGCTGGCGGGCGAGCGCGACGGATTCGCGGGCGAGATCTTCACGCTCGAACCGGAAGCCGCGCTCGCGTACGCGCCCTTGCGGCGGGAGGTGCCGCTCTCGATCGGCACGTGGCGGCCGCGCGCGGCGGCGTTCGCCCGCGATGTCGCGGCCGAGGTGAAGATCGGCGGCTCCGCCAACCCGGAGATGGTGCGCCTCATGCGCTCGTGGCTCGGGGAGCACGGCCCACGCATCGTCGTCGGCGCCGTCACCGTCGTCGACGAGGACGGCGCGCTCGCTCGCGCGCATGCCCGGGCGAAGGTGCAGATGTATCTCGACGTGGTCGGTGGGCTCGACCCGACGCTCGAGCTCGGTGCGGGCGAGACGCCGCCCCTCGAGAAGTTCGTCATCGCGGGCACGCCGGAGGAGGTCGCCGAGCATGCGCTCGCGCTGTACGAGGCGGGCGTCGCCCGGCTCGAGTTCGGAGACCCGGCCGGGCTCGACCTCCTCTGCGATCGCGTCCTTCCGCTGCTGCGCCGGTGAGCCGCGCTTCAGGTGAACACGATCTGTCCGCCGGCGGCCTTCTCGTAGAACTCGCCGACGCTGATGATGGCTTCGACCTGCGGGACGAAGTCCTCGATCGTCAACCCGAACATCTCGACGCTGGCCCTGCAGGCGTACAGGTGCACGCCCGAATCGTGGACGAGCTCGATGAACTCCGGAATGGGCGGGATGTCGATCTTCTCCATCTGGCGCTGCATCATCCGGGTCGCGAGCGCGGAGAAGCCGGGGACGCCGCCGAGCCACGTCGCGAGGTGCATGCCGGGGTTGCCGACGGTCGCGACCTTGATCTTCGCGTAGCGGTCCGGGCGGATCGCGTCGAGCCCGAAGAAGGTGAAGAAGAGATCGGCCTCGATTCCCTCCATGCGGGCGCCGTTGGCCATGATCAACGCCGGGTAGATGCCCTCGAGCGAGCCCTTCGAGACGACGATCGCGACCTTTTCGATCGTCGCCGGCTCGGCGTCGAGCGGTGTCGTTCGTTCGAGCAGTCCGGTCATCGTCGGCTCCTTCAGATGCAGCCCGTGGGCTTGCGGATGCCGCCGATCTTGGCGGCGAGCTTCGCGGGCCTCGTGGGGAAGAGCGCGTAGAGCTCCTTGACCGGGACGCCCGATTCCTTGCCGAGCGAGCGGATCGAGGGCGCGTTGCCGGTGGCGAGGTAGCGGTCGCGCATGAAGCGGACGACGAGCCAGTGGCGGTCGGTCAGCTCGGGGATGCCGTTCTCGGCGGCGATCGCCTCCGCGATCTCCTCGTTCCACTGCGTCGGGTCGGTGAGGAAGCCTTCGGCGTCGACGTCGACGGTTGCGTGCGCGATCAGGGTCGCGGTCATCTCGTGCTCCTCGCTCCGGCGTGGACGGGGATCTCCTTGCCGCGGGTGGGCATCGCCGGACCGATGCCGGGGATGTCGTGCCCCGGCAGAAGCGCGTGCCAGTAGACCCACTCGAAGGCGAGCTTGCCCAGGTGGTTGAGCCGCGACTCGCGCAGCAGCGGCAGGCCGAACGCGCCGGGGAAGCGGCCGGGGAGCGGCTCGGTGTCGTAGTTGAAGTCGATGAGCAGTGCCTTGTGGAAGCCGGTCTCGATGAAGCAGTTCGCGTGCCCGTCGAATCCCTGCTCGAGCTCTCTCCCGGCGAGGAAGCGCACGATGTTCTCGCTCAGGATCTCCGCCTGGAAGTGGGTGACCGAGCCGGCCTTCGACGTCGGCAGGTCGGTCGCGTCGCCGAGCGCGAAGACGTTCGGCTGGGCGGCCGTCCGGAGCGTCCCCTTGTCGGTCGGGACGAAGCCGAGCGCGTCGGTCAGGCCCGGCGCGCTCCCGAGGAACGGGGCGCCCCCGTGGAGCGGAACGGTGACGAGCAGGTCGAAGTCGAGCGCGCGCCCGTCGTAGGAGGTGAGCGTGCCGCCGCCGCCGTCGACCTCTCCGGCGTTGAACTCGGTGACGAGCTCGATCTCCTTCTCGGCGAGGAGGCCCGCCAGGTGCGCCGAGGCGGCCGGCTTGGTGAAGGCGCCGTCGAGCGGTGTGACATAGGCGAGCTCGGTGCGGCTCCGGAGGCCGCGCTCTCGGAGATGCCAGTCGGCGAGGAAGGCGAACTCGAGCGGCGCGACCGGGCACTTGATCGGCATGTCGACGAGGTTCACGACGATGCGGCCGCCCTCGAACCGGGCGAGGGCGGCGTGGAGCGCCTCCGCGCCCTCGGGCGTGTAGAAGGTGAAGACGCGCTCGTTCCAGCCGGGCCCGGTCAGTCCCTCGGTCTCCTCGGGCTGGAGCCGGGCGCCGGAGGCGACGACGAGGGCGTCGTAGGGGATGACCTCGCCGCCGGCGAGCACGACCTCCTCGCGGTCGAGCTCGATCCCGGCGATCTCGGCCTCGTGGAAGACGATGCCGTCGCGGAGCTGCGCTCGCCGCGCTCGCACGATCGCGCGAGCCTCGGTGAGCCCGAAGGGGACGAACAGCAGCCCCGGCTGGTAGACGTGCCGGTCGTCGCGGTCGACGACGTGGATCTCGGCCTCGTCGAGGTCGAACCGGCGGCGGAGCCGGTTGGCGGTCATCGTCCCGCCGGTGCCGCCGCCCAGGATCACGATCCGCTTCCTGCTCACGACACGCCTCCCGCGGCGAGTGCCGGCCGGCGGACGGCGATCGTCTCGACGAACTCGATCCCGGCCTCGACGGCGCGCCGCACGGGGCAGGAGGCGGCGACCCGCTCCAGCCGGTCGAGCTGCTCGCCGGTCAGGTCGCCGTCGAGCTCGATCGCGATCGCGAACCGGCGCGGCGTCGCCTTGGTGTCGTAGTCGACGGCGACCGTCAGCTCGCCGAGCTCCCATTCCTTCGTCCGCGCGTACATCGCGAGCGTCGTCGCGATGCAGGAGGCGAGCGCAGCGGGAAAGAGCTCGTGCGGCGCAGGGCCCGCGCCCTCGCCGCCGAGGCGCTCGGGCTCGTCGGTGACGAGGCGGTGCCTGCCGTCGATCACCACCTCCTGCCGGAGGGTGCCGGGGATCGAGCGGGCTGTCGCTGTGAGGCTCATATCGGTCTGACTCGAGCTTCCCCGCGCGGCGGCCCGCGGTCATCGGGGGGCGGCGCGCGACCGGCTGCGGGGAACTACGTAGCCGCCGCGCTACTGCTGCTCGACGCGCGCGACGGAGGGGCTGCTCGCCACGAGCGCGGCGCCGCCGCTGACGACGAGAAGCGAGAGGGCGAACGGCACGCCGTGCGCGGGCCCGAATCCCGATGCGCTGAAGAACGGAGCGACGAGCGACGGGACGAGGGTCTGGACGACGTAGACGACCGGTTTCGAGCGGGTGAGCGGCCAGCGTTGCAGCGCGGTCATCTCGGCGCCGAGGGCGAGGACGGCGGCCGCGACCGTGGCGATGCTCCAGCCGCCCGCGATCGCCCACGCGTGCGTCCGGAACGATTCGCCGATGAGGGCGCCCGAGAATGAGAGCCAGGCGTAGGCGAGGCCCGCCGCGACGCTCGCCGGCATCCCCTCGACGCGATCGAAGGCCCGCATCGCAGCGAGCAGGCCGACGATCACGACGAAGGCGGCGCCGAGACCGACCGTCACCGCGCCGGTGTTCGGGAGATGGTCGTGGCGCGGGGCGACGAACGCGAGGCCGACGAGGCCGGCGATGATGGCGGCGATCCCGCCGACCGTTCGCACGTGGATCGGCTCGCCGAGCTTCCACCAGGCGATGACGGCGAGGACGATCAGCCCGGCCGCGAGCGTCGGCTGCACGACCGCGAGCGACGCGAGCGCGAGTGCGAGCACCTGCACGAGGAAGGCGACGACGTTCAGCGCGGTTCCCGCCACCCAGAGCGGGCGGTGCGCGAGCGCGGCGAGCAAGCCGAGACGCAGCGACTGCTTGCGCGGCACCTTCCGGGCTTCGAACGCCTGCATGGCGGCGCCGCCGAAGGCGAGCGCGGCGGAGAGGAACGCGGCTGCGAAAGCGAGAACGAGCATGCTCGTCGTCTACCCGGCCGGAGTGCAAAGGTACGCCGTGCGAAGAATCGGAGAGGCCGCGGTCGCCGCCGGGGCGTACGCCCTTCCCGCGGGCGCGCTCGCCTCGGCCGGGCTCGCCCGTGCGCTCGCCATGCAGACGCGCCTGCGCGACGGCGCGGGAGCGGCGCTCACCTTCGACGACGGCCCCCACCCCGAAGGGACGCCCGCGATCCTCGACGCACTCGCACGGCACGCCGTCACGGCGACGTTCTTCTTGACCGGGGAGCAGGTCCTCCGCCATCCGGAGGTCGCGCGCGAGGTCGCGGCTCGGGGCCACGGCATCGGCGTGCACGGTCATCGCCACCTCCTCCTCACCGTCCGGCCGCCGCGGGCGACCTGGCTCGACCTCGCCCGCGCGAAGGCCGTCGTCGAGGACGCGACCGGCGCGACCCCCCGGCTCTACCGGCCGCCGTACGGGGTCGCGAACGCCGCCGCCCTCGTGGCGGCACGCCGTCTCGGCCTGCGCGTCGTGCTCTGGACGCGATGGGGGAGAGACTGGGAGGCGAGCGCGACGGCCGCGTCGGTCGCCTCGACGCTGACACGCGGCCTGCGGGGCGGAGAGATCCTGCTTCTCCACGACGCCGACCACTACGCCTCGCGCGGGTCCTGGCGCGCCACCCTCGCGGCGCTGCCGGCGATCGCGGCCGCGGTGGACGGCGCGGGGCTCGGATTCGTCGGCATCACGTGAATCCGGCCGCCGGCCGGTATACGGTCCTCCGGTGACCGTCCGCGTAAGCCGGATCGCTGTACTCACGGCGGACGTCGGCGAGGGGCACCTCGCAGCCGCGCGCACGCTCGCCGAGGACATCCGCACGATCGCGCCGGAGGTCGAGGTCACGCTCGTCGACGCCCTCGAGGCGCTCGGCCCTGTGCTCCGCTCGGTGCTCCGCGACGCCTACCGGTTCCAGTTGCGGCGGTCGCCCTGGATCTTCCACGGGCTGTTCTGGCTCTTCCATCACGTGCGTCCGCTGCGCGCGCTCGGGCGTGCATTCCTCGCCGCTCTCGGAAGCCGAGGGCTCCGCGCGCGCCTCGAGGCTCTGAACCCGGACATCGTCGTGTCGACCTACCCTGCCGCGACGAGCGTGCTCGGCTCGCTTCGCCGGCGCGGGCGGTTGAGCGTCCCCGCGCTCGCGACGATCACGGACTTCGCCGGCGTGTCCTTCTGGGCGCACTCGGGGATCGATCTGCATCTCGTCATGCATCGCTCGCTCGTGCCGCTCGTCGAGCGCGAGGCGGGCCCGGCGAGCGCGTGCGTCGTCGCCCCGCTCGCCGGCCGGGCGTTCGGCGAGGCGTCCGTCACCCGCGCCGCCGCCCGTGAGGAGCTCGGGCTCGCGGGCGCCGGCCGCATCGTCGTCGTGTCGGGCGGCGGCTGGGGCGTCGGCGACATCGCCGGCGCCGTCGTCGAGGCGGCGACCCTGCCCGGGACGACCGTCGTCGCGGTCTCCGGTCGCAACGACGCGCTCGAGGCGAAGCTCGCGGCCGCCTATGACGGCGACGAGCGCGTTCGCGTCCTCGGGTTCACCGACGCGATGCCGTCGCTGCTCGCGGCCGCCGACGTGGTCGTGC
>JAGWRZ010000033.1 GCA_028876365.1 Acidobacteriota bacterium | reverse complement strand
TACGACAGCCGCGCGCGGGCCGCGGGCGAGGAAGCGCTGGCGGGCGGCATCGACACGCCCGAGGACATCGCGCTCGGCCGCACGGTCGGCGTGCGGGTCGGGAGGCTCGCGCTCGCGAAAGCGTCGCGCTAGCGGCCGGAGCGCTTCTGCAGCCGGACGACGAACGTGTCGAGCGTCACCGCGAAGAGGAGCACGCCGCCGGTCACGATGTAGATCCAGCCGTTCGAGATGCTCAATGTGTTCAGGCCGTTCTGGAGCGTGCCGATGAGGAGCGCGCCGAGAAGCGCACCGCGCACCTCGCCGCGTCCGCCGAAGAGGCTGACGCCCCCGATGACCGCCGACGCGATCGCGTTCAGCAGCAGGTTGCCCGGCGGGAACGTGAGCGCGACCGAGTTCACCTGCGCCGCGAAGATGATGCCGCCGATTCCGGCGGTTGCGCCGGAGATCATGAACACGAGCACGCGGATGCGGGGGACGCTGATCCCGGCGCGGCGTGCCGCCTCGGCGTTGCCGCCGACCGCGTACACGTGCCGGCCGAACGTCGTCCACTTCGCGAGGAATGTCAGGAGGACGAAGAACAGCACGACGATCACACCCGCGAGCGGCAGCCCCTGGAGCTGCGAGATGACCCTGCCGTGGTTGCAGATCGCGACCGTGCCGAACGCGGCGACCGCGATGCCTGCCGCCTTCGCGCCGACGGCTGCCCAGTTTTGCTGCGCGATCGTCGTCCCGCGCGCGACGAGCGTCTTGTACAGGATGCTGAGCGGGTAGAGCGACGTGAAGATGGCCGCGATGAGGTAGCCCGCCGCGTGCGAGAAGAGGTAGCTGTCGGTGTAGTTGATCCAGCGGTCCTGGATGATGATCGTCCCGCGCTGCTCCAGCACGTTCAGGATCAGGCCCTGCCAGATGAGGAAGCCGCCGAGGGTGACGACGAACGAGGGCACGCCGACGAAGGCGATGATCGATCCCTGCAACAGCCCGATGCCCGCGCAGGCGGCGACGGCGATGACCATCGCGAGGATGCCCGGCACCTGGTGGCCGCTCCCCGGGAGCTGCAGCTCGGCGACGATGAGCGCGCCGATCCCGGCGACGTAGCCGATCGACAGATCGATCTCGCCGAGGAGGAGCACGAAGACGACGCCGAAGGCGAGCATCGCCGTCCCGGCCGTCTGGGTGATCAGGTTGACGAAGTTGACGGCGGTGAAGAAGTTCGTCGCCGTGAAGCCGAAGAGGATGACGACGACGACCTCGCCGACGATGATCGGCAGCGGGCCGAGGTTCCCGGTGCGCAGATTCAGCCACGCGCGCTGCCAGACCCCGGCGAGCCCCGTCGCGAGCTCCTCCTCGACCGGCGGCGGAGCGGCGCCCGGGCCGACGACGTCGGCCGTCGTCATACCGGCGCCTCCGCCGGGATCCCGGACACCTTGATCGGCCGCCCGGCCGTGATCGCCTCGACGACCGCCTGCTGCGAGGTGGTCCTGCGCTCGTACACGCCGACGTTCCGGCCCAGGCGCAGGACGGTGATGCGGTCGGCCGTCTCGAAGACGTCGTGCAGGTTGTGGGAGATGATGACGACGCCGAGGCCCTGCTCGCCGAGGCGGCGCACGAGCGCGAGCACCTGCTCGGTCTGCGCGACGCCGAGGGCTGCCGTCGGCTCGTCGAGGATGACGACCTTCGAGTTCCACATGACCGCCCGGGCGACGGCGACCGACTGGCGCTGGCCGCCGGAGAGCGTCGCGACCGTCTGGCGCACCGAGCGGATGGTCGTGACGGCGAGCGTCGAAAGGGTCGACGATGTCTTCTCCTCCATCGCCGCCTCGTTCAGCACCTGCAGCTTGTTGACCTCGCGGCCGAGGAACATGTTCTGGACGACGTCGAGGTTGTCGCACAGGGCGAGGTCCTGGTAGACGACCTCGATCCCGAGACGGGCCGCGTCCTTCGGCCCGTGGATGCTCACGTCATGCCCTTCGAACAGGATCCGGCCGCCGTCGGCCATGTGCGTGCCGGCGATGCACTTGATGAGCGTCGACTTGCCGGCGCCGTTGTCGCCGACGAGCGCCATCACCTCGCCCGGGCGAACCTCGAAATCGACGTCCACGAGCGCCTGCACCGAGCCGAACGACTTGGAGATGTCACGAAGCTCGAGGAGCGGGGTGTCGTTCGCCACGGCGCGTTCTTACCACATGAGATGGAGGAGCGGGGGCGCCCCGGAGGGCGCCCCCGCCGACGTTTCTATTTGCAGTACTTCGCGTACGCACCGACACACACGTCGCTCTTCTTGAGGAAGCCCTCCTTGAACAGCGTCGTGTAGTTGGCCTTCGTGATCCACTCGACCGGCAGAGTGAGCGTCGGCTCCTTCTTCTTGCCGTTCATGCGGAACGTGTTCGTCTTCGGCGTCGTGCCCTTGACGAGGTCGATCGCCGCCTGGGCGGCCGCGTTCGTCTCGAGCGGGACGTACTTGAAGACGGTGCCCGTCTGCCAACCCGCGAGGATGTACTGGATCCCCTGCGGAGTCGCATCCTGGCCGCTGAGCGGAACCGGCTTCAGGCCCTTGGCCTTGAGGTCCGCGACCACGGCGCCGGCGATGTTGTCGTTCGCCGCGAGCACGCCCTGGATGTTGTTGTTCGTCTTCACGAGCATCTGGTCGAAGATGGTCGCCGCGTTGTTCGCGTCCCAGTCGGGCACGAACTGCTGCGGGCCCTTCTTCACCGCGCCGCTCTTGAAGAGCGGGTTGAAGATGGCGTCGTTACCGCTCTTGAACCAGAAGGCGTTCTGGTCGGTCTGGCCGCCCCAGAGCTCGGCGATGGTGCTGCTCGCCTTGTACGTGCCGTTCGCCTTCATCCCGGCGATGACGCCCTTCGCCTGCGCCTCGCCGACGGCCTTGCCGTCGAACGTGACGTAGACGGACGCGCTGCCGCCGAGTACCTGGCGGTCGTAGTCGATCGCGTGGCCGCCCTTCGAGGTGAAGAGCTTCTCGATCGACGCGGCGGAGCCGTTGTCGAGAGCGGTCTCGATGACGACCGTCGCGCCCGCTGCGAGGCACGCCTGCGCCTGCGCCTTCTGCTTCAGCGGGTCGTTCAGCGCGTTGTTGATCGACGCCGTGACGCCGGCCTTCTTGAAGGCCTTTGCGAAGTCGGGCGCGTCGAACTGCACCCAGCGAACGGACGACTTCGTGTCCGGCAGCAGGACGCACACCTGATAGCTCGCCCTGTGGCTCGCCGTCGCGGCGCTCGCGGCGACCGCGGCGACGGCCGCGGCGACGCCGAGCAGCGCCACGGTCTTCTTCGAAAACTTCCTCACGCTGTTGCCTCCTCCGTCGGGGGAACTGCGCCGCAATCCTACTCTGCTAGTGGAATAGTTCAAGTCCGCCCGACCGGGTATCGCTCCCGGCTCGAGCTCCCTTCGAAGCGGCTCTTCGTCGTCAGGTAGCGGGAGACGGTCTCGCGCGTGACGAAGTTCAGGCCCGTGTTCGTGTCGGCCGGAGCGACGAGGCCGCTGCTGTACCGGTCGAGGAAGAGCTGGAGCACCGGGAGGAAGCCCTGCAGGTAGGGCTGCTGGTCGATCGTGAAGTCGAGGTCGTGATCGTGGATCGCCTGCAGCGTCGTCGGCAGGAGGTCGTATCCGCCGGCCCGGACGCCGCGGGCGTGGAGCCGGTACTTCCGCATGACCTCGGCGATGCCCGCGGTCGACCCGGCGTCGACCGCGAAGAGCCCCCGGAGGCTCTTGTGCGCCTTGTAGGTCGCCTCGATCTTCGTCCGCTCGACGCCGACGTCGACGCCGCTCGCGACGACGTGGGCCACGACCGGGCGGCCGGAGTCCCGGATCGCGTCCAGGGCGCCGTCGACCCGCGGCTGGATGTTCTGCTGCCGCGGCGTCGCGATGAAGAGGTAGACGTCGCCGCGCTCGACGAGGGTGACGAGCCGCGCGCCGAGCTCGAGCCCCGACTGGTAGTTGTCCTGCCCGAAGTACGCGAGCCGCTTGTTCGCCTTGCCGCCGTCGGCGTTGTACGAGACGACGGGGATGCCCTTGGCGAGGGCCAGCGCGGTCGGGCCGTTGAAGGCGAGCGGGTCGATGATGGAGACGGCGATCCCGTCGGCGCCCGTGTGGATCGCCCGGCGCATCGCCACGACCATCTCGCCCACGTCGCTGCTCGCCGACCCCGTCCACTCCGCGGTCGCGCCGACGAGGGCGGCCGCGTCGTAGCTCCCGTACTTCGCCGGGACGAAGAACGGGTTCGTGAGCGCGTGGTTGACGAATACGAACCGCCACGTCGGATGCTCCTGCGGGAAGCCGACCGAACCACCGAGCGCCGCGCCGGCCGCGAGCTTCAGCAGGCCCGCGCGGTCGAATGACGGGATCATGTCGCCGTCCGGCGGACGAGCCACACCGTGACGAGGACGATGAGCGCGGCGAGCCCGACGAAGAGGCCGGCTTCGAGCAGCTGGAAGTCCCAGAAGCGACCGGCCGGCTGGTAGGCGATGAGCCGTTTCCACCCGAGGGTGACGATGTAGGTGTGCGGGTCGATCCCGGCGAGCTGCGCATGCGTGACGGCGAGGTCCTCGCGCGCAGCGGTGATCTGGCGGCCGCCGCCGTCGACGAGCGTGTCGCTGAGCACCCAGTCGCCGGGCCCGCGGCCCGAGTCGGTCGCGAGCACGACGCGGTGGAGCGGGGCGAGGAAGTGCGGCCGGACGAACTCGGTGACGAGGAAGCGGGTCGCGCCGAACGCGAGCAGGGTCGCCGTCATCGCCGCGACGGTTCGCCGGAAGACGAGACCGGCCAGCACGCCGAGCACGAGGGCGAACAGCGCATACGCCGGAACGACGAGCCCTTCGATGTCGAAGCTGCTCGGGCTGATCCGCCCTTCGAGGATGTCGTACGGCGCGCGCCACCACATGACGATCGCGCTCGCGGCCGCGCCCGCGATGACGGTGGCGGCGGCGAGGAGCGCCGTCTTCGAGAGGAGCCAGCGCCGGCGCGTGACGCCCTGCGTCCACGCGAAGCGGTACGTCCCGAGCTCGAGCTCGCGGGCGAGCAGCGGCGCGCCGACGAACAGGCCCGCGAGGACCGGGAGCACGGTGAGCACGCGCACGGAGGTGACGAGGCCGCCGAACTCCGCCTCGAAGTGCGGCACGATGATGTCGCAGCCCGTGCGCGCCGCCGGCGGGAGGCAGGCGGCCAGGGACTCGCGGTGGAACGCCGCCTCGATCGGGATCCGCGTGCCGAGCGCGGCGGCGGCGAGCGCGAACAGCAGACCGGCCGCGGCGACGAGTTGCGGCCGGTGCTGGCGCCATGTCACCCATGCCATCGGAGCGGAACCTTCTCGGGCGTCTTCGGCGCGGGCAGCCGCTCGGGGGCCATGTACGCGAGCAGCAGGTCCTCGAGGCTGACCGGCTCCACCGTCCAGGACGGGTCGACGATCGGGCCCTCGACGACGGTGAGCAGCGTCAGCTGGCGGCCGCTGTGGCGCTCGCGCACGACCTCGCGGACGCCGCGGATCGCGCCGAGCGGCCGGCGCGGCCCCGTCAGGAGGCGATGCGTGTCGAGGAGCTCCTCCACGCTGCCCTCGAGGCGGACGCCGCCGCCCGTGAGCAGGACGATGTGGTCGCAGACGCGCTCGATGTCCGCGACGACGTGCGAGGCGATGACGACCGTCGACCCCGTCTCGGCGACTCCGTCCATCAGCAGCTGCAGCAGCTCGCGGGCCGCGAGCGGATCGAGGCTCGCGAACGGCTCGTCGAGCAGCACGAGCTGCGGGCGCTTCCCCAGCACGAGCGCGAGCGCGAGCCGGGCGCGGTCTCCCTCGGAGAGCGACGCGACCCGCGAGCTCGAGTCGATGCGCGTGAGCAGCTCGCCGACGATCTCGTCGTCCCAGCGCGCGTTCGTGCGGCGCACGAACTCGATCGTCTCCGCGACCCTGAACGAGCGGTAGAGCGGGGCGCCCTGGGCGACGTAGCCGACGTCTGCGAGGACGCCTGGATCGCGCAGCGGGTCGCGCCCGAGGACGGAGATCGTTCCCTCCGTCGGGGCGAGCAGCCCGGTCGCGAGCGCGAGCAGCGTCGACTTGCCGGCGGCGTTCGGGCCGGCGAGACCGACGATCGCGCCCGGCGGGATCTCGAGGGTGAGGTCGCGCAGCGCCCACTCGCGACGGAACCGCTTCCCGAGGCCGTGCGTTGCGAGCGGGCTCATGCGACGCGGCGGGCCAGAGACTCCCGAAGGGTTGCCGAGATGACCGCGCGCACGCTCTCCTCGTCGAGGCCGGCGGCGAGCGCGGAGCGGATCCAGCGCTCGAGCTCGGCGCGCAGCTCGGCGTGATGGCGACGCGACGAGCGCCCGAGCGTGCCGGCGACGAAGGTGCCACGCCCCTGACGGGCGACGACGAGCCCCTCGCGCTCGAGCTCGCGGTAGGCCTTCGCGACCGTGTTCGGGTTGATGGCGAGGTCGGCGACGACCTCGCGCACCGTCGGGAGCTGGTCGCCGACGTCGAGCGTGCCGAGGCGTAGCGCCTCCTTCACCTGCTGGACGATCTGGAGATACGTCGAGACGCCGGAACGCGGGTCGAGATGGAACTCGATCACGTCGCGCATCGTAGTACGCTCGCGTCGTGAAGACGAGTCTCGGGATCTGGGCCTTCGGGGGCATGGCCACCCGCTTCAACCCCGGCGGCTACAAGCCGGAGCTGTCGGGCATCCCGACGGCGACGAAGGTGCGGACTGCGGTCGAGGGCCTCGGCGACCTCATGGACGACTACGAGTTCCACTATCCGCAGGAGCTCTCGCCGGCGAACCTCGACGACGTCCGGGAGGCGCTCGACGGCCACGGGATCTACTGCGTGGCGAGCGGCCTCCATCTCGACCCGAGGTTCGGCAAGGGCGCGTTCTGCTCCCCCGACGACCGAACCCGCGAGGAGGCGCTTCGGCTGACACGCGAGGCGATCGATCTCGCCGCCGAGGTCGGGGCGCACATGATCATCTGGCCCGGGGTCGAGGGCTACAACTACCCGTTCCAGACCCCGTAC
>JAGWRZ010000004.1 GCA_028876365.1 Acidobacteriota bacterium | reverse complement strand
TCGTTCACGACGACGAGCTCGCCGTGCAGCTCGTCCGGGAGATCGGAGAAGCGCCGGTGCCGGACCGCTCCGTTCCCGCGCTCGACGACAAGCAGCCGCGACGCGTCGCGACGCGCGGCGGGATGCTGCGCGATCAGCTCGGGCGGGAGGTCGTAGTCGAGCTCCGAGGTATCCATCCGACGGCCACCGTAACGTTGCGTGCGATGGACGAGGTCGCCTTCAAGCGTGCGATCGAGCGGCTCGTCGGCGCGCGCCAGTCGGGTACCGACCCGGCCGCCCTCGAGGCGGCGCTCCAGCGCGCACGCGAGCAGGTCGAGTCGCTCGCAGCCACGACCGCGGAGTTCCAGGCGGGCCTCCCCGCGGCGATCGAGGACGGGCTGAAGGAGCACTTCCGCCCGAGCGCGCGCCATCTCGCGGAGGTGCGCGGCCTCCTCAACCAGATGCTCCGGCGGCTCGAGCATCTCGAGACCGACATGGTCGCCGAGCGGAACGCGCGCGTCGACGACCTCGCGCTCCTCGTCGACCTGATCGCGTCCGGCTGGAAGAGCGCGAACGACCGGCTCGCGCGCATCGAGGCGGCGCTGCAGGCGATGCTCGCGGCCGACCGGCAGGGCGCGACGGTGTACCACCTCGAGCCGCCGTCGCAGCAAGCCTCCTAGCGGTTCGGGAGGGTCAGCTCGAAGCGGGCGCCGAGCCCGGGCTCGCTGCGGAGATCGATGCGGCCGCCGAGCGCGTTCGCGAGCTCGCGCGCGATCGCGAGCCCGAGGCCGGTGCCGCCCCCGTCGCGCGACCAGAACGGCCGGAAGATGCGCTCGCGCTCCTCCGGGGAGATCCCCGGTCCGGAGTCGGAGACGACGACGGACACGGCGCCGTTCTCCGCGCCGAGCGAGAGCGAGATGCGTCCGCCCTCCGGCGTCCAGCGGAACGCATTCGAGAGCAGGTTGGAGATGATCTGGAGCACGCGGTCGCCGTCGGTGACGATCACCGGGCGCGCCTCGAAGTCGCGCCGGTAGTCGATCGAGCGCAGGCGCGCCACCTCCCCGAACGCCGCATATGCGCGCTCGCACAGCTCGCGCATGTCGACTTCTTCCTCGAGCACGGTGAACCGGTGCGCGTCGAGCTTCGCTAGGTCGAGCACGTCGCCGACGAGCCGCTCGAGCCTGATCGCCTCCTCCTCGATCACGGCGAGCGAGGAGCTGTACGACTCCGGATCCTCGATCACGCCCTCGCGCAGCGCGGAGACGTGCCCACGTATCGCGGTGAGCGGCGTGCGCAGCTCATGCGAGACCGACATGAGGAAGTTCCGCGAAAGCTGCTCCGCCTCGGCGAGCTTCGCCGCCATGTCGGCGAACCGCGCCGACAGCTGCGCGATCTCGTCGTGCCCCTTCGGGCGCGGAACCTCGACGTCGTAGCTCCCGCCCGCGATCTCGTCCGCCGCCGACGAGAGGCTCGCGAGCGGGCGCACGATACGCCGCGTCAGATACACGCCGACGAGCGCGGCGACGAGCACGCCGCCGCCGAACGCGACCGCCAGCCGCTCCAGGAGGACGAGCCAGCTGCTGCGCAGCTCGGACTGCGGCTTCGCGACGACGAGCGCGCCGAGCACCTGCTTCCCGATCGTGATCGGCGCGGCGACGGCGAGATAGGAGCTCCCCTTGTGCTCGAGGTTCAGCGTCGTCGGCTGGGAGGAGGCGAGCTCGCCCGCGGTCAGGGTCCCGATCGGCAGGAGCGGGAGCGGCCCGGCGAAGAGCGATGCGCCCGGAACGATCGGCACGTAGAAGATCCGGTCGCCGCCGATCGCCTTTCGCAGCGTGGCGATCGGCACTTCCTGCTGGCCCGCCTGGCTCGCGTACAGCGACACGATCCCGATCGACTCCGACCGCAGCTCGTGCACGGCCCGCGAGTACGTGTACGCCTGGAAGAAGCGGATCGAGATGACCGTCGCGACGACCCCGGCCAGGACGACGCCGGCGAGGAAGAGCGCGGGAAGCCGGAAGCGGAGGGAGCCGAGCACGGGCTCCGACTGTACGTTCAGCGGGCGCGCCGGCAAAGCCGGCATGCCCTCTCAGGTCGGGAGCGCAAGCGGCGCCTCGGCTAGGCGGCGGAGTTTTCGCGCGCCGGAGCCGGGCTCACCTTGTAGCCCACGCCCCAGACGGTGACGATCGGCGACGCGTCGCCGAGCTTGCGTCGGAGCTGCCGCACGTGCACGTCCACCGTGCGCGTATCGCCCGCGAACGTGTACCCCCAGACGCGCTCGAGCAGCTGGTCGCGCGTCAGGACGAGCCCCCGATGGTCGAGCAGCTCCCACAGGAGATCGAATTCCTTCGGCGCGAGCTGGACCTCGGTGTCCCCCACCTTGGCCTCGCGGCGGCCCGCGTCCACCGTCAGGTCGCCGTGGCGGAGAACGGCGCTCTCGCGGTCCGTGCCGTGCGCCGTCGAGCGGCGGAGGATCGCGCGCACGCGCGCGACGAGCTCGCGCGGGTTGAACGGCTTCGTCATGTAGTCGTCCGCGCCGACCTCGAGGCCGATGATCTTGTCCACGTCCTCGTCGCGCGCCGTCAGCATCAGCACCGGCAGCTCGGTCGACTGGCGGATCCGCTTGCACACCTCGACACCGTCGAGATCGGGGAGCATGAGATCGAGGACGACGAGGTCGGGCTTCTCCGCATCGACGAGGCGCAGCGCCTCGTTGCCGCTCGCCGTCGTGCGGACCGTGAAGCCCGCATTCTTGAGATACGCCGCGACGAAGGACGCGATCGACGCTTCGTCCTCGACCACGAGCACCGTCTGCGGCTTCGTGGCCACTGCCCGCTAACCCCCGATGGGGAAGGTGAGCAAGTCGCTCGGCACCGCCGGGAGCGAATGCCACGGGCCGCCGTCGAGCGAGTAGCGGCCGTCGGTGCTCGAGTCCGGCAAGCCCTGCAGCGTCACCTTGCCGGCGCCGACGGCGAACACGTCGACGCCCGAGCCGTAGATCCAGATCGTGTACGCGCCGTCCGCGGCGCGGAAGCGGAAGTCGCTGCCGACGAGCTTCGTCTTCTGGTCACCGGGGGTCGTCTTCGTCAGATAGGCGCCGTTCGCCGCAGCTGCGGCGACGTTGTTCGTGTTGTTCTGGTCGTAGATGACGACCGTGTCCAGCTGATCGGGCGAGCCGGTCGACACGTGGCCGATCGCTGTGCCGACGACGCCGAGCTTGATGACGGCGAGACCGCGGGGAGCGGCGCCGTTCTGCACGACGAGCGTCCCGTCGGTCGTCGACGTACCCGTCGCGAGCGCGGCCGCGGTCGCGGGCACGGCGAGCGCGATCAAGGGCAGGCAGGCGAGGGCGAGACGCCGCATCGGCTCAGAGTATCCCCCTCCCCCGTTTCCCGCCCTTCAGGGGTCCGTAAAGGTTCTGTTATCGGGCGGCCCCCTGGACGATCGCGAACGCGATCCACGATGCGACGAGCGCTGCGCCGCCCCAACGCCCTGCGCCGCCGCGGGGCGCCAGGAGCGCGACGGCGGCGATGGTGGTCGCGAGCAGCCAGATGCCGTCGGCCTTCTCGAGCCTGCTTCGGTTCGCCACCGCGACGAAGAGTGCGGGGACGGCGAGCCCTCCGACGAAGTTGATCGTGTTCGAGTTGAACGTCTCGCTGATGAGCGCGGAGCCGCGCCGCGCGAGACCGAGGCGCACACCCGTGAACGCATTCGGGATGCTCGTGACGACGGCCAGCACGAGCGCTCCGATGAGCGCGTTGGACAGGCCGGCGGCGTGGCCGATCTTCAGTCCCGCGTGCACCATGCCGACGCTGCCGAGCACGATCACCGCCACCGCCGGCGGGATGAGCAGGAGCCCGCGCGCGCTCCCCTGCCGGGAGGGACGACGCCCTCCCAGCTCGCGACGGAACGCGACCGCCGCATACGGGACGAGGACGCCGAGCGCGACGACGAGCGCCCCCCAGGCCGGCAGGACGCCGAACGCGAGCAAGAGCATCGTCGCCGTCACCGCGACGGCGACCCCGCCCTCGAGCGCGAGCGCGTCGCGAGGGACGCGCACGCTGCCGCAGAGGAGGGCGCTGACCCCGATCATCGCGGCGAGGTTGAACACGTTCGACCCGACGACGACGCCGAAGCCGACCGCGCTCGAGCCGCTGACGAGGGCGACGATCGCCGTGGCGAGCTCCGGCGCGTCGGCCCCGGCGGCGGTGAGGAGGCCGATCAGCCCCTCGGGGAGCCCCAGCCGGGCGCCGAGATGGTCGAGCCGCTCGGCGAAGACCGACGCCGCGTACAGCGTCGCGGCGAGCGAGACGACGAACAGGACCGCCGCGAGCCCCGTCGACATGGACGTCAGTACGTGTAGAACCCGCGTCCGCTCTTGCGGCCGAGGAGCCCCGCATTCGCCATCGCGACGAGACGCGGCGGGGCGGCCATGCGCGGCTCGCGCAGCTTGTCGTACAGCGCATCGCTCGCGTGCACGTGCACGTCGATGCCCACGAGGTCGAGCAGTTCGCACGGCCCCATCGGCCAGCCGGCGCCGTGCCTCATCCCCGCGTCGAGATCCTCGGCGCCGACGCGCGCCTCGTCGAGCACGCGCACGCAGTCGTTGAGCAGCGGGATGAGCACGCGGTTGACGACGAAGCCCGGCGTGTCGTGGCAGCGGATCGGATGCTTTCCGAGTGTCTCGCCGAGCGCGTAGGCGGTGTCGAACGCAGCGTCCGAGGTGAGCTCGGCACGGACGATCTCGACGAGGGGCATGAGCGGCGCCGGGTTGAAGAAGTGCATGCCCACGACGCGCTCGGGCGATGACGTCGCCGCCGCGATCTCCGTCACCGACAGCGCCGATGTGTTCGTCGCGAGCACCGTGTCCGGGCGGCAGATCCGCTCGAGCTCGGCGAAGAGCTCTCGCTTGGGACCGAGCTCCTCGACGATCGCCTCGACGACGACGTCGCACTCCGCCAGGCCGGCGAGCTCCGTCGTCACCGTCAGGCGGTCGATGTCGAAGCTCTCGATCTGCCCCTTCTCGACCTTGCGCGTCAGGAAGTGCACGATGCGATCGCGGCCCTTCGCTCCGAGGTCGGCGGTGACCTCGCGTCCGACGGTGTCGATCCCCGCCTCGACGCAGAGCTGCGCGATCCCCGCGCCCATCGTCCCGAGACCCACGACACCGACCTTCATCTGCGAGACCCTACGGCATCGCTTGCGACTGCAGGCGCGGACCGAGCACGACGATGACCGCACCCGCGACGGCGAGGAGGCCGAGCGCGGCGCTGAGGCCGACGCCGCGCGCGGCGAACCCGATCGCCGGGCCGTTGCAGAGACCGCCGGTGTAGCCGGCCGTCGCGACCGCGGCGACGCCCGCGCCCTGCGAGATGCCGGGCATCGATCCGCCGATGCGGAAGAGGGCGGGAACGATCGCCGCGCAGCCGACGCCGACGAGCGCGAAGCCGATGAGCGCGGGAACGGTCGACCGGGAGAGGATCGCGAGCAGCGTCCCGGCGCACGTGACGAGGCCGCTGCGCCGTGCGAGCCCCCCGAACCCCCAGCGGACGAGCAGCCTGTCGCCGAAGAGCCGCGCGCATCCCATCGCGGCCGCGTAGGCGACGACCGCGCCCGCGGCGACCGCCGCGCTCGAGTGCACCGGCCCGCTGAGGAAGACGGCGCTCCAGCTCATCGCCGCCGACTCGACGAAGAACGCGCAGAACATCAGCGCCGCCGGAAGCGCGAGCGTGCCGCGCGGCAGCGCGAAGTGCGCGGTCTCGACATCCGCCGCCGTCCCCGGCAGGAGCCGCGGCGCGGCGGCGAGCGTGCCGAGGACGAGTGCAGCGGCGACAGCGGGCAGCTCCCTTTGGAGGCCGACGCCGGCAGCGGCCGACACGACCGTCACTGCCGAGCCGCCGAGGAGCCCGAAGCTCCACGACGCGTGCAGCGGCGAGAGCAGGTGACGGCCGGTGCGGCGCTCGAGCTCGACGCCGTGGGCGTTCATCGCGACGTCGGCGACGCCGATCCCGGAGCCGAGACCGGCCGCGACGAGCAGCATGGGCGCGAACGAGGGGACGAACGCCGCACCGGTGAGCGCCGCCGAGGCGAGGATCAGCCCGAGCGCGGTCGGGCCGCGGCTTCCACGGCGTGCGGCGAGCCAGCCCGCGAGCGGCAGCGACAGCGTCGCCACTGCGGACACGACGAAGATGACGATGCCGAGGCGCCCGCTGTCGAGCGAGAGCTTGTGCTTGAGGGCGGGCAGGCGCGCGACCCAGACGCCGTCGAGGACGCCGAGGACGACGAAGCCGGCGACGAGCGCCCTGTGGGCGCGGGCTTCCGACGTCACGCCGGTACCAGGTACCACGATCCGGGCGGCTCGCTCGGCGAGGGCGAAAGACCGGTACCTGGTAC
This sequence comes from Acidobacteriota bacterium, assembly GCA_028876365.1. GTDB lineage: Bacteria > Actinomycetota > Thermoleophilia > Gaiellales > Gaiellaceae > Palsa-739. Next base: position 6,724 of record JAGWRZ010000004.1, on the reverse strand, counting down.
CGGGCTTACGCGAGGCGTTCGACCACGCCGGCGATGGCCTGCCCGAAGCCGATGCACATCGCCGCGATGCCGTAGCGCGCGTTGCGCCGCTCGAGCTCCGACACGAGCGTCGCCGTGATGCGCGCGCCGGTCGCGCCGAGCGGGTGCCCGAGGGAGATGCCGCCGCCGTTCGGGTTCACGTCGCCTGCCTCCCAGCGCTCGCGCAGCCCCGTGTCGGCGAGGAACTGGAGGACGACCGACGCGAACGCCTCGTTCACCTCGATCACCTCGATGTCGTCCCATGCGAGGCCCGCCTTCGCGAGCGCGCGCTCGCACGCCTGCGGGTTGCCGTGCAGCATCAGGTGCGGGTCGACGCCGGCGATCCCGAATCCGAGGAAGCGCGCGCGCGGCTCGAGGCCGAGCGCCGACGCCTTCTCCTCCGACGCGACGAGAACCGCCGCGCAGCCGTCGACGATCTGACTCGAGTTCCCCGCGGTCACCCTTCCGCCGGGGACGAATGCGGGCTGCAGCGACGCCATCTTCTCCACCGTCGTCTCGCGCCGCACCGCCTCGTCGACGGCGAACCGCGTGCGCACGAGGGTCGAGCCGGAGTCGGGCGAGGGCAGGTCGAGCTCGACGGGGATGATCTCCTTCTCGAATCGGCCCTCGTCGGTCGCGCGCGCCGCGCGCATGTGCGACGTGTAGGAGTACCGGTCGAGGTCCTCGCGCGAGAGGTCCCACTTCGCGGCGATCTCCTCCGCGGAGATCCCCTGCATGACGATGTCGTGCCTCTCGTGCACCGCGCCGGACATCGAGCCGTGGTTCGAGCCCATCGGGACGCGCGACATCATCTCGACGCCGCCGGAGACGACGAGGTCGAGCTGGCCCGACCACACTGCGGCGGCGGCGTTGAAGTTCGTCTGCATCGAGGAGCCGCACTGGCGGTCGACGGTCGTCCCGCACACCGAGACCGGCCAGCCGACGGTGAGCGCGACGTTTCGGCCGATGTTCCAGGCCTGCTCGTCGATCTGCGTGACGCAGCCGAACTGGATGTCCTCGATCTCGGCCGGGTCGACCCCGTTCCGCTCGACGAGCCCGTTCACCACCTGGGCGGCGAGGTCGTCGCCGCGAATGTGCGACAGCGTCCCGTTCTTCCTTCCGATCGGGCTGCGGACGGCGTCGACGATGAGCGCGTCTGTTCTTCTCGCGGCCACCTCTTTACTGTATCCCGCGATGCTCCGGAAGAACGCGAAAGTCGAGTTGATCGCGGCCGTCCCGCTCTTCGCCCAATGCTCGAAGCGGGAGCTGGCGGAGATCGCCTCGCTCGCCGACGAGCTCTTCCTCCCCGCGGGCCGCAGGCTGACGGCGGAGGGCGGCAGCGGCCACGAGTTCGTCGTCATCGCCGCGGGCGCGGCCGAGGTGAAGCGCGGCGGCCGCGTCCTCACCCGCCTCGGGGCCGGCGACTTCCTCGGCGAGATCGCGCTCGTCACCGGCCGCCCGCGGACGGCGACCGTGACGACGACCGAGCCGTCCCGGCTTCTCGTCCTCGGCGCGCGCGAGTTCCGGAGGCTCCTCCGGGACCTGCCGGGCCTCCAGCTGAAGGTGCTGGACGCGCTCGGCGAGCGGCTTCCGCAGGAATAAATCGGCGCCCTCGCGCGTCTACACCCATATGACCGCGAACCCGAAGATCGACCTGCTGAAGCAGGTCCCGTTGTTCCGGGAGCTCTCCCACGGAGAGCTCGCGAAGCTGGCGACGCTCGCCGACGAGATCGACGTGCCCGCCGGCAGGGCCCTGACCCGCGAGGGGCTCGCCGGCAAGGAGTTCGTCGTCCTCGCAGAGGGGATCGCCGACGTCGAGCGGGACGGCGAGGTCGTGGCGACGCTCGGCCCCGGCGACTATTTCGGGGAGATCGCGCTCGTCACCGGCGAGCCACGGACGGCGACCGTGACGACGCGCAGCCCGTCGCGCCTGCTCGTCCTCACCGCACCGGCGTTCCGCTCGCTGCTCGAGCGGACGCCCGAGCTGCGGCAGCGGGTCGTCGCCCGCGCGGCGCTCAGGCTCGCCTCCTAGGAGGGCTCGTCAATCCCTCCTACTAACGCCGACGGGGGACCCTGGGCCGCTCCGCGTGCGCGAGCCACGTCGGAGCGGCGAGCGCGAGCACCCGGCGCTGCCCCTCCGTCGCGCCCGATCCGAGCTCGCGGAACGTGTACGCGACATCGCCGCCGATGACGACGGGGCCGTCCGGCGTCTCGACGAGGACGGACTGGTGGCCCGGTGTGTGACCGGGCGTCGGCAGGAGCCGGACGCCCGCCAGCACCTCGGCCCCGCCGTCGTGCTCGACGTAGGTCGCGCCGTCGAAGTGAACCCACCCGTGCGGCCCGCGCGGCTCCGCGAGCTCGCGCCGCTGGACGTGGATCGGGACGCCGGGGAAGAGGCGGTTCCCGCCGCAGTGGTCGAAGTCCAGGTGCGTGTTGATCACGCACAGGACGTCGCGCGGCACGTTCTCCGGCATCGGCACGGGCTGCCACTCCTCGTCCAGCTCCGGCGTCGAGTCGAGCATGCCCGTGTCGACGAGGACGAGGCCCTCCGCGTGCTCGATCGTGTGCACGTAGACGGGGAAGCCCTTGACGGTGGCGGCGAGGTGAGCCTCGATCACGTGCGTAGACTCCCACGCCGTGATCGAGGTCCGTTCCCCTTACTCGGGCGAGGTCGTCGGACGTGTCCCCCGAAGCGGCGCCGACGAGGCGCGGCGGGCGGTCGACGCGGCAGCGGCGGCGCTGGAGGACCCGCTGCCCGCGCACAAGCGGGCGGAGATCCTGGTGAAGGTGGCCGGGCTCATCGGGCGCCGGCACGAGGAGGTCGCGCGCACGATCTCCGAGGAGGCGGGCAAGCCGATCAAGACGGCGCGAGTCGAAGCGTCACGCGCGATGTCGACGTACACCTTCGCTGCCGTCGAGGCGCGCACGCTCGTCGGCGAGATGATCCCGATGGACGCGGCGCAGGCCGGCGAGGGAAAGCTCGCGTTCACGTTGCGGCGGCCGATCGGCGTCGTCGGCGCGATCTCCCCGTTCAACTTCCCGTGCAACCTCGTCGCGCACAAGATCGCGCCCGCGCTCGCCGCCGGCTGCCCGGTCGTCTTGAAGCCGGCGAGCGCGACGCCGCTCTCGGCGCTGCTGCTCGCCGAGCTCGAGCACGAGGCGGGCCTGCCCCAGGGCTGGCTCACCGTCCTCGTCGGCCCGGCGGCGGAGATCGGCGACGTCCTCGTCGAGGACGAGCGTGTCCGGCTGATCACCTTCACCGGCTCGAGCGAGGTCGGCTGGCGGCTCCAGGAGCGGGCGCCGCGCAAGCGCGTGAAGCTCGAGCTCGGGAACTCCACCCCGGTGATCGTCGCCGCCGACGGCGATGTCGAGACCGCGGCGGCGAAGCTCGCGGCGAACGCGTTCTCGTTCGCCGGCCAGAGCTGCATCTCGGTCCAGCGGATCTACGTCGAGCGGCCCGTCTTCGACGACTTCCTCGCGTCGTTCCTGCCGAGGGTGAAGGCGCTGAAGGTCGGCGACCCCGCCGACGACGAGACCGACGTCGGCCCCGTCATCGACGCCGACGCGCGCGAGCGCATCCTCGCCTGGATCGACGAGGCGGGCGGCGAGCGCCTCACCGGCGGCGAGCGCGACGGGCTGATCGAGCCGACCGTCATCGCCAACGTCTCCGACGACGCCAAGGTCAGCTGCCAGGAGGTGTTCGGCCCGGTCTGCATCGTCAACGCGATCGACTCCGTCGACGAGGGCATCGCGCGCGCCAACGGGACCCGCTACGGCCTCCAGGCCGGCATCTTCACCGCCTCGCTCGACACGGCGCTGCGCGCGGCCGAGCGACTGGACTTCGGCGGCGTCACCGTCAACGAGGCGCCCACCTTCCGCAGCGACCAGATGCCCTACGGCGGCGTCAAGGACTCCGGCAACACGCGGGAAGGCCCCGCGTACGCCGTCCGCGAGATGACCGAAGAGCATCTCGTCGTGGTTCAACGCTGACGCAACGGGCAGGACCGCGCCATGATCGGCGTCGGCATCGCGTTCGTCCTCCTCGGGATCGTCTTCCTCTTCATCGTCCCGTGGGTCGGCATTCCCGTCGGGATCGTCGGTCTCGTCCTCGCGATTCTCTGGTTCGCGGGATTCGGCCGGCGGGCGGCCCGCGGCGAGCAGGCCGCGAACCGGCGGTAGCAGCGACGACTCGTTAGAGTCGCGGCGATGCCGCACCTGCCGGGCTTTCGTCGCGCGGGCGAGGAGGAGGCGTCGCCGGCGCCCTTCGCGCGCGCGATTCGCAGGAGCCTGCCGCCCCTCGGCCGGCTCCGGCGCGAGCGGCGCGATCTCGTGCGCGCGCGCGAGGGGCGCCTGCGCGACCTCGGCGGCCTCATGCTCGAGATGTTCCGGCGCGACCGGTTCCGCCAGGAGCTGCTGCTCGGGCGCTGCGCGGAGCTCGTCGAGCTCGAGGATCGGATCGCCGAGCTCGACACGCTCATCGCCGCCGCGCTCTCGCGCGGCCGTTCGCGGCCGCCGGTCCGCTGCGAGTGCGGTGCGGCCGTCTTCTGGGGAGCGCGCTTCTGCGCCCAGTGCGGCCGGCCGCTCGAGGCGCGATGAGCGAGCAGCGCTACTGCCCGAGGTGCGGAATCGCCTACGAGCCCCTGCAGGAGTACTGCCTCGAATGCGGCGAGAGGCTCCCGACGAACCGCGGCACCGTCGGGCTGCTCGCCGCAGCCTGGCAGCGGCGCTTCGCCTGGTATCCCGGCGACTGGATCTGGCCGGCGCTTCTGTTCCTCGTCGTCGCGATCGTCGCGACCGCGGTGTCGGCGGCGACGACGTCGAGCCCCGGGACGACGATCGTCGCCACGCAGCCGGGCGTGAGCGTCGGCGCCGGAGGCGGCGCCGGGCAGGCGATCTCGACGCAGACGCTTCCCGCGGCGCCGCAGCCGACGGTCACCACCGGGCCGCTGCCGAAGGCGCCGGGGGCGCCGTCGACGAGCGTCGCCACGAATCCGTCCGTCCCGCCCGCCGCCGGTCTCTTCGCCTGGCCGGCGACGCGGACCGCCTACACCGACGTGCTCGAGTCGGTCCCGTTCACCTCCGGGCGCACCGTCGCGCTCGTCCGCGCCCGGGCGGCGAAGGCCGCGGGCCTGCCGAGGGCGGGTGTTCTCGTCTCGGCCGACTACCCGAGCCTGCGCCCCGGCTATTACGTCGTCTTCTCCGGGGTCTATCCCACCCCGGCCGCCGCGGCCGCCGCGCTCGCCGCCGCCCACGTCCGCGGCTTCCCGGACGCGTACGTGGCCCGGGTCACGCACTCCTGACCGAGGTGTAAAGCCCGCGGGACCGGGCACTGAACCCCTGCTGCGGACAACGCCCTCGTTTGCAACATCGGCAACGAAAGCCGCCACTTTGTGACAAGGGCCGAAGTGTGTAGGATCGACCTCAGGGGTTGGCCAGGCAGGACGATTAACCCGCTGTTAACAAAGCTTTGGCGGGGACTTCACAGGAGAAGGCGAGACTGGTGATCGAAGAGCGGACTCTCCAGTTGCAACACTGCATGTATCAGTACTCGCGTGCGATTTATCGGTCGATCAAGGACCTGATCGACCCCTATTCCGACCGCGAGTCCCAGATCGAGTCGCGGCGCTCCGTGCTCGAGGCATGCGAGCAGACGATGGAGCGACTCGCGAAGGATCCGCTCTATTTCGCGAAGCCCGACCGCGCGCTCTTCCAGGACATCCGCCGCCACTTCCCGATCACGGCGCAGGCCGAGGTCGCATGGGCGGTGCAGGCCGGCGTCACCGCCGCGTCCGAGTTCATCCAGGAGCAGATCGAGTCGGGCGCTCTCGACGGAGGCGTCGCGCGCTGCCGCGCGACGACACGCAAGGGCAAGCCCTGCCAGCGCACGCCGCTCCCGGAGCGCGACTACTGCCCGTCGCATCAGCACCTCGAAGCGCGCGCAGCGGCGTAATCCCCGCCTTTTCCACAGCGCGTTCCACAGTGACCGGGCAGTAAGCTCGGTTCACTCTGTCGCACGACACCGACAAGCTGATCCGCCAGCTCTCGCTGGTGGCGTTCCTCATGGCCGAGCGTCGCGCGATCACGGCGCGCGACGTCAAGTCGAACGTCGAGGGCTATTCGGAGATGTCGGACGAAGCGTTCGCGCGCCGGTTCTATTCCGACCGCGCGGAGCTGCTCGCGCTCGGCGTTCCTCTTCAGTCGCAGCGCGACGAGTTCACGGGCGAGGAGCTGTACACGCTCCGGTCGGAGCAGTACTTCCTGCCCCAGCTCGAGCTCGAGAACGACGAGCTCGCCGCGCTCAACACCGCGCTCTACCTCCTCGAGGGCCAGTTCGCCTACGCCGAGCCCCTGCGCCTCGCGCTGCAGAACCTCGCGCTCGGGCGGCCCGGGTTCGCGGAGGCGCCGACGGCGACCGCGCACCGCGTCGAGGTCGTCGACCCCGACTACTCGCTCGAGATGCCGGGACGCCTCGCGAAGCTCGAGGGCGCGATCTCCAAGCAGCGCACGGTCAAGTTCGACTACTGGTCGATCTCGCGCGACGTCGAGTCGGAGCGCACGCTCAACCCCTACGCCCTGCTTCCGGACAACGGCGTCTGGTACGTCGTCGGGCACGATCTCGACCGCGACGAGCTCCGGACGTTCCGCGTGTCGCGCATCCGCGGCGACATCCGCTTCGCGACGCGCCGCGAGCGCGACTTCCGGATCC
>JAGWRZ010000032.1 GCA_028876365.1 Acidobacteriota bacterium | reverse complement strand
TCGAGTTCGGCGCCGTCGGCGTGAGTCGCGTGCACCACCGTCGTCCGCGGGCCGAGGCAGCCGCAGTCCGCGAGGAGCTCGATCGGCCGCCGGCCGTGCTCGGCGAGGCACTCCTCGATCTCGCGCGGCTGCTCGTCCGCGTGAACGTGGAGCGGCAGCTCGTGCGCCGCGGCGTAGCGGCCGAGCTCCTCGAGCCAGTCGCGCGGGCAGGCGCGGACGGAGTGGGGAGCGACGCCGACGCGGATCCCCGCGTCCCGTAGCTCCTCGAGCTCGCGCAGGTACTCGGCGACCGAGCTCTGCCGGAAGCGCTCGATGCCTCCGCGGGCGTAGGCGACGTAGAGGACGACCAGCTCGATGCCTGCCTCGCCGGCGGCCTCGGCGGCCGCGCGCGCCTCGTCGGGGCCGAGGTAGTGGAACTCGCCGACGGCGGTGTACCCGGCGGCGCGCTTCTCCGCGAAGACGGCGCGATAGTCGGTCCTGACGCCGGCCGCGAGCTCGAGCATCGCCGTGCGCCACGCCCAGAAGTCACCGCCCTCCGTGCGCCCGCGCAGCGCCCGCTGGAAGGCGTGGCTGTGGGCGTCGACGAACCCGGGTATCTGGAAATCGTCCGCCATCCGCGAGACAATACGGGCGCATGCGCCGCCTCCTCGCGGGGGGGCTCGTAATCGCATATCTCGCCGCCCCCGGTCTCGCCCGGGCCGGAACGGTGGCGATCTTCTACTACCCGTGGTACGGGACGCCGCTGCACGACGGCACCTGGGAGCACTGGAACCAGAACGGCCACGCGCCGCCGGCAGATGTGTACTCCCGCTATTTCCCGGCGAGCGGCCCGTACTCGAGCGGCGACCCGCGGACGGTGGACCATCAGATGGCCGAGATCGCGGCGGCGGGGGTCGACGAGGTCATCGTCTCGTGGTGGGGGAGGGGATCGGTGGAGGACGAGCGCCTTCCGCTCGTCCTCGCCGCCATCCGGAAGAACGATCTCGTCCCCGCGATCCACCTGGAGCCCTACGCCGGTCGCTCGCCCGCGAGCGTCGCGCAGGATCTGACCTACCTCGCCTCCTGGGGGATCCGGGACGTCTACGTCTACCACCCGCTCGACTTCGCCGCCTCCGACTGGGCGGCGGTGAACGCCGGGAAGCCCGCCGGCATGCGTCTCTTCGCCGGAACGCAACTCGTCGGCTTCGCCGCGGCGGGAGGGTTCGCCGGGTTCTACACCTACGACTTCATCGACTACGGCGGCGCGAAGTTCGTGCGCCTGTGCGAGGAGGCGCACGCCCACGGCCTCCTGTGCATGCCGAGCGTCGGCCCGGGCTACAACGGGGTCCGCGCAGGGGAGCTCTCGGTCTCCCGCGCGCGCGACGACGGCACCACCTACGACGACCTGTGGCGGGCCGCCATTCGTGCGAAGCCCGACGGCGTCACCATCACGAGCTTCAACGAGTGGGGGGAGGGGACGCAGATCGAGCCGGCCGCGGCGAGGGCGGGCTACCTCTCCTACAACGGCTCCTGGGGCCTGAAGGGCGTCGCCGCGCAGACGGCGTATCTCACGCGCACCGCCTACTGGGCTGCGCGGTTTCGCTCGCTGAAGTAGCACGCCTACACTTGTCCGGGATGGCGACACCCGCGATCCCCGCACCGCTCGCGCAGCTGCCGAACGCGCTGACGCTCGCGCGCCTCGCCGTCATCCCGGTCTTCGTCGCGCTCATGATCGCGGCCGGGGACGCGCACAGCTGGCCCGCCGGGATCCTCTTCGGCGCGGCCGGGGTCACCGATCAGATCGACGGCTTCCTCGCCCGCCGGTGGCACGTCGAGTCCCGCTTCGGGAAGATCGCAGACCCTCTCGCCGACCGGCTGATGATCGACGCCGCGGTCATCCTGCTCGTCGTCTACGGCCGCCTGCCGTGGGCGGCGCTCGCCGTCGTCGCCGGCCGCGACCTGCTCCTTCTCGCCGGCTGGCGCGTGCTGGCGCCGCGCGGGCTCGAGCTCGACGTCAACCTCCTCGGAAAGGCCGCGACCTGGCTCCTCTACGCCGCGATCGGCTTCCGCATCGTCACCCACGACGCGACCGAATGGCCGCTCGTGCTCTTCTGGATCGGGCTCGGGAGCGCCGTCGCCGCGGCGATGGTGTACGTGCGCGGCGCCTGGGGACTCATACGGGGATGAAGGCCGTCGTCATGGCGGGCGGCGAGGGCACGCGCCTTCGGCCGCTCACCTCCAACCAGCCGAAGCCGCTCGTCCCGATCGTGGGGAAGCCGTGCATGGAGCACATCCTCGACCTGCTCAGGCGCCACGGCTTCGAGGACGTGATCGTCACCGTCGCGTTCCTGCCGCAGGCGATCCGCGGCTACTTCGGGACCGGGGAGTCGCTCGGCATGAACCTCACCTACTCGGTGGAGGAGTCGCCCGCCGGGACCGCGGGCTCGGTGGGCCTCGCGGCGGGGAGGCTCGACGACACGTTCCTCGTCATCTCCGGCGACGCATTGTGCGACGTCGACCTCGGCCGCCTCGTCGCGTACCACCGCGAGAAGCAGGCGTCGGTGACGATCGGCCTGAAGTCGGTCGACAACCCGCTCGAGTTCGGGATCGTCGTCACGGACGAGGACGGCAAGATCGAGCGGTTCCTCGAGAAGCCGTCGTGGGGCCAGGTCTTCTCCGACACGATCAACACCGGCATCTACGTCCTCGAGCCGGAGGTGCTGAAGCACATCCCGTCGGATCGTCCGTTCGACTTCTCGAAGGAGCTCTTCCCGCTTCTGCTCGAGATGGGCCGGCCGATGTACGGCTGCGTCCTCGACGGCTACTGGCAGGACATCGGCAACCTGGATCAGTACAGGCAGGCGAACTTCGACGCGCTCGACGAGAAGGTGCGGCTCGAGCTGTCCGGCATCCGGCTGCGCGGGAACATCTGGGTCGGCGAGGGCGTCGACGTCCACGATCTCGACGCGATCGAGGGCCCCGCGTTCCTCGGCAACGACTGCCGCGTCGCGCCCGAGGCGACCGTCGGCCCGTACTCGGTCCTGTCGGGAAGCGTGACGCTGCGCGAGCGCGCGCGCACGACCCGCTCCATCGTCGACGCGTCG
>JAGWRZ010000031.1 GCA_028876365.1 Acidobacteriota bacterium | reverse complement strand
CCGCGAGGTCGAGACGACGCGCTACCTCTTCGACGCGCTCAACATGGCACCGAACCACGTCACGCGCTCGCCGCTCCACTCCCTCTACGTCAGCGAGGACACGCTCCTGCGGACGGAGACGTCGCCGTCGCAGATCCACACGATGGAGGCGAAGCAGCCGCCCGTCTTCATGGTCTCGCTCGGCCGCACCTACCGGCGCGACACTCCGGATGCGACGCACTCGCCGTTCTTCCACCAGGTCGAGGGGCTCGCGGTCGACCGCGGCATCACGCTCGCCGACCTCAAGGGAACGCTGCTGCAGCTCCTGCGCGCGCTCTTCGGCGCCGAGCGGCGCGCGCGCTTCACCACCGACTTCTTCCCGTTCACCGAGCCGTCGCTGCAGGTCGCGGTGTCGTGCTTCCAGTGCGACGGCGCCGGCTGCCCGCTCTGCGAGCGCTCCGGCTGGATCGAGATCGGCGGCTCCGGCATGGTCGACCCGAACGTGCTGCGTTTCGTCGGTTACGACCCGGAGGAGGTGTCGGGCTTCGCGTTCGGGTGGGGGCTCGAGCGAATCGCCATCCTGCGCCACGAGCTGCCCGACATCCGCGACCTCTGGGCGAACGACCTGCGCTTCCTGAGGCAGTTTTGATGCGCATCCCGATGAGCTGGCTGCGCGAGTACGTCCGCGTCGACGCGACGACGGAGGAGATCGCCGCGCGCCTCAGCGTGTCGACGTGCGAGGTCGAACGGATCTCGCGGCGCGGCGTGCCGGGCGACCTGTCGCTCTTCCGCGTCGGCAAGGTGCTCGAGGCCGGCAAGCATCCGAACGCCGACCGACTGCAGCTGACGCGCGTCGACGTCGGCGAGGCCGAGCCGTATCAGATCGTCTGCGGCGCGTGGAACTTCGGCGCCGGTGCGACGGTCGCCGTCGCGCTGCCGGGTGCGACGCTGCCGAACGGCCTCACGCTCGAGCGCCGCGAGCTGCGCGGCCAGATGTCCGAAGGTATGATCCTCGCCGAGGACGAGGTCGAGCTCGGGACCGACCACGACGGGATCATGCTGCTCGACGGCGCGCTCGCCGCCGGGACGCCGCTGGCGGACGTCCTGCCGCTCGTCGAAGAGGTGCTCGAGGTCGAGACGACGCCGAACCGTCCGGATCTCCTCTCGATCTACGGAATCGCGCGCGAGGTCGCTGCATTGTTCGGCGGCGAGCTCGTCGACTGGCCCGGAACCGAGCCTGCGCGCGAAGGCGACGAGCGCGTGGAGATCGCGATCGACGACTACGACGGCTGTCCGCGCTACGTCGGCCGGCTCTTCCGCGGGGTGCAGGTCGGCCCTTCCCCCGTCTGGATGCGAGCACGCATCTCCGCTGCGGGCATGCGGCCCATCTCGAACGTCGTCGACGTGACGAACTACGTGATGCTCGCGCTCGGCAACCCGCTGCACGCGTTCGACTACGACACGCTCGCAGGGCCGCGCATCGTCGTGCGCCGCGCCGGCGCGGGCGAGCAGCTGCGCACGCTCGACGGCCAGCTGCGCAACCTCGACCGGCGCGACCTGCTGATCGCCGACGCGGAGCGCGGCATTGCGATCGCCGGGATCATGGGCGGCGAGGAGACCGAGGTCACGGACGCGACGACGAACGTCCTGCTCGAGGCGGCGAACTTCGAGCCCGTGTCGCTCCTGCACACCTCGGAGCGGATCGCGCTGCGCACGGAAGGATCGAACCGCTGGGAGAAGGGCGTCGACCCGTATCTCGCCGAGCACGCTGCGCGGCTTGCGACGCAGCTGCTCGTCGAGCTGTCGGGTGCGCGCTGGGTCGGAGCGGCGGACGTGCACGCCGAGCTGCCCGCGCGCCCGGTCGTCGAGTTGCGCCCGGCGCGCGTCGACGCGCTGATCGGGATCGACGTGCGAGAGGCGCGGCAGGCGGAGATCCTCGAGCGGATCGGCTTCGAGCGTCGGAAAGGCACGGTCGTGGTGCCGACGTGGCGCGCGCGTGACGTGACGCGCGAGATCGACCTCGTCGAAGAGATCGCGCGGTTCGCGCTCGACGAGGTCCCGTTCACGCTGCCCGTGCGGCGCGAGCTGCACGGCCGTCTCTCGCACGAGCAGCGCGTGCGCCGTATCGTCGAGGACGTGCTCGTCGGCTGCGGGCTCTCCGAGGCATACACGCCGAGCCTCGTCGCAAGCGATCCGGACCCGCAGGCGCTGCAGCTGCCACTGCCGCTCTCGAGCGAGCATTCTGTGTTGCGCACGACGCTGCTGCCGAGCCTCATCGCGGCCGCCGACCGCAACCGCGAGGTCGGCAACGTCGACGTCGCGCTGTTCGAGATCGCGCGCGTCTACCGGCCGAGCGGCGAGCAGCTGCCGGACGAGTCGTGGCACGTCGCCGGTGTGGTCGAAGGCGGGTACGCCGAGGCGAAGGGGGTCGTCGACGCGCTGCTCGGCGCGCTGAAGATCGAGCTGCGCTTCGAGCGCGGCGCGGATCCGTTGCTCCATCCCGGGAAGACGGCGACGGTCGCAGGCGGCGTCGTCGGCGAAGTGCATCCGGCGGTCGCGCGCGGCTGGTCGGCGTTCGAGCTCGAGCTGGCGGCGCTCGCGGCTGCGATGCCGGAGCGCGTCCTTTACGAGGACGTGATCACGTTCCCGTCGGTGCTCCAGGATCTCGCGTTCCTCGTCGACGAGGAGGTGAGCGCGGCCGACCTGATGGACGAGATGCGCGCCGCCGCCGGCGCCGAGCTGCGCGACGTGCAGGTGTTCGACGAGTACCGCGGCGCGCAGACCGGCGCGGGGAAGCGCTCGCTCGCGTTCCGCGTCGCGTTCGGCTCGCCCGAGCGGACGCTCACGGACGAGGACGCCGCCGTGCTCCGAACGCGCATCGTCGACGCGCTGCGCGAGCGCTTCAGCGCCGAGTTGCGCGCCTGAAGACGCGGAGCGCGACCTTGGCGGCGACGATCGCGCCGACGGCGGCGCCCGCCTTCTTCCCCGCGCCCGCGAGCTCTTCGCGGAGTGAGGTCACCGCGTCCGTCAGCTGATCGCGCTCGCCCGCGATCTCCTCGCGGATCTCAGCTTCCGTGGCCATTGCGCAGCGCCTCCGTCGTCAGTCGTGCCTCCTCGATCGCCTTCGCGGGGACAGGCTTCGCGCCCTTGCGCAGGAGGCCGGCGCCGATCGCGCCCAGGAGCCCGGCGAGGAGGAGCAGCCCGCCGAACATGACGAGCAGCGCCAGCCAGACGGGCAGCGCGGTCGCGATTCCGGCCGCAGCCGCGGCGACGCCGAACCCGAGCGCGAGCAGGCCGAGCACGGCCGCGGTGACGACGAGGCCGATCCCGGCGGCGAGCGCCACGACCTTCCGCTTCACCTCGGCGGCCGCCAGCCGCAGCTCCAGCTGGACGATCGAACGCGCGTGCTCGCTCACGCGCCTGGCTGCATCCGAAAGACCGTTCATGCGCTCACTGTGCCCGTCGACGGTGGACGGTAATCGATCCAGGGCCGCGCCTGCTCGAGCTGCGCCGCGAGCCGGACGAGCGTCGCCTCCGCGAACGGGCCGCCGACGAACTGGACTCCGATGGGGAGGCCGTCCGCGGTGCGGTGCAGCGGCAGGGACATCGCCGGCTGGCCGGTGAGGTTGAACGGGGCCGTGAAGGGCGTGAAGAGGAACTGGCGCATGAAGGCGGCGCGCGGGTCGCCGCCCGTTCCCTCGAAGGTCCATCCGATCGGCACCGGCGGCAGCGCGAGCGTCGGCGTCACGAGCACGTCCACGTCGTCCCAGAGGGCGACGAGCGTCCGCACGAATGCTTGCAGGTGATAGACGGACAGCGTCAGATCGGGGCTCGGGGTCGCGACGGCGTCCTCGGCGAGCGCACGGTTGATCGGCTCGAGCAGGTCGAAGTCGATCCCCATCGCGGCCGGCCCGACCTGCCAGACGGTGACGAAGTGCCGGACGAGCTCCGGGTCGTCCCACGCCGGGGTCGCCTCGCGCACGTCGTGGCCGAGCCCGGCGAGGAGCGCCGCAGTCTCGAGCACCGCGGCCGCGCACGTCTCGTCGACCGGCACGTCGACCGGCGGGCTCAGCGTGAAGGCGACACGCAGCGGCCCCGGCTCGAGCTCCGCCTCGTCGAGGAAGGCGCGTTCCGCCGGCGGCGCGACGAAGAAGTCGCCCGTCTCGTTCCCGCTCATCACGTCGAGGAGCGCCGCGGCATCGCGCACCGTGCGTGCGAGCGGCCCGCTCGTCCCGAGCCCGAGCGATCCCGACCCTCCCGGCGCTGGCGAGACCCGCCCGCGCGCAGGCTTGATCCCGACGAGGCCGCAACAGGCGGCGGGGATGCGGATCGATCCGCCGCCGTCGCTCCCGTGCGCGACCGGACAGAGGCCGGCGGCGGTCGCCGCCGCCGCGCCGCCGCTCGAGCCGCCCGCTGTGCGAGAGGCGTCCCACGGGTTGCGGCAGGCGCCGTTCAGCTCGGACTCCGTCATCGCGATCGTGCCGAGCTCGGACGTGTTCGTCTTGCCGAGGACGACGAAGCCCGCATCCCGGATGCGGCGCACGGTCGCCGTGTCGAACGCGGGCACATTGCCGGCGAGCGCCTTCGTCGAGAGCGTCGTGCGCAGGCCGGCGGTCTCCGTCAGGTCCTTGATCGCGATCGGCACCCCCGCGAACGGGCCGGTGCGCGGCTCGCGGGCGGCGGCACGGGCGCCGTCGGGATCGACGGTCACGTACGCGTTGAGGCCCGGGTCGATGCGCTCGATGCGGTCGAGGTAGAGATCGACGAGCTCGAGCGACGATACGTCCCGGTTACGGATGAGCTCCGCGAGCTCGAGCGCCGGGGTGAACGCGAGGTCGTCGCTCACCGCTCGTCGTCGAGCGATGCGTACCCCTCTGCGTCGACGGTCAAGTGCACGGTGCCGACCTCGATCGCGCCGACGTGCTCGGACGCGACGTACTTCGGCGTGGAGAGGATGTCGGCGCCCCTGCGCACCTCGATCCCGTCGAAGATGTCGAGCTCCTCATCGCCGTCCACCGAGGCGATCGTGCCGACCGTCTCGCCGTCCGAGGAGACGACGGCCCACCCTTTCTCGACGAACGTCCAGGCGACGGGGTCCGCCATCAGACCTGCTTGCCGCCGACCATCCAGACGGGGCCCTGCGTCCCGACCGGGTGCGTGTCGGAGAGCGCGTGCAGCACGCGCACCTCGCCGGGGATGCCGGCGTCGTCGAGACGGACGAAGCAGCGCCGCACCATGCCGGGCGAGGCGCCGTACCCGAACACGTGCGCGACGCGGAAGCGGAAGCCGGGCTTTCCGACGCCGCTCTGGAAGACGTTGATCGGCGCACAGAGGAGTGCGGCCCGGTCGACATGGTCGCTCGAGGTGAGCTCGATCTCGCACAGCAGGTCGCTCCAGTCGGACGGAAGCGTCGCGATGACGGCGTCCCATTCGGCGGCGAGCGTCGGCCGCGACACGACGGGCTCGGGGGGCGCATCGTCGGTTGCGACGAGCGTCAGCGCGCCCGCGATCTCCTCCGCGTCGATTCGCCGCAGCATGCGTCGCACCGCTTCGGACCCGATGGGCGAGTCGGTGCGTTGCACGTAGAAGCGGATCTCGCGGCCGGAGCGTCCCGGGCCGGCAGGCCCGAGCAGCGCGAGCGCGCGCTCGACGCGCCCGTCGTCGTCCACCGTCAGCTTCAGGCGCGCGTCGTGCCACCTCGGATCCAGGCCGGTTTCGATCCCGTCCCACTGGTCGGCGAGGCTCACGGCGCGAACCGTACACTCCGCGCGTGGCGAAGGTGGAGGCGAGGAAAACGCTGCCGGAAAGCGATCTGCGGGACGTCCTGCGCGAGATGCTCCTCATCCGCCGGTTCGAGGAGAAGGTGGAGGAGCGCTTCCGCGCCGGCGAGCTTCCCGGCTTCCTCCACGTCGCCATCGGCCAGGAGGCGTGCGCCGTCGGCGTCTGCCGCGCGCTCGAGGACGGCGACATCATCGCCTCGACCCACCGCGCGCACGGCCACACGCTCGCGAAGGGGACGCACCCGAACGAGCTGATGGCCGAGCTGTACGGCAAGACCGAGGGCTGCTCGCACGGCTACGGCGGCTCGATGCACCTGTACGACGTGCAGCACGGGAACATGGGCGCGAACGCCGTCATCGGCGGCGGCCTTCCGCATATCACCGGCGCCGCGCTCGCCTTCCGGATGCGCGGCGAGCCGCGCGTCGCGGTCGCGTTCTTCGGCGACGGGGCGACGAACATCGGGACGTTCCACGAGTCGCTCAACCTCGCGCAGCTGTGGAAGGTTCCCGCCGTGTTCGTGCTCGAGGACAACCATTGGGCCGAGTCGACGCCGGAGTCGCAGCACTCGCCGATCCGCGATCTCTCCGAGCGTGCGAAGGCGTTCGGCATGAAGGCGCTGAAGGCGGACGGCCAGGACGTCGAGGCCGTGTACAAGACGACCCGTCAGGCGCTCGAGCACGCGCGCTCGGGCAAGGGGCCGGTGTTCGTCCATCTCGACTGCGTCCGGCTGCACGGCCATTACATCGGCGACCCGCAGGTGTACCGCGACAAGGACGAGGCCCGGAAGCTCGCCGAGACGCGCGACCCGATCGCGATGCTGCGCGACAAGCTCGGCATCGGCGGCGACGAGTTCGACGTGATGGACGCCGAGGTGACGGAGATCGTCGAGGCGTCGGTCGAGTTCGCGAAGTCGGGCACCGATCCCGCGCCCGAGGACGCGCTGAAGAACGTCTATGCCTGAGATTCCCGGCCGCGCACCGCTTTCGCCGGGCGAAGCCCGGCTTCGCGCTGCGCTCTCGCCGCCGGCTGCGCGAAACGTCGCTCGCTCGGCTCGGTCGTACTCTCTGTTCTGCCCTCGCCTCGCTCGCTCGTCTAGCGTGCCGGCGACAAGCCAGGAGGCTCGGGGTGCCTGAGCT
Organism: Acidobacteriota bacterium; assembly: GCA_028876365.1. Lineage (GTDB taxonomy): Bacteria > Actinomycetota > Thermoleophilia > Gaiellales > Gaiellaceae > Palsa-739. The sequence goes on along the minus strand of JAGWRZ010000031.1, from coordinate 13,762 downwards.
CTCCTACCGCGAGGCGGTGCGCGACGCGCTGTCGACGGCGATGCGCCAGGACGACGAGGTTTTCATCATGGGCGAGGACATCGCCGAGATGGGCGGATCGATGGGCGTCACCGCGGGGATGCTCGACGAGTTCGGCCCGGAGCGCGTGCGCAACACGCCCATCTCCGAGATGGCGCTCGCGGGCGCAGCGATCGGCGCGGCGATGCAGGGCATGCGCCCCGTCGCCGAGATCATGTACGAGGACTTCATGACGCTCGCCGCCGAGCAGGTCGTGAACCAGGCGGCGAAGCTCCGGTACATGTCGGGCGGGCAGCTCACCGTGCCGGTCGTCTTCCGCACCCAGGGCGGCGCCGGCTGGTCGCCGGGCGCGCAGCACGCGCAGCAGCTCGAGGCGTGGTTCGTGCACATCCCCGGGCTCAAGGTCGTGTTCGCCTCGACGCCCGAGGACGTCCGTGGCCTGCTGTGGTCGTCGATCTACGACGACAACCCGGTCGTCTTCTTCGAGCACCGCACGCTGTACGGGATCAAGGGCGACGTCCCCGAGAAGATCGAGCCGATCCCGATCGGGAAGGCGCGCGTGCACCGCGAGGGCGAGGACGTGACCGTCGTCGCGACCGGCCGCCTCGTCCACGAGTCGCTGAAGGCGGCGGAGGAGGCGGAGAAGGAGGGAGTCTCCGTCGAGGTGGTCGACCCGCGCACGCTTCAGCCTCTCGACGAGGCCACCCTGGTCTCGTCCGTCAAGAAGACGAACCGCGCCGTCGTCGCGCACGAAGCGGTGACGCGCATGGGCTTCGGCGCTGAGGTCGCGTCGGTCATCCAGTACCAGGCGTTCGACTGGCTCGACGCTCCCGTCGAGCGCGTCGGCGCGAAGTTCGCGCCGCTGCCGTTCGCACCGGTGATGGAGCAGTTCGTCGTCCCGCACGCCGACGACGTGCTCGCCGCAGTGCTTCGGACGGTCGGGAAGTAATGGCGACCGAGGTCAAGCTCCCGCGGCTCGGCCAGGGGATGGAGTCGGGGACGATCGTCCGCTGGCTCAAGTCGGAGGGCGAGCAGGTGGCGAAGGGCGAGCCGCTGTACGAGCTCGACACCGACAAGGTGACCCAGGAGGTCGAGGCGGAGGCGAGCGGGGTCCTGCTGAGGATCGCGGTCGGCGAGGGCGAGGTCGAGGTGGGGCGGACGATCGCGTTCATCGGGTCTGAAGGCGAGAGCCTCGAGGTGACAGAGACGGGGGCGGGGCCCCAGCCTGTCGCCGACAGCGTGCAGCCCGTCGAAAGCCGGGGGCCCGGGCCCGGCCGTTCCGAGGAGCCGACGACGACCAATGGCCGCATCAAAGCGTCCCCGCTCGCGCGGCGGCTCGCCCGCGAGCGCGGCGTCGACCTCGCGTCCGTTCGCGGCACCGGGCCAGAGGGGCGCATCGTCGCCGAGGACGTCGAGCGCTCCGAGGTCCAGGCCGCGCCGAAGGTCGCGGCGCCGGCGCAGTCCGGCGAGGCGACCTCGACCCCGCTGTCGAACGTGCGCAAGACGATCGCGCGGCGGCTCACGGAGGCGTGGACGGTGCCCGCCTTCATGCTCACCGTGTCCGCGGACATGACGCGCGCGAACGAGCTCGTCGCGCGGCGGCGCGAGCTCGAGCCGGGCGTGCGCATGACGGTGACGGATCTGCTCACGCGCATATGCGCGCAGGCTCTCATGCGGCATCCCGGCATGAACGTCCAGTACACCGAGGACGCGCTCCTCTCGTTCCCGAATGCGAACGTCGGCATCGCCGTGGCGGCGCCGCAGGGGCTCGTCGTGCCCGTCGTGCACGGGGCGGAGCAGCTGTCGCTCGCGCAGATCGCGGCCGTGCGCGGCGATCTCGTCTCGCGCGCGCGCGAGGCGAAGCTGCGCGCCGAGGACATCGACGGCGGGACGTTCACGATCTCGAACCTCGGCATGTTCGAGGTCGACCAGTTCGTCGCGGTGCTGAACCCGCCGCAGGCGTCGATCCTCGCGGTCGGCGCGGCGCGCGAGCAGGTCGTCCCTATCGACGGGGAGCTGCACGTCCTGCCGCTGATGACGATGACGCTGACGTGCGATCACCGCGCGGTCGACGGTGCGACCGGGGCGGAGTTCCTGAAGACGATCAAGGCGTTCCTCGAGGATCCCGGCCTCGCGCTTTGAGCGCGGCCGGGCCGACGGTCTGGTACCACGTCCGCGAGCTCGACGCGGGCCGTCATTTCTACCGCGAGGTGCTCGGGTTCGAGGAGATCGCGGTCGACTTCGGCAAGCGGTGGACGCACCTGCGCCGCGGGGCGATGGAGATCGGCCTCGTCGAGGGCGAGCCGCAGCCGGACGGCGCGGTCGCGCACGTCGACGTCCCCGACGTGAAGGAGGAGGCCGATCGCCTGCGGGACGCCGGCGTCGAGGTGGGGATCGTCGTCGAGCTGACGGGCGAGATGCGCCTTCTGGACATCTACGACCCCGACGGGAATCGTGTCCAGTTCGCCCAGGAGCTCTGACTCGGGGAGACGCTACGGGGGACAGTCCCCATCACGGCATCGTTGGACCCCCGTGATGCTTTCTAGACTGGGTGCGTGCTGAGGCCGGCCGACCGGCAGGACGCGCGCTTCATGCGCGACATGCTCCGCCACGCCTACCACTGGCGCCTCTCCGAGGACGCCGAGCGGCCCGTCTACCGCTACATCCGCAACTGGGGACGCACCGGCGACGCCGGCGTCATCGCCATGGAGGGCCCGCACGCGTACGGCGCCGCGTGGTTTCGCCTCTTCACCGCCGACGAGCCCGGCTTCGGCTTCGTCGACGAGAAGACGCCGGAGCTGACGATCGCCGTCGTCCCGAGCCGGCGCGGAAAGGGCGCCGGCAAGGAGCTGCTCGAGGCGCTCCTCGACCGGGCGCGCGCGAGCGGCTTCGAGGCGGTCAGTCTCAGCACCGACGCCCGTCAGGTCGCCTGGTACGCACGCTTCGGATTCGAGACCGTCTCCGAGTCCCCCCTTGCAGTGACGATGGTCAAGCACTTGTAGTTACCCTCCAGCGCATGGACGTCGACGTCGCCGTTCTCGGAGGAGGCCCGGGCGGATACACCGCCGCCATCCGCGCTGCGCAGCTCGGCGCGAAGGTCGCGTGCATCGAGAAGGAGCCCGAGCTCGGCGGCACCTGCCTCCGCGTCGGCTGCATCCCGACGAAGGCGTGGGTGCAGACCGCGTTCGCGCTCAAGGAGGCGGACGAGCACTTCGCGAAGTTCGGCGTCGAGATCACCGGGGCGAAGCTCGACTTCCCCGCGTCGAACGCGTGGAAGGCAGCCGTCGTCAAGCAGATGACCCAGGGCGTCGCCGGTCTCTTCAAGGCGAACGGCGTCGAGTGGGTGAAGGGCGCCGGCCGCTTCACCGGCGCGAACACGATCGCGGTCGACGGCGGCGAGAGCGTCACCTTCAAGCAGGCGATCGTCGCGACCGGATCGTTCCCTCTGCGCCCGCCGATCGAGGGGCTCGACTCGCCCCGCTGCGTCGACTCCACCGGCCTGCTCGCGCAGGAGCGGGTCCCGCGCCGGCTCGCCGTCCTCGGCGGCGGGATCATCGGCTGCGAGTTCGCGTCGATCTTCGACCGCTTCGGCTCCGAGGTGACGATCATCGAGATGCTCACGCTCATCCCGCAGGAGGACGAGGACGCGGGCAAGGAGCTCGCGAAGCAGTTCGGCAAGCGCGGCATCACCCTCCATCTCGGCAAGCAGTGCACCCGTGTCGAGGACGACGGCTCGGAGCTGACGATCCACTTCGGCGACGGGGAGACGCTCCGGGCCGACCTCATGCTCGTGTCGGTCGGACGCGGCCCCGTGGTCGAGGGCATCGGCCTCGAGGCCGCGGGCGTGCAGTTCGACCGGCGGACGGGCATCGCCGCCGACGAGCGCCGCCGCACGAGCGTCCCGCACATCTACGCCGTCGGCGACTGCGCCGGCTACTGGCAGCTCGCGCACACCGCCTTCCGCGAGGGCGAGGTCGCGGCCGAGAACGCGTGCGGCCACGACAGCGTCGTCGACAACCGCGCGATCCCGCGCCCGATCTACACCGATCCCGAGATCGCGGGCGTCGGCCTCACCGAGGCGCAGGCGCGCGAGGAGTACGGCGACGACGTCGCCGTCGGCCAGTTCCCGTGGGTCGCGAACGCGCGCGCGGTCATGCAGGACGAGACCGTCGGCTGGGTCAAGTCGATCCACGAGACCCGCTACGGCGAGCTGCTCGGGATCGTCATGGTCGGCCCGCACGTGACCGACATGATCGAGGCCGGCGTCGTCGCGATCGACGCCGAGTCGACCGTGGAGACGGTCGCGGACGGGATGGCGCCGCACCCGACGCTCTCGGAGGCGATCAAGGAGGCCGGGCTGGCCGCGCTCGGCCGGGCGATCCACATCCCGAACCGCAAGCCGCGCGCCAAGCAGCCGGCGTAGCGCAAGGTTTCGCCGCAGCAGGCATCGTTTCGGTCATGGCGGCGGCACCGCGCCTGGACCAGGCCTTCGACCGGATGTACCGGCGCCATTCGGTGCACGTGTACCGCTACGCGTACGGGATGCTCCGCAACCGGGCCGACGCCGAGGACGTCACACAGACGACGTTCCTCAACGCCTACCGGGCCCTCGAGCGCGGGGAGGACCCGCGCGCGCCGCTCAACTGGCTGATCAAGATCGCGCACAACGTCTGCCTCCAGCGGTTCCGCACCGCCGCCAGGCGGCCGCAGGAGGTGGAGCTCGACTACGACGTCGCCGACGAGCTCGTCGCCGACGACGGCCCGGCCGCCGAGGACATCCGCCGCGCCCTCGGGCACCTCTCGTTCAACCAGCGCGCAGCCATCGTCCTGCGCGAGATCGAGGGCCGCTCCTACGCGGAGATCGGCGAGGTGCTCGGCCTGTCGACGAGCGCGGTGGAGACGCTCGTCTTCCGTGCGCGGCGGGCGCTGCGCGAGCAGCTCGAGGGGGCGATGACGTGCGCGGACGCGGAGCTCGCCATCTCGAAGCAGCTCGACAAGGCGCTCGCCCGCGCCGAGCGCTCCCAGCTCCGCGCCCACCTGCGCGAATGCCCGGAGTGCGCGACCCTCGCGCGCCGCCAGCGGGCGAGGAGGACCGCCCTGCGCGCCTTCGGCGGCGCGCTCCCCTGGAGCGGCCTCGGTCTCGCGACGAAGACCGCCGCGGTCGTCGTCGCGGCCGGCGCGCTCGGGGCCGGCACCTACGGCCTGCGGCACGTGCTCCTGCCTCCGGCGTGGAAAAAAGCCGCTCCGTCCGCCCGTTCCGCCCAGAACGCGAAGGCGGTGCGCAAGTTTTCGGCGGCTGCGTCATCTCATTCAGCAGGACGTGCCCTCGTCCCCACTCCTCGGGGCCATGCCGCCCGCGGGCCCCGGGGAGTGATTGATTCTGGGGATCGGGTAGCCTCGACCAACCGGAAGGAGGTCGGGCATGAGCATCGTCAACAGGCGCAACGCGGTCATCGGCTGGCTCGTGGTCAAGCTGGGCAAGCGCGCGGCGCGGCAGAAGGCAAAGGACGCGGTGCCGAGCGCGCGCACCGGCGGAGCGGTGGCGGGGGCGCTCACGGCGCTCGGCGGCCTGCTGCTCCTCAAGAGGAAAAAGCGCACGGGCTCGGACTGAGTGGCAAGCAGCCTGTTCCGCCGGTCGATCGCGGATCTCATCCCGTACGCGCCGGGAAAGCCGATCGAGGAGGTGCAGCGGGAGCTCGGCCTTGAGCGGGTGGTCAAGCTCGCGTCGAACGAGGGGCCGTTCCCGCCCTTCCCGGCGGCGCTCGCCGCGATCGAGCGGGCCGCGCGGGAGCTGAACCGGTATCCCGACGGCGGCGCGTACGCGCTGCGGTCGGCGATCGCGGAGCACCACGGGGTCGCCCTGGACGAGGTGATCGTCGGCGGCGGCGCCGACGGCGTCATCGACCTTCTCTCCCAGGCGACGCTCGAGGAGGGCGACGAGATCGTCTGCGGCTGGCCGTCGTTTCCGAGCTACGTCCTCGATGCGCTGAAGGCCGGCGCCTCGCCGCGCAAGGTGCCGCTGCGCGACCACACCTACGACCTCGAGGCGATGCTCGCCGAGGTCGGGCCGCGGACGAAGCTCGTGTACGTCTGCCATCCGAACAACCCGACGGGGACGGCGAACGGGCGCGAGGAGCTGCTCGCCTTCGTCGACCGCCTCCCCGGTCACGTCCTGACGGTCGTCGACCAGGCGTACTACGAGTACGTCGACGACCCCGGCTACCTCGACGGCGTCGCCGAGCTGCACAAGGCCGGACGGCGCGTCGTCGTCCTCCGGACGTTCTCGAAGATCTACGGCCTCGCCGGCCTGCGCGTCGGCTACGCGATCGCGCCTGCCGACGTCGCCGAGGCGACGAGCAAGGTCCGCCGTGCGTTCGACGTGGACGCGGTCGCGCAGGCCGCCGCGCGGGCGAGCATCGGCGAGAAGGACGAGCTCGCCCGCAGGCGGGCGCTCAACGAGGAGGGCCGCGCGGCGCTCGGCGAGACGCTACGCGCGCACGGGCTCGAGCCTGCCGGGCCGGCGCTCGGCAACTTCCTCTACGTCGAGGTCGGCGACGGCGCCGCCATGTTCGACCGGCTCCTCCGCCGGGGGGTCATCGTCCGGCCGCTGGCCGGCTTCGGCGCGCCCGAGGCGATCCGCGTCACCGTCGGGACGCCGGAGGAGATCGCCTTCTTCGCCTCCGCTCTCGGACACGTCCGGACGAGCGTCTCGTAACGCAGCCAAAAGGGTGCTAGCCTCCGGCGCGCCCTGACAGCTGTCAGCCGTCAGCTGCTGCCTCTGCGGAACCTGCCTTTCCGCCTGTTGGCGATCGCCACGCTCGGATCGAGCGTCGGCACGCTGCTGGCCGCGATCGCGCTCGCGATCGACGTCAAGGACCGGACGAACTCGGGCCTGTGGGTGGGCGCCGTCCTCGTCGTCGCCTACCTGCCGACCGTTGTCATCGGCCTCACGCTCGGCCCGCTGATCGACCGCCTCAGCCGGCGGAACCTCATGATCGGCGCCGACCTCGTGCGGGCGGCGGTCTTCTTCGCGCTGCCGTTCACCGGCAGCCCGGCGGCGATCGTCACCCTCGCCGCGCTCGCCGGGATCGCGAACGGCTTCTTCCGCCCGGCCGTGTACGCCGGCATCCCGAACCTCGTCCCGGACGAGGAGCTGCCGGCCGCGAACGCGCTCGTGCAGGCGATGGAGAACGTGAGCTGGGCGATCGGGCCGATCCTCGGCGGCCTCCTCACCGCCGCCGCCGGCCCGCACACTGCCTACTGGATCAACGGCGTGTCGTTCCTCCTCTCCGCCGTGCTCATCTCGCGCATCCCCGCGCGCATGCTCCAGAGCGAGGTCGCGCTCACGCGCGGGCACTGGCGCGACCTCGGGGACGGGTTCCTCGCCGTCATCCGCTCGCGGCCGCTCCTCGCGGTCCTCATCGGGTGGGGGATCGCATGTCTCGGCATCGGCGCCGCGAACGTCACCGAGATCTTCCTCGCGAAGAACACCTTCCACGCCGGCGACTTCGGCTACGGCCTGCTGTACGGCGCCATCGGCGGCGGTCTCGTGCTCGGAAGCTTCGCCGGCAGCACGCTGCTCGAGCGGATCGGCCCGGCGAAGACGTACGCGGGCGGCCTCGTACTGATGGCGGCCGGCTTCGGCGGAGCGGCGGTGAGCCCGGACATCTGGGTCGCGGCCGCGTGCGTTGTCGTCGGAGGCGCCGGCGACGGCGGGGCGATCGTCTGCAACGCCGTCCTCGTCCAGCGCGGAGCTGCCGACGAGCTGCGCGGCCGCGCGCTCACGTTCGTCATGAGCGCGACGTATCTCGCGACGGCGATCGCGAACGGCGTCGCCGGCGCGCTCGTGCACTCCGTCGGTCCGCGCGTCATCTGGGGAGGCGCCGCCGCCTCCTACCTCGTCGCCGCTTTCGTCGGCTACGCGCTCGCGCGCGAGCCGCGCGGAGCCGCGGCGGGCGGACCCGTGCACTGACTAGAGTCACCGCCCGTGGCCGGGCGTCGCGACTGGACGAGGGAAACGCTCGCCGCCGGCGTCCGCAACGGCGACCGGCGCGCGCTCGCGCGCGCGATCACGCTCGTCGAGAACGGCGACGCGCTCGCCTACGGCGTCGTCGCCGACCTGTATCCGTCCACCGGCCACGCCTACGCCGTCGGCGTCACCGGGCCCCCCGGCGTCGGCAAGTCGAGCCTCGTCTCGGCCCTCGTCCGCCTCGTCCGGGCGGAGCAGACGACCGTCGGCGTCGTGTCCGTCGACCCGTCGAGCCCGTTCTCGCAGGGCGCCCTCCTCGGCGATCGCATCCGGCTCTCCGACCACTTCCTCGACCCGGGGGTCTTCATCCGCTCGATGGGCACGCGCGGCCACCTCGGCGGCCTGGCCGAGGCGGCCCTGCAGGCGCTCCTTCTCCTCGATGCCGCCGGGAAGGACGTCGTCTTCCTCGAGACCGTCGGCGCCGGCCAGAGCGAGGTGGAGGTGATCGGCATCGCCGACACCGTCGTCCTCGTCCTCATGCCGGGCTCCGGCGACTCCGTGCAGGCGCTGAAGGCGGGGATCATGGAGATCCCGGACGTGATCGCGATCAACAAGATGGACCACCCGGCGGCGAAGACGATGCTGAACGAGGTGCGCTCGATCCTCGCGCTCGACCGCGACCGGGACTGGCGGCCGCCGATCGTCCTCACCGAGGCGACGCGCGGCGAAGGCGTGCGGGAGCTGTGGGTGAAGGTCGGCGAGCATCGCGCGTACCTCGAGGAGTCGGGACGGCTCGACGAGCGCCGGCGGAAGAACCTCGCCGGCGAGGTGTTCGCCGTCGCGTCGGCACGCGCGAAGAGGCACCTCGAGCACGCCGTCGCCGACGACGCCGAGCTGCGCCGGCTGCTCGACGAGGTCCAGCGCAGGGAGCTCGACCCGCTTTCCGCCGTCCGTGAGATCCTCGACAAGGTGTTCCACATTGACCCCTGAGCTCGCCGACATCGAGGCCGCGCGCGCGCGGCTCGACGGCGTCGCGCGCGTCACGCCGGTCTACCGCTCGGAGACGCTCTGCAACGCGTGCGGCCGCGAGGTGCACCTGAAGGCGGAGAATCTCCAGCGCACGGGCTCGTTCAAGGTTCGCGGCGCCTACAACAGGCTCTCGATGCTGAGCGAGGGCCAGCGTGCATCCGGCGTCGTCGCCGCGAGCGCGGGCAACCACGGGCAGGCGGTCGCCTGGGCGGCGCGGGAGGTGGGCACCCGGGCGCGCATCTTCATGCCGCAGGACGCGGCCATGGCGAAGGTCGAGGCGACGCGCCACTACGGCGCCGAGGTGGAGCTCACCGGCTCGGCGATCGAGGAGGCGCTCGAGGCGGCGCAGGCGTACGTGTCGGAGACGGGCGCGACGCTCATCCATCCCTTCGAGGACCCCGCGATCATCGCCGGGCAGGGGACGATCGGCCTCGAGCTGCTGGAGAGGGTGGAGGGGCTGTCGACCGTGATCATCCCGATCGGGGGCGGCGGCCTCGCCTCGGGCATCTCGCTCGCGCTCCGCGCCGTGAAGCCCGATCTGCACGTCGTCGGCGTCCAGGCGGCGGGCACGCTCCCGGGCGGCGCCGGCTACACGATCGCGGACGGCATCGCGGTGAAGAAGCCCGGAGATCTGACGATGTCGATCCTCGAGCGCACGCTCGACGAGATCGTGTCGGTGACCGACGAGGAGATCAGCGAGGCGATCGTCCTCCTGCTCGAGCGGACGAAGCTCGTCGTCGAGGGCGCGGGCGCTGTCGGCGTCGCCGCGCTCCTGTCCGGGAAGGTGGGCGGACGCGGAACGGTCGTGCCGATTCTCTCCGGCGGCAACATCGACGCGACGCTCCTCATCTCGGTGATGCGGCACGGGTTGGCCGCGGCGGGCCGCTACCTCGTCCTGCGCACGCGCGTGCCCGACCGGCCGGGCGAGCTGGCGAAGCTCCTGACGCTGCTCGCGCGGGAGCGCGTCAACGTCGTCGAGGTCGAGCATCAACGCGAGACGACCTACGTGGCGGTCGGAGAGACGGGCGTCGAGCTGACGCTCCTGACGCGCGACCCGGCGCACTGCGACGAGATCGTCGCGCATCTCGCGCGCTTCGGCTATCCGGCCGAGCGCCTGAGCTAGGCGGTGCCGCCGCAGCGGCGGAAGGACGCGACCTCGCCGCCGCGCGCCCGCCATTCGGCGATGCCCGTTCCGAGCACCGGGCGCGCGTCGATGCCGGCCGCGCGTAGGACGCTCGCGGCGACCGCCGCACGGGCGCCGCTCTCGCAGATGGTGACGACCGGCTTGGCGCTCACGAGCCCGTTCTCGGCCGCCTGGCGCACGTTGCGGTAGGGCATGTGGTCGGTGCCGGGGATGAAGCCGGCGTCGCGCTCGTCCGCCTCGCGCACGTCAAGCACCTCGATCGCGCCGGATGCGAGCAGTTGCTCCAGCTCCTCGATCGACACCGGCTCGACGCGCTCGTCGCCGCCGCCGGGCTGCCAGCCGGCGATGTCGAAGATGCCGACCGCGTGCAGCGAGCGCACCGCGCGCGTCGCCTCCTCCTCGTCGCCCGCGTGCACGACCACCGTCCGGTCGGGGAGGACGAACGCCGCCTTCGTCGCGAAGCTCGATCCCGACACGGGCACGTTCACCGCGCCGCGACGGTGCCCGTCCGTGAACGCCCGCGCCGGCCGCACGTCGAGCGCGACGGCGTCGCCTGCGTCCTCGATGCGCGCGAGCGGAGGCTGCGCGCCGACGAAGGCGCCGCGGTTGCGCTCGACGATCCGCTCCATGTTCGGGGGCCGCGGCGGCTGCGGACCGAGGGCGAGGCCGACGAACTCGTCGTGATCCTCGAGGAGCGCGTGGTTGTATCGGCGCTCGAAGCCGACCGTCGTCGACGCCTTCGAGCTCATCGCCGCGCCGCACAGCGACCCGGCGACGTGACCCGGGTACACCTCGACGCCGTCGCCGAGATCCGCGAGCCGGTGGAGCGACTGGAAGAGATCCTCGGCGCCGTCGCGCGCCTCGATCGCGAGGTCGGGGCGCGCCGCGTCGCCGACGAAGAGCGAGTCGCCGGTGAGGACGAGCCACGGCTCCTCGCCCCGGGTCCTGTCGATCACCGCGAACGCGCAGTGCTCGGGACGGTGGCCGGGCGTGTGGACGGCGCGGATGACGACGTCGCCGACGACGAGCTCCGTCCCGTCCGCGAGCTCCTCGTGCGGGAACGCCGCTCCCGCAGCCGGGTGGACGTGGACGGGGACGCCGTGCTCGAGCGCGAGCCGGCCGTGACCCGAGACGTGGTCGGCGTGCGTGTGCGTCTCGAGCACCGCCGTCAGCCGGACGCCGCGCCGCTCCGCCTCCTCGAGATACGGCTCGATCCGGTAGGCCGGGTCGACGACGACCGCGAGGCCGGCGTGCTCGTCGCCGACGAGGTATGACGCGCACCCGAGGTCGTCGTCGACGAACTGCTTGAAGAGCACCGCGCGACGGTAGCACCGGTCGCGGCTATCTCTCTTGAAGTGAGCTCAGGCGAGCGCGCGCTCGAGCGCCGCCCGGCCGGCGGGCTCGCCGTGGGCGGGCAGGACGAGCTCGACCGGCTTGTCGAGCACCGGGCGGAGGCTGTCGGCGAGCTCCTCCTCGCTCACGCAGCCCATGCGGAGCAGGAGGCCCCACGGGCGCAGGCCGTCGCCCCAGTCGGCGAGCGAGTCGCCGCAGACGACGGCGCGCGCGCTCTCGACCCAGAGGATCGCGTCGTTGTGGCCGGGAAGGCCGAACGCCTCGATCCCGAAGGGGAGGGTGTCGCCCGGCGTGTACCAGTGCGCCTCGCCCTTGCCGTCTTTCAGCCAGCGCACGTCGGGGCTGCCGTCGCCGGCGCGCTCGGGGCCGACCTTGAACTTGCGCACGATGTCCTCGGCGCTGTCGGGGGCCTCCGTGTACACGGGCGCGCCCAGCCGCTCGACGAGGCGCTCCGCGTCGCGCTCGTGCCACGGCGCGGTCAGGACGATCACAGGCTCGCGCGCGGACGCGAGCGCGATGATCTCGTCCGGCACCGCGAGCGGGTCGAAGAGGAGCAGACGCTCTCCGTCGTCGAGCGCATACGAGGAGACGACCCGGGGCCATTCCTCGCCTTCGGTCCACTCGGGATGCGGCGCCTGCCAGTGCCAGAGTCCGGGCTTCAGCTCGCGCACGGGGCTCGATCCTACGTCTCCTCACGCGCGCGCGTCGTGCTCCTCCTCCTTCAGCAGCTGCGAGACGTAGTACCCGATGGCGACGAGGAACACCGCCGTCTGCTCGCCGTTCATCGCGATGCCGCCCAGATTCTGGTCGCGCGCCGGCGAGAAGCCCCACAGCCTCGGCGCGTGCTCGTAGAAGGCGTAGAAGGGATGGCTCGAGAAGATGAACGCGAGGCCGAGGAACGACGAGGCGACGAATCCCGCCCCGAGATAGGCGAGCGCGAGCGGCGCCGGCAGCCGCCCCGACACGAGCGGCCACCAGAAGAGGAATCCGCCGACGACGAGCAGGCCGTGCTCGACGTTCAGCCCCCAGCCGGTCCGCAGCGCCCAGTCGTAGAAGCCGGCGAGATGGGTGCCGTACCACGCCGCGAGCCACGCGACGATGGCAAAGCGCGCGCGCACGCGCGCGCCGCCGTGCCGCGTGATCCACGCTCTCATCGCGGGCGTCAGCCCGAGCAGGATCAGAAGCGGCGCGATGTCGGCGATGAGCGCGTTCTGGACGAGGTGGACGAGCAGGAGCCGCTTCGCCGCGATCGTCTCCATCGGCGAGTCGAGCGGCGCCGCCAGCAGGAAGACCCCGGTCGCGAAGGAGGCGGCCCGCCATCCGCCGGCCGGCCGTGCGCGCACGTATGCGACCACCAGCGCCGCCGCGACGACGAGATAGAACGGCTCGAACGAGAAGTCGCCGGGGCTCATGCGGCGACGAGGCGCGCTCCGCGAATCCTCGGGCGGAGGAGCGCGAACGCGAGCACGCCGAGCGTCAGCAGCTGCTCGCCCATCATCACGACGCCGGCGAGCTGCTGGTCGAGCCGCCCCGGATAGGCGGGGTAGACCGGGTGGAAGCTGAAGACGAGCACGTCCGCGAGGATCTGCCCGCAGGCGAACATCGCCGCCGCGAGCGCGATCCGGCCGCCGACGGTGAGCCGGCGGTGCGAGCCGGGATCGACGAGGAGCGTCCACACGAGCAGGCCGGCGACCACCCAGCAGCCGTGCTCGACGTCGTGCAACCCTCGATGGCGGAGCGCGGCGTCGTAGAGATAGGGCACATGCCAGGTCGCGAGGTTCGCCGCCCACAACGAGAACGCGACACGCGGCCGCAGCAGGAGCGAGAAGAACGCGCGCGCCTTCGCGACGCGGACGAGCACCGGCGCGGGAAGCATGAACACGAGCAGCGGCCCGCGCACGGCGAGGACCATCACCGCGACCGCCGCGTCGCCGATGACGACGTGCTGCGCCATGTGCACGGCGAGGTGCGTGTCGGCCCACGTGTCCATCGGCCCGACGAGCGCGAACACGCTCGCCGCGAGGCCGAGCGCGAACAGCGCGATGCGGTCCCACCCGACCCGCCGGCCGCGCCTGCGCAGCCGGATGACGCCTTGCGCGAAGAGGAGCGCGGCGAGGGCGGCTAGAGCCCCAACAATCGTGCGATCACCATCCTCTGCACCTCGTTCGTGCCCTCTCCGATCTCGAGGATCTTCTGGTCACGGTACAGGCGCGAGATGGCGAACTCGTCCATGAAGCCGTAGCCGCCGT
>JAGWRZ010000030.1 GCA_028876365.1 Acidobacteriota bacterium | reverse complement strand
GGCGGCGGCTGAGCTCGCGCGGGCCTGCGCCCGCGTCGCCCGCGGCCTCGCCCGGCTGAACGCGGCCGGCGGCCAGTAGCACCCGCCGCGCCACGGCGGCGTCACGAGACCCTCGCGGTCCCGTGATGGGGACTGTCCCCATTTATGTCTTCGGAATGCGAAGTTCGCGGCCGAGGTAGAAGCCGGAGTTCTCTTCGAGCACGTAGGGGGCCATGGCGCGCCGGCGCTCCGACTCGACGTCGGACGTGCGGTAGGCGTCACGGGACTCGGCCGAGTCCCAGACGGAGATGCCGACGACCTCGTTCCCGTCCGGCGAGTACAGCTCGTATGCGCGCAGCATCCCCTTCGGGAACGCGCGCGGCCTCCAGGAGCGGCTGAACGCTTCGCGCGTGCCCGGCTTCAGCTTGCGCGTCGTGACCCAGACGAACGTCTCGTCGAGATCCATCAGCGCTAGTTTCGCACCATCCACAGGCCGAGTGCCGCCACGGATCCGGCGTCCTCGACGCGAAGGAGCGCCTCCGCGGCCGGTAACCGGACAACCTCGATCTCCTCGTCCGCGTCGCGCGGCGCCTCGGCCGTCCCGGAGCACGTCCCCGCCAGCACCGTCACGCGCTCGGTCGAGTACGCCGGCGCGGCCCAGAACGAGCCGAGCTCGACCCATGCGGAGACGGCGAGCCCGCACTCCTCCGCCAGCTCGCGGTCTGCAGCGGCCGTCGCCGACTCCCCGGTCTCGACCTTCCCCGCCGGCACCTCCAGCACCTCCCCGTCCGCGCCGGGGCGCCGCTGGCGCACGAGGACGATGTCGCCGCCGTCGAGGACGACGAGCGCGACCGCCGGCGGGTGCACGATCATCGCGCAACTGTACGGTTGGAAGCCGTGGAGGAGCGCGCACATCCGAAGGTGACGCTCGCAGTGCTCGCGACGGCCGGCGTCGCGTACTCCGTCCTCAGCTCCGCCGTCCTGCCGGCGCTGCCCACGCTGCAGCACGACCTGCACGCCTCGGAGAGCGGCGTCGCGTGGCTCCTCACGGGCTACCTGCTCTCCGCCTCCGTCGGCACCGCCATTCTCGGCCGACTCGGCGACATGTACGGCAAGGAGAAGGTGCTCGTCTGGACCCTCGTCCTCCTCGGCGCGGGAACGCTGCTCGCCGCCGTGTCGCACTCGCTCGGCCTCCTCATCGCCGCACGCGTCGTGCAGGGCGTCGCCGGCGGGATCTTCCCCCTCTCGTTCGGCATCGTCCGCGACGAGTTCCCGCGCGAGCAGGTCGCCGGCAGCATCGGTCTCCTATCAGCGATCCTCGGCATCGGCGCGGGCTTCGGCATCGTCGCGGGCGGGCTCATCGTCGAGCACCTCGCCTGGCAATGGCTCTTCTGGATGCCGCTGCTGATCATCGTCGCGGCCACCTTCTGCACCTGGCGCTTCGTCCCCGAGTCGCCGGTGCGCGTGCCCGGCCGCGTCAACTGGACAGCGGCCTCCCTCATGAGCGTCGGCATCTCCGCCGTGCTGCTCGCGATCAGCGAGACGACGACATGGGGCTGGGGCTCGTCGAAGACGCTCGGCCTCCTCGTCGGCGGGCTCGCCGTCTGCGCGGCCTGGGTGGCCGTCGAGGCGCGCAGCGAGGAGCCGCTCATCGACATGGCGATGATGCGCATCCGCGGCGTGTGGACGACGAACCTCACCGCGTTCCTGCTCGGCGCGGGAATGTACTCGTCCTTCATCGTCTTCCCGCAGTTCGCGCAGCTGCCGACGAGCACGGGCTTCGGCTTCGGCGCGTCGGTCGTCGTCTCGGGCCTCTACCTGTTGCCCTCGACCGCGGGAATGGTGGTCATGGGCTTCGCCGCGGGAGTGATCGCGCGCCGGTTCGGATCGAAGAGCGCCGCCGTCGCCGGCTCGGCGATCACGGCGGTGGCATTCGGGATCATCGCCGCGGCGCACCGGCACCCGTACGAGCTCCTCATCTCGACCGCGCTCCTCGGCGTCGGCATCGGGCTCGCGTTCGCCGCGCTCGGAAACCTCATCGTCCAAGCCGTCGAGCCGCACCAGACCGGCGCGGCCGGCGGGATGAACACCGTCATGCGCACGATCGGCGGCGCGATCGGCGGACAGATCACGGCGACGCTCATCTCCGACCACGTCGCGAGCGACGGGCTGCCGACGGTGACCGGCTTCACCGACTCGTTCGTTCTCGCGACAGCGTTCCTCGTCGTCTGCGCGCTCGCCGGGCTGCTCATCCCGACCATGCGCGCGCGGCGGCTCGAGCCCGCGCTCGACTAGGGCGGCACCGGGCCGCAGGCGTTCTAAGCTCGGCTCGTGCACCTCGGCGCACATCAGGACCTCGAGCTTCTCGGCCTGCTCGTCGGCGCCGGGGCGCTTCTCGCGCTCGTCCCGGTCCTGCGTCTGCCGCTCCCGATCCTGCTCGTGCTCGGCGGCGTCATCCTCGGCTTCGTCCCCGGCCTGCCGCAGGTGTCGCTGCCGCCGGACATCGTTCTCGTCGGCGTGCTGCCGCCCCTTCTGTACTCGGGCGCGTTCTTCACCTCGCTGCGCGAGCTGCGGACGAACAAGCGCCCGGTCGCGCTGCTCGCCTTCGGCCTCGTGGGGGCGACGATGGCGGCCGTCGCCGTCGTCGCGCACGCATGGATCCACCTGCCGTGGCCGGTGGCGTTCACGCTCGGCGCGATCGTCTCGCCGACCGACGCCCTCGCCGCGACGGAGATCGCGAGCCGTGTCGGCGCGCCCCGGCGGATCGTCTCCCTCATCGAAGGCGAGAGCCTCGTCAACGACGGCACCGCGCTCGTCCTGTACAAGGCGGCGATCGGAGCGGCGGTCGGAGGGACGTTCTCGCTCCTCGACACCTCGGGGCGGATCGTGCTGAACGTCGCGGGCGGCATCGCCGTCGGGCTCGCCGTCGGCTACGTGGTGCGCCAGGTGCGCAAACGGCTGGACGACCCGCCGGTCGAGGTCGCGATCGCCGTCCTCAGCGGCTACCTCGCGTATCTGCCGGCCGAGGCGATCGGGGTCTCGGGCGTCCTCGCGGCCGTGACGATCGGCGTGTACATGGGCTGGCACACGCCGGAGCTGACGAACGAGCGGACGCGACTCGTCGGCGACTCGTTCTGGAACATCTTCGTGTTCCTCGTCAACGCGCTGCTCTTCACCCTCGTCGGCCTCCAGCTCCACCGCATCGTCAACGCGCTCTCGGGACTGTCGACGACGAAGCTCGTCGCGTACGCCGCGCTCGTGTCCGCAGTCGTCGTCGCCACGCGCATCGCCTGGGTGCCGCTCGCCGCCTACATCCCGCGCGCCGCATCCCGGCGAATCCGCGAACGCGACCCGTACCCGCCCTGGCAGTTCCTCGCCGTCATCTCGTGGGCCGGGATGCGGGGCGCGGTCTCGCTCGTTGCCGCGCTCGCGCTGCCGACGAGCTTTCCCGACCGGCAGCTGATCGTCTTCCTCACGTTCGCGGTGATCGTCGCGACGCTCGTCGTCCAGGGGCTGACGCTCCCGGTGCTGATCGGGACGCTTGACGTCCACGACGACGGCGGCGTCGTCCGCGAGGACGCGAAGGCGCGGATCAAGGCGGCCGAGGCGGCGCTGCGGCGCCTCGAGGAGCTCGTCGCCGACGGCGCCGTCCGCGAGGACACCGCCGAGCGGCTGCGCGGCGCGTACACGTTCCGCGCCAACCGCTTTCGCGCGCGTTTCGACGAGGACGACGACGGCGCGATCGAGGAGCGCTCCGTGGCCTACCAGCGCGTCATGCGCGAGCTCATCGCCGCCGAGCAGGCGGCGCTCGTCGACCTCCGAAACCGGCGTCTGATCGACGACAACGTCATGCAGGACGTCCAGCGGGACCTCGACCTGGAGGCCGCGCGGCTCGACCTGGATCGGTAGGGTCACGCCATGGACCCCGAACGCGCGAAAGAGCTTCTCGCCGCCGAGCGCACCCGCATCGAGCGCGGCCTCGCCGGCTACCGGCACGAGGACGACGCCGAGGAGTCGGACGACGAGGACCCGGCGAACCTCGGCACCGACCTCTATATCGACGAGCTCGAGGAAGGGCTCTCCGACGATCTTCGCGGCCAGCTCGCGGCTCTCGAGCGCGCGGAGGCTCGGCTCGCCGCCGGCACGTACGGCCTCTCCGTCGAGAGCGGGAAGCCGATCCCGGACGAGCGGCTCGAGATCTTCCCGACGGCGGAGCGCACGGTGGAGGAAGAGGAAGCGGCCGGCGGCTGAACCGGTGCTGCTCGGCGGCATCGAGGCGGGCGGGACGAAGTGGGTCTGTGCCGTCGGCACCGGCGCCGGCGACATCGTCGACGAGACCGTGTTCCCGACGGGCGCGCCGGAGGAGACGCTCGCCCGCGCGGTCGCGTTCCTGACGCGCAGCGGCCCGCTCGACGCCGTCGGCATCGGGTCGTTCGGCCCGGTCGACCTGCGGCACGGGCGGATCGGCGCGACGCCGAAGCCGGGCTGGCAGGGCGTCGACCTCGTGTCGGCGTTCGACGTCCCCGTCGCGCTCGACACCGACGTGAACGCGGCCGCGCTCGGCGAGCACCGCTTCGGAGCCGCGACGGGCATCGACACCTTCGTCTACGTCACCGTCGGGACCGGCATCGGCGGCGGCGCCATGACCGACGGGAAGCTCCTGCACGGCCTCGCCCACCCCGAGATGGGCCACATGCGCGTCCCGCACGACCGGAAGCGCGACCCCTTCCCCGGCGTCTGCCCCTACCACGGCGACTGCCTCGAGGGGCTCGCATCCGGTGTCGCGCTGAAGGCGCGCGGCGGCGGGCGCTCGCTCGAGCTCGAGGCCGACTACCTCGCGCTCGGCCTTCTCAATCTCGTCACCGTCCTTTCGCCCGAGCTGATCGTGATCGGCGGCGGCGTGCTGAAGGAGCCGGGCCTCCTCGATCGCATCCGGCGGCGGATGCCGGAGCTCGCCGCCGGCTATGTCGCGCTCCCCGACGTCGTCCCGCCGGCGCTCGGCGACCGCGCCGGTGTCCTCGGCGCGCTCGAGCTCGCACGGGACCTCGTCGCGGCGGCGGATCCCGGCGCGTCGGCGCAGCGCCGCTGACACCCCGCGGGCGCGTACGCTCCCGCGATGGCGCTGCGCGTCTCGGACAACCCCGCCGAGCTCCGGTACGAGCTGCGGGACGACCGTGAGCTCGTGGGCGAGATCCGCTATCGCGCCCTGCCGGGCGCGCTCGCGCTCGTCCACACCGAGGTCGAGCCGAAGCGGCGCGGCCTCGGCACGGAGATCGTCCGCGGCGCGCTCGACGACCTGCGGGAGCGGGGGCTGAAGGTCGTCCCCGTCTGCCCGTTCGTCGCCGCCTTCATCCGGCGGCACCCGGAATACGCAGACCTCGTCACGGCCGACGACGCCACACCCGAATGAGCGCGGTCGAGGCGGCGCCCTACACGGGGCGCACCGCATGGGTGCGGAACCTCGAGACGCCGCTGCGCTCGTTCCTCAGCACGGAGACGGGCAGTGCGGCCGTCCTCCTCGGCGCCGCCGTCGCGGCGCTCGTCTGGGTGAACGTCGACGCGGCGTCGTACGAGCGCGTCTGGAGCTCGACTCTCTCGATCCGCATCGGCGGCCACGGCGTCACGCACGACCTCCAGTACTGGATCAACAGCGGTCTCATGACGCTGTTCTTCTTCGTCGTCGGGCTCGAGGCGCGCCGCGAGTTCGACATGGGCGAGCTCCGCGACCGGCGCCGGCTGGCGCTACCGGCCGCCGCCGGCGCGGCGGGGATGCTCGTTCCCGCTGCGATCTTCCTCGCGATCAACGCGGGCAAGAGCTCGGCGCACGGCTGGGGCGCCGCCATCTCGACCGACACGGCGTTCGCGCTCGGGATGCTCGCGCTCGTCGGCAAGCGCTTCCCGCAGCGGCTGCGCGCGTTCATGCTCACCGTCTCCGTCGTCGACGACCTGCTCGCGCTGCTCGTCATCGCGATCGCCTATTCGGCGCACGTGCGCGCGTGGCCGATCGTCCTCGCCCTCGTGCTCGTCCTCGTCATGGTCGGCTCGGTCCGCGCGAAGATCGCGCGCGGCCTCACCTGCGCGATCCTCGGCGTCGCCGCCTGGATCGCGCTGACGACCTCGGGCGTCGATCCGATCGTCGTCGGGCTCGCGATCGGCCTGCTCACGCCGGCGGCGCCGGCGGCGCGCGGCGACCTCGAGCGCGCAACCGACCTCTTCCGGCTCTTCCGCGAGCAGCCGACGCCCGAGCTCGCGCGGGACGCGCGGATCGGCGTCACGACCGCGATCTCGCCGAACGAGCGGCTGCAGCAGCTCTTCCACCCGTGGACGAGCTACGTCATCGTTCCGCTCTTCGCGCTCGCGAACGCGGGTGTCGCGGTCGACGCGCGCTTCCTCGGCCGCGCGTTCTCCTCGGCGATCACCCTCGGCATCCTCTTCGGCTATGTCGCGGGCAAGCCGCTCGGCATCGTCGGCGGCGGCTATCTCGTCGGCAAGGCGACCCGGGGTCGCGTGCGGCCGCCCGTCGGGTGGGCGTCGCTCGCAGGCGGCGGCGCCATCGCCGGGATCGGCTTCACCGTCTCGCTCCTGATCGGCTCGCTCGCCTTCCGCGGGCAGCAGCTCGCCGAGGCGAAGATCGGCGTCCTCAGCGCCGCCCTGTTCTCGTCTCTCGCCACGTGGCTCGTGTTCCGCGCCACCACGTTCCTGCCGCGCAGGCTGCGCCTGCGTGCGCTCCTCGGGACGGGCGAGCCGCTCGTCGACCTCGCCGTTCCGGTCGACCCGGACCGGGATCACTTCCGCGGGCCCGTCGACGCGCCGGTGACGCTCGTCGAGTACGGCGACTTCCAGTGCCCGTTCTGCGGCATGGCCGAGCCCGCGGTGCGCGAGCTGCTGCGCGACTTCGGAGACGTGCGCTACGTGTGGCGGCATCTGCCGCTGAACGACGTGCACGCGAACGCGCAGCTCGCCGCCGAGGCGTCGGAGGCGGCTGCCGCGCAGGGGAGGTTCTGGGAGATGTACGACGTCCTCCTCGCGCACCAGGACCACCTCGCGCCGGCCGATCTCATCGGCTACGCCGAGCGGATCGGCCTCGACGTCGACCGCTTCACCGCGGACGTCGAGAATCACGCCGGCTCCGCACGGGTCGCCGAGGACGTCGACGGCGCCGACCTGAGCGGCGTCTCCGGCACGCCGACGTTCTTCGTGAACGGCCGCCGCCACTACGGGGCGTACGACCTCGAGACGCTGAAGCGCCTCGTCCGCGGCGCGCGCGCACGTGTCGCCGTGACGTCAGGCAGCTAGGAGGAGCCGCGCCGCGAGAGCGAGGAGCGCGACCGCGAGCAGCCACTGGATGACGGCGCCGCGAAGCCGCAGCGAGACGTGCGCCCCGAACTGCGCCCCGAGGACGACGCCGGCCGAGAGGGCGACCGTCCTCCGCAGGCCGTGCCCGTGGAAGCTGCCGAGCACGATGTGCGTGATCGACCCCGCGCCGGCCATCACCGCGAGGACGAAATGCGACGTCGCCGTCGCGACGTGCGTCGGGAAGCCGAGCGCGCGCACGAGCAGCGGCACGTGGATGACGCCGCCGCCGATGCCGAGGAAGCTCGAGATGAAGCCGACGCCGAGGCTGTAGAGCGCGCCGCGGCGCAACCGGTTCTCCGGCACCGCGAGCGGCCAGCGCTCGCCCACGGCGAGCCACACGGCGAGCACGGCGAGGACGCCGCCCATGATCCCGTCGAAGACGCGCCGCGACACGAGGCCGACGACGAGAGCGCCCCCGACCGCGCCGGGAAGCGTCGCGAGCGCGAACACGATGCCGCTCCGGTAGTCGATCCGCCGCTGCCGCGCATACGCCGCCGAGCCGCTCGCCGCGTTGAAGAACACGACCGCCAGGCTGATCGCGGTGATGGTCGTCGGCGAGTCGTGCGGATAGAGCAGGAGCAGGATCGGCGTGAGGATGAACCCGCCGCCGGCGCCGACCACGGTGCCGAACGCCCCGACGGCGAAGCCGATGCCGACGAGGAGGGCGGCCGTCCACGCCGTGAAGGGCTGGAGGATGGAGGCCGTCACCACATCGTCACCGGACCGTCTCCAGTTTGGCCGGCTTCGGAGGTTCGAGACCCCGACGCCGGTGCTACATGAAGTGGGAACGTCAAACGAGGGGGTCGATTCCGATGCGAAAGAGAGAGAGCGTCATCGCGGTCATCGCGATCATCGCGGTTGCGGCGGTCGCCGCGCTCGTGGCAGGCGTCGCCCGCGGCCGGTCGAACGGCACCGTCCTGAGCGGAGCGGGGAGCACGTTCGTCGCGCCGCTCGTCGCCCAGTGGACGCCCGCGATCGGCAAGGCGTACGGCTACACCGTCGACTACAACCCGATCGGCTCCGGCGGCGGGATCCAGGCGATCTCGACCCGGCAGGTCGACTTCGGGGCGAGCGATGCGCCGCTGACGAAGGATCAGTTCGCCGGGTGTCACGGCTGCATTCAGATCCCGTGGGCGCTCTCGGCGACCTCGGTCGTCTACAACCTGCCGGGGGCGAAGAGCCTCCTGCACGTGAACGGGGTGACGCTCGAGGGGATCTTCAGCGGCCGGATCACGCGCTGGGACGACCCGGCGCTGAGGAAGCTCAACCCGGGCGTGAGCCTGCCGTCGACGCGGATCACGCCGGTGCACCGCTCCGACAACTCCGGCACGACGTACAACTTCACCGACTACCTCTCGAGCGTGAGCGCGGCGTGGAAGGCGAAGGTCGGGAACGGCGTCGCCGTGAGCTGGCCGACGGGAACCTCGGGCAGGGGAAGCTCCGGGGTCGCCGCCCAGGTGTCGCAGACGCCGGGCGCGATCGGCTACGTCGACGTCGCCTACGCGCTTGCGAGCCACCTGAAGTACTTCGCCGTGCAGAACAGGGCGGGAAGGTTCACGACGCCCGGGCTCCGCGGGATCCTCGCGGCGGCGACGAGCGACCGCAAGCCGGCGTCGGACGACTCGCTGTCGATCGTGAACCCGCCGGGGAGGTTCGCGAGCGCCTACCCGATCTCGACGTTCACCTACGTGATCGCTCCGAGGTCGACGTCGAAGGCGCCGGCGCTGAAGAGGATGATCCTCTGGGCGGTGACGAAGGGGCAGGCGTTCGGCCCGAGGCTCCGCTTCGCCCCGCTTCCGGAGAGCATCCTCGCCGTCGACCGGAGGGCGGTGGCGAAGATCCACGCGTAGGCGATACTCTCAGCCGACTCACAGAAAGCGGTGAGAGGCTGAGAGCATGAGCCAGAGGATCCTGGTCGTCGACGACGAGCCCTCGATCGTCGACGCCGTCGCGACCGCGCTCCGCTACGAGGGATTCGAGGTCGACGAGGCGACCGCGGGTCGGGACGCGCTCAGGGCGGTGGCCGAGCGCGAGCCCGACCTCGTCGTCCTCGACTGGATGCTCCCGGACCTCGAGGGCATCGAGGTGGGGAGGCGTATGCGCGAGCGCGGGTTCAAGACCGCGATCCTCTTCCTCACCGCCAAGGACACGGTCGAGAACAAGGTCGAGGCGCTGCGCGCCGGCGGCGACGACTACGTCACGAAGCCCTTCAGCCTCGCGGAGATCGTCGCCCGCGTACAGGCGATCCTCCGCCGCACGCAGAGCGATCTCCCCGGCGACACGCTGACCTTCGCCGACCTCGTGCTCGACGAGCAGCGGCACGAGGTGTTCCGCGGCGACGCGCGCGTCGAGCTCACCGGCACCGAGTTCAACCTCCTCCGCTACTTCATGCTCAATCCGAGGCGTGTGCTCTCGAAGCACCAGATCCTCCAGAACGTCTGGCGCTACGACTTCGGCGGCAACTCGAACGTCGTCGAGACGTACGTCAGCTACCTCCGGCGGAAGCTGAACAAGCACGGGCCGCCGCTCATCCGGACCGTGCGGCAGGCCGGATACATGCTCGAAGCCGGCGACGCGTAGGTGAGCCTCCGGACCCGTCTCGTGCTGGGCGTCATCGCCCTCGCGGCGATCGGGCTGGTCGCGGCCGACATCGCGACCTATTCCGAGCTTCGCTCCTTCCTGCTCAATCGCGTCGACGCGACGCTCAATCAGGTGCATCCGGGAGTCGAGAGCGCGGTGTTCGGCCACGAGCCGGACCGCGGGCCGGAGGACGCGACGGTGCCGAACGACTGCGTCGAGATCCGCACGAACACCGGCGTCGTCTACCGCAACTGGAACTGCGGCCGGGCGTTCCCCGGCGCCAAGGCGGCGTCGCCGCCGAAGATCCCGCAGGAGATCTCGCTGCCCGCGCACGCGAACACCTCGGAGGGCGACCACGTCCGGTTCATCACGGTCTCCTCGATGGACGGGGAGATGCGCTACCGCGTGCGCGCGTCGATCGAGGGTGACTTCCCCGGCTACGTCCTCCTCATCGCGGCGCCGCTCTCGAGCGAGGACAACACGCTGCACCGGCTGCTCCTCATCGAGCTGCTCGTCACGGCAGCCGTGCTCGGGGCGATGGTGGCTCTCTCGCTCTGGATCATCCGGATCGGCCTGCGGCCGCTGCGCGAGATCGAGGCGACCGCCGCCGCCATCACGGCGGGCGATCTCTCCCACCGCGTCGACGTCGACGACGAGCGGACGGAGGTCGGCCGGGTCGGAAGCGCGATCAACGAGATGCTCGGGCGCATCGAGGCCTCCGACTCGCGCCTGCGGAGGTTCGTCGCCGACGCCTCGCACGAGCTTCGGACGCCGCTCGCCGCGGTGCGCGCCTACGCGGAGCTCTTCTCCCGCGGCGCGCAGAGCAGGCCGGAGGACCTCGAGCGGTCGATGACCGGGATCACGCGCGAGACCGAGCGGATGAGCGTGCTCGTCGAGGATCTCCTCCTCCTCGCCCGCCTGGACGAAGGGCGTCCGCTCGAGCGAGAGCGCGTGCAGCTCGACGAGCTCGTCCACGACGCGGTGGACGCGGCGCGCGCGCTCGACCCGGGGCGGCCGCTCGAGCTTGCGTCCGTGTCCGTCGCCGTGCTCGGCGACCGCGACCGGCTGCGCCAGATCGTCGACAACCTCCTTTCGAACGTGCGCTCCCACACGCCCGCCGGCGCGCCCGCGTCCGTTCGCGTGATGCGGGAACGGGGCCGCGCGGTGATCGAGGTCGAGGACAACGGCCCCGGGCTGACGCCGGAGGAGCTCGACCGGATCTTCGAGCGCTTCTATCGCGCGGACGCGTCGCGGTCGCGCGCGAGCGGAGGGGTCGGGCTCGGCCTCTCGATCGTCGCCGCGGTCGCCCGCGTGCACGGCGGGCGCGCGAGCGCGCGCTCCGGTGGGCGGGGGCGGGGCGCGATCTTCCGGATCGAGCTCCCCGTCGCGTAGCGGGCACCCGGCACACGGCCGGTACCAGGTACGCGTACCAGAGGGTTACCGACGACGAAACGGCTTCGGCTCGGATCGCGTTCGAGCAGCCTCGATATCGCCCGCCGCGCCGTGACGATGCCGTGAACGTTTCGTCGGCGTACCTGGTACCGGCCTTACAGCGGCGGCCGGAGGCGGCGGCGGGCGCGGTGCCCGAAACGCGAGAGGGCCCCCTGACGGGGCCCTCTCGCCACGGATTGCTCCGCCGAGTCGACGCTAGTTCGACTCGTCACGCGTGGGGAACGGCGAGGGCTCTTTCGAACCCATACCCCCGAGGATCTCCGGCATCGGCGCCGGCTCTTGATAGCCCGTGCCCGGTGTCAGGGTCTCCTCCGAGGTGCCGGTGGAACCGGAGCGGCTCGCGCCGGACCGCGCGCGTGCCGCCGTGCCCGTTGATCCGGCCGCTCCCGTGCGACGTGTTGCATCTGGTGTCGCCCGGGAGCTGGTACGACCGGAGCTCTTGCGACCGGTGCGGCGACCGGTGGTGCGCTTCGCCGCAGCCTTCCGCTTTGCGGGGCGCCGCTTCGCGGTCGTCCGCTTGGCGGTGCTCCGCTTGGCGGTCGTCCGCTTCGCAGCGGTCTTCCGCTTCGCGGTGGACTTCCGCTTGGTCGCGGTCTTGCGCTTCGCGGTCGTCCGCTTGGCGGTCGTCCGCTTCGCAGCGGTCTTCCGCTTCGCGGTGGACTTCCGCTTGGTCGCGGTCTTGCGCTTCGCGGTCGTCCGCTTGGCGGTCGTCCGCTTCGCAGCGGTCTTCCGCTTGGTCGCGGTCTTGCGCTTGGCGGTGCTCCGCTTCGCGGTCGTCCGCTTGGCGGTCGTCCGCTTGGCCGTGGTCCGCTTCGCGGTGCTCCGCTTGGCGGCGGGCCGACGCTTCGCGGGCGACCGCTTCGCGGCCGTCCGTTTCGTCCCGGTTCTTTTCCTTGTCGCCATCTGCCTCCTCCTATTGGGCGAGTTCGGTGGCAACGACAGTGCGCAGTATGCGCCCGTCATCGGACGTTTTCATCACCCGTAGAGCAAATTCCTCCGCAAGATGGAAATCTTTTCTCCGGCTAAGTGGGTCGCCGGCGTGCATATCCTTCCCGGTTCGCATGCGCGTCTATCTCCCCGACGATTCGAAACTCGAACTTCCCGACGGTGCGACCGGCCTCGACGCCGCGCGCGCGATCGGTCCGAAGCTCGCCGAACAGGCTGTCCTCGTTCGCTCGGACGGACACCTGCTCGACCTGCGGCAACCGCTTCGCGACGGCGAGCCGATCCAGATCCTGACCACCCGCGACAAGGACGACCCGGACGCTCTCGCAGTCCTCCGGCATTCCTCGTCGCATCTCCTCGCGGAGGCGGTCACGCATCTGTACCCGGGTGTGAAGCTCGCGATCGGGCCGGCGATCGAAAACGGCTTCTACTACGACTTCGACTTCCCGGACCCGATCCGGGAGGAGGACCTGGACCGGATTCAGGCCGAGATCGACCGCGAGCTGAAGGAGGGCCGCGCGTGGTCTCGGCAGGACGTCTCGCGGGACGAGGCACGGCGGCTCTTCCAGGACGACCCGTACAAGCTCGAGCTGATCGACACCGCCGAGGGCGACATCTCGCTCTACACCCAGGGCGACTTCACGGACCTCTGCCGCGGCCCCCATCTGCAGAACTCGAAGCCGATCAAGGCGCTGAAGCTGACCGGGCTCGCCGGGGCGTACTGGCGCGGCGACGAGCACAACAAGCAGCTGACGCGCATCTACGGGACCGCCTTCTACGCGAAGGAGGATCTCGACGCGTACCTCGAGCGGCAGGAGCAGGCGCGTGCGCGCGACCACCGCCGTCTCGGGAACCAACTCGACCTCTTCCACTTCGACGAGCACTCGCCCGGGTCGCCGTTCTGGCATCCCAAAGGGATGGTGGTCTTCAACGTGCTCGAGGATCTCCGCCGGCGAGAGAACCTCGCGCGCGGGTATCTCGAGGTGAAGACTCCGCTCATCTACGACAAGGGCCTCTGGGAGATCTCGGGCCATTGGGCGAAGTTCCGGGAGAACATGTTCGTCATCCCGCTCGAGAACGAGCAGGTCTACGGCATCAAGCCGATGAACTGCCCGGGGCACATGCTGCTGTTCGGCTCGCAGCTGCGCAGCTACCGGGACCTGCCGATCCGGTATGCAGAGGCGGCGCCGCTCCACCGCAACGAGCTCGCGGGAGCGCTGCACGGGCTCACGCGCGTCCGCCACGTCACCCAGGACGACGCGCACATCTTCTGTACCGAGGAGCAGATCCCGGCCGAGCTCGACGCCTGCATCGACTACCTGCGCTTCCTCATGGGCCTCTTCGGGCTCGAGCCGCGGGCGGAGTTCTCGACGCGTCCCGAGAACAAGCTCGGGAGCGACGACGAATGGGACTTCTCGGAGGGCGAGCTCCAGGCGGCGCTCGAGCGCAACGACATCCCCTATGTGGTCGGCGCCGGCGAGGGCTCCTTCTACGGGCCGAAGATCGACCTGCACATCACGGACGTGCTCGGGCGTTCATGGCAGCTTGGGACGATCCAGCTCGACCGGCAGATGCCGGCCCGCTTCGGGCTCACGTACATGGCGGCCGACAACACGGAGCGGCCGGTGTTCGTCATTCACCGGGCGCTCTTCGGGTCGTTCGAGCGGTTCATCGGCATCCTCATCGAGCACTACGGCGGCGCCTTCCCGTTCTGGCTCGCGCCCGTCCAGGTACGGATCCTGCCGGTGGGAGGGGCACACCACGACGGCGCGCAGACGATCTCCCTTCGCCTGCGAGAGGCGGGGTACCGCGTCGACGTGGACGAGCCGACCGAGACGATCGGCAAGCGGATCCGGGCGGCCGAGCTCGAGAAGATCCCCTACGTGATCGTCTTCGGCGATCGCGAGTCGGAGGAGAGCCTCGCCGTCCGGGAGCGGGGCGGAGCGCAGGAGACGCTCGGACTTGCGGATCTCGTCGCCAAGCTTGCTACCCTTTGAAGCCTGAAAAGCAGGAGCGGACCCGTTCCTCACCTCCCGGGCCGAGCGCCCGCGTGGGGTTCAACCGAGTCGGAAGCGACGAGGATCGGGCCGCCGCATGTTGTCGACTCGGAGGAGGAGTAAGCCCCACTTGGTGATCAGTCTTTGAGGCCCCGGCGCAGGCCGATCGAGCCCGTCCGCCCGGTCAACCGGGACCTGACGCGCATCAACGACGCCATCCGGGTGCCACGCGTACGCCTGATCGACTCAGACGGAGCCCAGCTCGGGATCAAGACGTCCGACGAGGCCCGCGAGTACGCCTACGGGAAGAACCTCGACCTCGTCGAGGTTGCCGCCCAGGCGGACCCGCCGGTCGCGAAGGTCATGGACTACGGGAAGTACAAGTACGAGCAGGAGCAGAAGGCGAAGCAGGCGCGGAAGCACCAGAGCCAGATCCAGGTCAAGGAGATCAAGCTCCGGCCGAAGATCGGCCAGCACGACTACAACACCAAGAAGGGGCACGTCGAGCGGTTCCTGAACCAGCGCGCGAAGGTCAAGGTGACGATCATGTTCCGGGGTCGCGAGACGACCCATCCGGAGCGCGGTCGCGACCTGCTCCTCCGCCTCGCCGAGGACGTCAAGGAGATCGGGGCGATCGAGTCCCAGCCGCTTCTCGACGGGCGCAACATGGTGATGGTGCTGGGCCCAACGAAGAACGCAGGAGTGAAACGAGATGCCGAAGACGAAGACACGCAGCGCAGCGAAGAAGCGCTTCAAGGTGACCGGGACCGGCCGGATCCTGAGGCGGCCGACGATGCGCAGCCACAACCTGGAGAAGAAGTCGTCGAAGCGTAGGCGCGGCTTCCGCAAGGAGATCGAGGTCACCGGTGCAGACCGGGGCGCGCTGAAGAAGATGCTGGGGATCCGCTGATGCCCCGCGTCAAGCGATCAGTCCACGCGCAGAAGAAGCGCCGCAAGATCCTCGATCAGGCGAAGGGGTACTGGGGGTACAAGAACTCCCACTACCGCTACGCGAAGGAGCAGGTCGAGCACTCGCTCGTCTACGCCTACCGCGACCGGAAGGTCAAGAAGCGGACGTTCCGGCGGCTCTGGATCACACGGATCAACGCTGCGGCCCGGGCCCACGGGCTCTCGTACAACCAGTTCGTCAACGGCTGTTCCAAGGCGGGGATCGAGCTCGACCGGAAGGTGCTCGCAGACCTCGCCGTCAGCGATCCGGCCGCGTTCGGCGCGATCGCGGCGCAGGCGAAGGCCGCGCTCGAAGCCTGATCACCTCCCGCGACAACGAGAGGCTGAAGCTCGTCCGAAAGCTCCGCGAGCGGAGCTGGCGCGACAAGCTCGGCCTCTTCGTCGTCGAGGGGGAAGACCTCGTGGAGGCCGCGGCCGGCATCGAGCCGGTCGAGCTGCTCGTGGCGGGCGAGACGGTCGAGCCGGAGCTCCTCGCCGAGGTGTCCGATCTCGCGCATCCCCCGCGCGTCGTGGCGGTCTTTCGGCGCGACGACCTGCCGCGCGGGGCGCGGCCCGTGACGGTTGCGCTCTGGCGCGTCACGGACCCGGGGAACGTCGGGACGCTCCTGCGGGCGGCGGATCCCTTCGGCGCCGGCGTCGCGCTCTCGGCGGGGTGCGCCGATCCGACGGGGCCGAAGGCGCTGCGCGCGTCGATGGGCGCGATCTTCCGCGTTCCGACGGTTGGGTTCGACGAAGCGGTTGGGCGACGCGTCGCGCTCGTGCCGCATGGCGGCGAGCCGCTCGACGCGGTCGATCTCTCCGGCGACGTCGTCCTGTTGCTCGGCGCGGAGCGGGAGGGACTTCCGTCAGACGTCCCTCGCGACGTCACGGCCTCGATCCCGCAGCACGGCGAATCGCTCAACGTCGCGATGGCCGGCACCGTTGCGCTCTACGAAGTGTCGCGGCGCACCTAAACGGGACCATAGATTCGCCGACCCGGTAGCGCTTTCGTCTACCTCGTCCAACCGGCCTTCCGATCTCGGGGTTGCCCCCTCCTCGTAGAACCGCTTGGTCGGGGTTTCGACCTAGTCGCGCTCCGTGGTCGGCGCAAGGGGGAACCTATGTGGACACCCGGATACGTGCAAGGGCGCTCGAATCTTTTTTGTCGCAATTTGCGGCGATCACGTTTTTCGCGCGATCCAGATCGAGTCTTCGCCGCCGGCGTACGGCTTCCGGTCGAACCACTCGTAACACGCCTCGACGTC
>JAGWRZ010000003.1 GCA_028876365.1 Acidobacteriota bacterium | reverse complement strand
GTACAGCGAGTTGAAGGTGTGGAAGAACTCCTCCTGGATCCGCTCCTTGTGCTCGAAGAACTGCACGTCGTCGATCAGGAGCACGTCGTAGGTGCGGTAGCGCTGCTTGAACCCCTCGATGCGCTTGTCGCGGAGGGAGTTGATGAAGTCGTTCATGAACGTCTCGCTCGTGACGTAGCGGACGCTCATCTCCCGCGAGTGCTCGCTGACGTACTGCGCGACCGCCTGCAGCAGGTGCGTCTTGCCGAGACCGGTGCTGCCATAGATGAAGAGCGGGTTGTACGCCTGCGCCGGCGCTTCCGCGACAGCGAGGGCGGCCGCGTGCGCGAAGCGGTTCGACGACCCGATGACGAACGAGTCGAACGTGTACTTCGCGTTGAAGCCGCCGCTCTCGGGGCGGTGGGGCACGAGCCGTTCGACGGGAGCGACACGCGGCGCCTGCGGCTGCGCGGGGCCGCCGTCCGCCACCGGCCCGCCGTCCGCCACCCGGAGCTCGACCGCCCGGTCGCCACCCGTGATCTCGCGGATGGCGGCGCCGATCAGCTCGAGGAAATGGCCCTCGATCCAGTCGCGGGTGAAGTCGTTCGGGACGCCGACGACGAAACGGCTCTCGTCCAGCGCCACACCGGTCGTGTGCGCGAACCAGGTGCCGTACGTCGTGTCGTTGAGGGCGCTCCTGAGCCGACCGGACACGTCATTCCACAGGCTCTCCGCAGTCAGCTCGATTTGGTCCGCCACCCCGGCGCCAGCTCCTCCCTCGATGAACCAGCGGCGAGACTAGCAGGGTGCCAATCGGGGTCAAAAAACGGCACTTGAGCAGGCATTTTCACACCCCTCCGAATCCCTCCACACCTGTGGAAAGCCGTGGGGGAAACTCGCCCTTTCCGCACGGTTGCGCGGCGCGAGCCTGTGGACAAGTCGGTGGACACTCCGCGGCTATACTGCGCGCTCGCGCCGGTTTGCCCGCGCACTTCTCACGATGAAGCGGACCTATCAGCCCAACGTTCGACGCCGCAAGCGCAGGCACGGCTTCCGCGCGCGGATGTCGACGCGCGCCGGACGGTTGATCCTGAAGCGGCGCCGGCTCAAGGGCCGCACGAAGCTGTCGGCGTAGCGGCATGTTCCCCGGTGCCAGGAACTCTGGCCTCGGCGTTACGTTTACGCCGTGAAGCGCGCGAACCGTCTGTCCCGCTCGCGGGACTTCGACGCCGTGTACCGCCGGGGCCGGTCGGTGTCGTCGCGGTTCCTCGTCCTCTACTGGTTCGGGCAGGAGGAGCCGGCCGAGCCGCGCTTCGGCATGTCCGTTCCGCGCTCGGTCGGCAACGCGGTCGCACGCAACAAGCTGAAGCGTCATCTGCGCGAGCTCTGGCGCGCGCGCCTCGACCGTGTCCCCGCGGGCCGCGACTACGTGCTCATCGTTCGCCCCGGCGTCGCGGAGGCCGTCGCCTCCAACGGCTCGGAGTGGCTGGGCGAGCGCATCGACGAGGTGCTCGACATG
Organism: Acidobacteriota bacterium; assembly: GCA_028876365.1. Lineage (GTDB taxonomy): Bacteria > Actinomycetota > Thermoleophilia > Gaiellales > Gaiellaceae > Palsa-739. Next base: position 476 of record JAGWRZ010000003.1, on the reverse strand, counting down.
ACGAAGGCGGCCGCCTGATGTACCGCCTCGGCGTCGCGGCCGTGTGGCTCTACCGCATCACGTGGGGCGCGCTCTTCCCGACGACGTGCAAGTACCACCCCTCCTGCTCCCAGTACGCGATCGACGCGGTGCGGCAGAAGGGCCTGGTGCGCGGGAGCGTGCTCGCCGGCTGGCGCCTGCTGCGCTGCAACCCGTGGAGCCGCGGGGGGTTCGACCCGGTTCGATGACGACGCTCCTTTTCAAGATTCCGGTCATCGGCCAGCTCGAGACCGTCATGCGGCACGTGCTCGACTGGTTCCACGGGACCCTTCACCTGCCGTGGGCATGGGCGATCGTCGCCACGACGGTCGTCGTCCGGATGCTGCTCGTCCCGCTGACGGTGAAGCAGATCCACTCGATGCAGAACCTGCAGCGATTCGCGCCGCAGATGAAAGAGATTCAGAAGAAGTACAAGGGCGACAAGCAGAAGCAGAACG
>JAGWRZ010000029.1 GCA_028876365.1 Acidobacteriota bacterium | reverse complement strand
TCCTCGTGCTCGTCCCGCGGCTGGAGCAGATCGACGCCTCGCTCGAGGAGGCCGCGTACGACCTCGGCGCCGGCCACCTGCAGACGTTCCGCTCGGTGACGTTCCCGCTCATCCTGCCTGCGATCGTGTCGGCGTTCCTCATCGCGTTCACGACGTCGTTCGACGAGTACGCCGTCGCATCGTTCGTCGTCGGCACGCGCGTCACGTTCCCGATCTACCTGTACTCGGCGCTCCGGTTCCCGAGCCAGCTGCCGCAGGTGATCGCCGTCGCCGTCGTCGTCCTGACAGTCTCTCTCGTCGTCGTCATCGCCGCGGAGATATGGAGGCGCGGCGCCGAGCGGAGGCTGGAGGTCAGTCCCAGCTGAGCGACACCTGCGAGCCGGGCTCGACGTGCTCGAGCGGCTCGTCCGCGAGACGCACCGAGACGACGCGCCCCGCCGCGGTGTCGACGTGGAACTGCCGGTAGACGCCGAGATAGACGACGTCTGCGACGACGCCGTCGAGCCGTCCTCCCTCACGGAGGATGCGGATCCGCTCCGGCCGCACCGTCACCTCGCCGCCGTCGATCGCGAGCGTGTTGATCGTGCCGACGAAGTCCGCGACGAAGGCCGACACCGGCTGCTCGTAGATCTCCCGGGGCGTCCCGAGCTGCTCGACGCGGCCGTCGTTCATGACCGCGAGGCGGTCCGACATGGCGAGCGCCTCTTCCTGGTCGTGCGTGACGTAGACGAACGTCGTGCCGAGCTCGTTCTGGATGCGCTTCAGCTCGAGCTGCATGTGCCGCCGCAGCTTCACGTCGAGGGCGCCGAGCGGCTCGTCCAGGAGCAATGCAGCGGGCCGGTTGACGAGCGCGCGCGCGAGGGCGACCCGCTGCTGCTGGCCGCCGGAGAGCTGGCGCGGACGGCGGCGCTCGTAGCCCTCGAGCGAGACGACGCGGAGGATCTCGGTCACGCGCTCGCGGTGCCCGGAGCGCGGCACGTGCGCCATCTTCAATCCGAACGCGACGTTGTCGTACACCGTCATGTGCGGGAAGAGCGCGTATTGCTGGAAGACCATGTTCACCGGCCGCTTGTTCGGCGGCACGGCGGTGACGTCGTCGCCGTGCAGCAGGATGCGGCCCTCGTCCGGCGCCACGAAGCCGGCGATCATGCGCAGCGTCGTCGTCTTGCCGCAGCCGCTCGGGCCGAGGAGCGAGAAGAACTCGCCCTCGCCGATCGAGAGCGAGACGCCTGCCACCGCGGCATGCCCGGCGAAGCGCTTCGCCACCGACTCGAGCTCGATCGCGACCCTCATCGCGTGCCGATCCGCATCCCGAGCCTGCGCGGGACGGCCGCGCCGGCGCGCGCGGCGAGCGACGGGCGGCGCCCCGCCTCCTCCGCCTCCTCGACCGCGAGGATGGCCGCGCGGACGAGCCCGCCGCCGATCCGCTTGAGCGGTTCGGGCGGCAGCGACGGGGGACGGCGGACGAGCGGGAGCGATGCCCATTCGTCCTCGCGCTCGAGCGCAAGCGAGGCGAGGATCTGCCCGCCGAGCCAGCTCGGGCCGACGCCGTTCCCGGAGTAGCCGAGGCCGTAGTGGATGCGCGTGCCGGGCACCGTTCCGAAGAACGGTAGGTGATCGGCGGACACGTCGATCGGCCCACCCCACGCGCGCTCGACGCGCGCCCCGGCGAGCCCGGGCAGGAGCCGCCGCAGGCCGAGCTCGGCGCGCGCGGCGGTCGGCTCGTCCAGGGTGAAGCGCCCGTCGAGCCGGCCGCCGAATCCGATCGGGCCGCTCCCGCTGCCCATGAGCACGCGTCCGTCGTCGGTCGTCCGGAAGTAGTGGATGAACATGCGCCCGTCCACGACCGCCTCGCCCCCGGTCCAGCCGATCTCGGCCAGGAGCTCGGGGACCGGCTCGGTGAGGACGACGTAGGAGCCGAAGTTCGTCACGTGCCGCCGGACGGGGCGCCATCCGGTCGCGGCCGCGTTCGTCGCGACGACGACCGCGCGCGCCCCGCGGAGGTCCTCGACGCGACGCACCGGCGAGCGCTCGTGCAGCTCGACCCCCGCCTCGAGCGCCTTCCGGCGCAACACGCCCACGAGCCGCGCCGGCTGCACGGTCGCGCACTCGGGGAAGAAGACGCCGCGCCGGAACGACGCGGAGCGGATGCGCTCGGCGAGCGCATCCCGGTCGAGCGGGACCGCCTGCTCCGGGCGACCGACCGCCGCTGCCGCGGCGACCGACGCATCGAGCGTGCGGTCCTGCGCCGGCGTCGTCGAGACGCTCAGCATCCCGCTCTCGTGCAGCCAGACCTCGCCGCCGAGCGCCCGCACCGCCGGGATGATCCGCTCCCCGGCGCGGGCGAGGTCGAGCGCCGCCCGCTCGCCGAGCACGGAGCAGGCGCGGCCGATGCTCGCCCAGTACCCGTGCAGGAAGCCGCCGTTCCGCCCGCTCGGCCCGGCGCCGCAGCGTTCGGCCTCGAGCAGGACGACATGCGCCGACGGGTCGCGTTCCTTCACGGCGAGCGCCGTCCAGAGGCCGGTGAAGCCGCCCCCGACGACGCACACGTCGGCGTCGAGGGGCCCCGAGAGCGGCTCCGAGGCCTCGTCGCCGTCCGCCGCCGCAGCGGCCTCCTCGAGCCACCACGGGGTTCGAAGCGGCGCAACCACTACGCGAACGTCTCGCGATAGCGGCTGAAGAACGTCGTCTCCGGCAGCGTCGCCAGGAGGCTTCGCTCGCCGCCGAGCTCGATCGCGATCTCGTCCCCGGAGCCCATGTCGGCGACGCGATGCCCGTCGACGAGCACACCGACCTTCACGTCGGCGGTCTCGTTGCGGACCATGAGCGCCGAGCCGCGCCCTGCGACGAGCGGACGCGCGTGCAGCGAGTGCGGTGCGATGAACGTGATCGCCATCGCGTCCAGGCCGCGGACGAGGACGGGCCCGCCGTTCGAGAGGTTGTAGGCGGTCGACCCCGAGGGCGTGCAGCAGATCATCCCGTCGCAGGGGACGGTGCCGAGGTCCTCGCCGCCGACCGCGTAGGTGAGCTCGACCATGCGGCCGAGGGTCGCGCTCGTGACGACGACGTCGTTGACCGCGGCGTGGCTTCCGCCGTTCAGCGTCACCTCAAGGGTCGGCAGCTCGACGACGCGGTACTCGCCCGCGAACACGCGACGGAGGTCGCGTTCGAGCGCGTCCGGCGGGATCGAGGCGAGGAAGCCGACGCGGCCGAAGTTGACGCCGATCACCGGGACCCGCGTCCCGAGCAGGCGCGCGAGCGTCCGGAGGATCGTCCCGTCGCCCCCGACCGCGACGGTGACGGCGGCGTCCTCCGGCTCGTCGACGACGCGCACGCCGCTCTCCTCGGCGACGCGCCGGACCCGATGGACGGCCGGGCCGACGTCGATGCGCCCGTGCGCGACGATCGCGACGCTCTCAGGCGCGGACGGCTGCGGCGATTCGCTCGTCGAGATCATCGGGGAGGGTCGGATGGTCTGCCTGCGCGAGGTGGAGGAAGAGCTCCCGGTTCCCCTTCGGGCCGGGGAGACCGGAGTCTACGACGGCGAGGGTCGAGGCCTCCCAGGCGAGCGCCGCCTCGGCGATCTCGCGGACGACCCGCGCGCGCACCGCGTCGTCCCGGACGACGCCGCCCTTGCCGACGTCCGCCCGGCCCGCTTCGAACTGCGGCTTGACGAGGACGACCGCCTGCCAGCCGGGAGCCGCGAGCCGCAGCGCGGGCGCGAGCGCGACGCGCACCGAGATGAACGACACGTCGCAGACGACGAGCTCCGGCGCGAAGGGGAGGCGGTCGAGCGCTCGCGCGTTCGTCCGCTCGAGCACGGTGACCCGCGCGTCGCCACGCAGGCGCTCGTGCAGCTGTCCATACCCGACGTCGACGGCGGCGACACGGGCCGCGCCTCGCTGCAGGAGCACATCGGTGAACCCTCCCGTCGACGCGCCGATGTCGAGGCAGTCGAGCCCGGCGGGGTCGACGCCGAACGCGTCGAGCGCGTGCGCGAGCTTCTCCCCGCCGCGCGACACGTACGGTGGCCGGCCCTTCAGCTCGAGCTCGGCCGACTCGTCCACCTGCTCTCCCGGCTTGGCATGACCGGGAACGAGTCCCGCGAGCACGAGCGCCTGCGCCTGCGTCCGCGACTCGGCGAGCCCGCGCTCCACGAGGAGGACGTCGAGTCGCTTTTTCATGATGGGAGGGTAGACAGTGCCCGTGGACGGCTACTTCGACGACGACAGCGCGATCCGCCGGGTCGGCCGCGAGTCGGTGCTGATGCTCGGCGGCCCGCGCGCGCTCCTGATGCAGGCCGCGCACCCGCTCGTCGCCGCCGGGATCGTCGACCATTCGCGTTATCGCGAGGATCCGTGGCGGCGCCTGGCGCGGACGATGGCGGCCCTGTACACGATCGTCTTCGGCACGCGGGCGGAGGCGGACCGCATGGGAGCGATCACGCGCGCCGCCCACGAACGGGTGCACGGGGTCCGCGAGGGCCGGCGCTACTCCGCCGCGGATCCCGACCTCATGCTCTGGGTGCACTCGACCCTCGTCGACACGGGTCTCACGCTCTACGGACTGTGCGTCCGTCCGCTCGAGGCCGCCGCCGCGGAGGAGTTCTACGCGCAGATGCAGGTCGTCGCGCACGTGTTCGGCGTCCCCGACGAGGTGCACCCGCGGACGCTCGCCGACTTCCGCCGCTACCAGCGGGAGGCTGTCGAGAGCGGGACCGTCCGCGTCGGGGAGGATGCCCGTGCGGTCGCCGCGACGGTGCTGTCGCCTCCGGTGCCGCTTGCGCTCAGGCTCCCGCTCGCGACGCTCGCGCGCCAGACCGCGGGCCTGCTGCCGCCGGTCCTCCGCGACCAGTACGGGCTTCGCGCCCCGCTCCCGGGCGCCGCCTTCTCGACGCGCCGTCTCCTGCCTCTCGTGCCCTCGCCGCTCCGCAGGACCGAGCGCCTTCCCCTGCGGCTCCTCGCCGCCGTCGCCGGCCTGTGACCGATCGCCGGGCGCGGCGGGCGACCTTCGACGCGGTGGCGGAGCGCTACCACCGCGCCCGGCCGGACTATCCGGACGAGCTCCTGGACGACCTCGTCGAGACCGCGGGCCTCCTTCCGGGCGCCCGCGTCCTCGAGGTCGGATGCGGGACGGGCAAGGCGACCGTCCCGCTCGCGCAGCGCGGCCTCGCGCTCACCTGCGTCGAGCTCGGCGCATCGCTCGCCGCCGTTGCGGAGCGAAACCTCGCCGCTTTCCCTGCTGTCGAGATCGTCGTCGCGGACTTCGAGGAATGGACGCCGCGGCGCGGCGGCTACGACGCGCTCCTCTCCTTCACCGCGTATCACTGGATCCAGCGCGATCTCCGCTACGTGAAAGCGGCGGAGATGCTGCGCGACGGCGGCACGATCGCCGTCGCGATGATCCATCACGTCCTTCCCCCCGGCGCCGATCCGTTCTTTCTCGAGGCGCAGGCCGACTACGCTGCCGTCGGCCGCGGCGGCAACCCGCCCGGCCCGCCCGAAGCGGTGGAGGCGTTCGGCGAGGAGATGGCGGCGAGCGGCTTCTTCGAGCTCGTCGCCGAGCGCCGCTACCAGTGGGACGTCGAGTACACCGCAGACGAGTACGTCGCTCTCATCGGCACCTACTCGGAGAACATCGCCATGCCGGAGAGGACGCGCCGCGAGCTGTTCGACCGATTGCGCGCGCGCATCGGCGAGGGATGCGTGCGCAAGACGTACCTCGCGACGCTCGACCTCGCGGTGCGCCGCTAGGCGCTGCGAACGGCGAGGCCGTCGACGATCTCGCGCAGCACGCTCGTGTCGGCGTCGACCTCGCCGAGCCGCGCGCGCGCGTCCTTCGCCGCCTCCTCGGCGAGACGCCGCGCGCCGTCCGCCCCGTGCAGGACGACGTAGCCGTCGCCGTCGAGGATGTCGTCGACGATCTGGAACAGGAGCCCGAGCTCGTTCGCGAACGCGCGCCACGGCGCCTGGCGCTCCTCGGGCAGCTCAGCCGCCCACAGCGCCATCGCGACGGACGCGAAGAAGAGACAACCCGTCTTGAGCCGGTGCACGATCGCGAGGTCCGCCCCCTCGACCATCGTGTCCAGGTACTGCCCGCCGATCATCCCGAGCGTCGCCTGCGACAGCTCCCGCGCCACATTCGCGCTCGGATACCGGCATGCGAGCCGGAACGCCTCGGCGAGGAGCGCGTCGCCCGCGAGCACGGCGGTCCCCTCGCCGTACACCGCCCAGACGCTCGGCTTTCCGCGCCGCTCGTCGTCGTCGTCGAGCGAGGGCAGGTCGTCGTGGATGAGCGAGAAGTTGTGGACGAGCTCGATCGCGAGCGCGGCCGGCATCACCTGCGCGAGCGGCGCGCCGAGCGCCTCTCCGACGGCGAGCGAGATCACGGGCCGCACGCGCTTGCCCCCCATCTCGACCAGGCCGTATCGCGCCGAGTCGGCCTGACCGTGCAGCTCCGGCCAGAGCGTCAGCGCGTCGAGCTCCTCCTCGACGGCGGCACGGAGATCGTCAGGACTGTGCGGCATCGCCCTCGGCCTCGCGCTGTGCGCGTCCGAGCTCCTCCTCGACCGCCTTCGCCAGCTCGGACAGCTCGCCGAGGATCTCGAGCGCACGCTCGGGCGACGCGTTCTCGTCGGAGGCGATCCGGTCGAGCTCGGACCGCGCCGCCTCGAGCCGCTGCAGCAGCTCCTCGGCCCGGCTGAGCGAATCGCCGGTCATGCAACCCTCTCCCGCACGATGCGCCCAAGTATCCCGTTGACGAGCCTGCCGGCGTCGTCGGAGGCGTACCGCTTCGCGAGCGTCACGGCCTCGTCGATGACCGCCTCCTGGGGGACGTCGCCGGCGTCGAGCTCTTCGAGCGCGACGCGGAGGACATTCCGCTCGACGGCGCCGAGCCGATCCGCGGGCCATTCGTCCGACGCGGCGGTGATCCGCGCGTCGAGCTCCGGCGCATGCCCGGCGACCGCGTCGGAGAGCGCGCGCGTGTACGCGTCGACGTCACCCTCGTGCAGGGAGCCGAGCGGCGCGCCGGTGACGTCCCACTGGTAGAGGAGGAACACCGCCGCACGGCGCGCTTCGCGCCGCGAGATCACTCGAGCTCCTCGACCGAGACGTCCACCGCGTCGACGGCGACCTCGCACATCCGGGTGAGCGCGTCGGACACCGCGCGCTGCACCTCGCGGGCCGCCTCGGGCAGCACCTTTCCGTAGGAGACCGCGAGCTCGAGGTCGACGTGTGCGCGCCCCTCCTCGATCGCGACCTCCACCCGGCGCCGCGGCCGTCGCACACGGACGCCGTCGACGGCCTCTGCGGCCTGGACGACGATCTGCGTCAGCACGCCCTCCGTCACCTTCACGCCCGGCGCCAGCGTCCTCACGTGGCGACCGCCGAGAGCTCGACTTCGTCGAGGAACGACGTCGAGTACCGCCCGCTCCTGAACTGCTCGCTGCCGAGGATCTCGTGCAGCACCTCGCGCGTGGTCGGCACGCCCTCGATCTCGAGCTCTTCGAGCGCGCGCCGCGCGCGCGCGATCGCGAGATCGCGGTTGTTGTCGAGGACGACGACCTTCGCGATCATCGAGTCGTAGTACGGCGGGATCGTCGTCCCCTCCTCGACGAACGTGTCGACGCGGACCCCGGGGCCGAGCGGCGGCCGGAAGCGCACGAGCCGGCCGGGCGAGGGACGGAAGTCGTAGCGCGGGTCCTCCGCGTTGATCCGCATCTCGATCGCGTGCCTGGAGCGGGATGCGCGTCCTCCGTGCTCGAGCGGCAGGCCGGCGGCGATCCGGACCTGCTGCCGTACGAGATCCATTCCCGTCACGAGCTCGGTCACCGGGTGCTCGACCTGGAGACGGGCGTTCAGCTCGATGAACGAGAACGATCCGTCGGGGCCGACGAGGAACTCGAACGTGCCCGCGTTCCGGTAGCCGATGTGCCGGCACGCGCGCTCGGCCGCGGCCTCCATCTCCTCGCGCAGCTCCCCGTCGAGAGCGGGCGAGGGCGACTCCTCGATCAGCTTCTGGTGGCGCCGCTGGATCGAGCACTCGCGCTCGCCGCACGTGAGGACGTTGCCGTGGTCGTCGCAGAGAACCTGGATCTCGACGTGGCGCGCCGGCGTGATCGCCTTCTCGACGTACAGGGTGCCGTCGCCGAACGCCGCATGCGCCTCCGCAGCGGCGCGCTGGAACGCCTCGTGGAGGTCGTCGGGATCGGTCACGAGGCGCATGCCCTTCCCGCCCCCGCCGGCGGCCGCCTTCAGCAGCACGGGATAGCCGAGCTCGTCGGCCGCCGTGCGCGCCTCCTCCGGCCCCGTCGCTCCCTCGGTGCCGGGAACGAGCGGCACGCCCGCGGCCCTCATCTCCTGCTTCGCGAGCGCCTTGTCGCCCATGCGCGCCATCACCTCCGCAGGCGGCCCGATGAAGACGAGGTCGTTGTCCTCGCACATGCGCACGAACTCGTCGTTCTCGGAGAGGAACCCGTACCCGGGGTGGACGGCGTCGCAGCCGGTCGTGGAAGCGGCCGCGATCACCGACGGGATGCTCAGGTAGCTCTGGGCCGCAGGCGGCGGGCCGATGCGCACGGCGCGGTCGGCGAGGCGCACGTGCATCGCGTCCGCGTCGGCGGTCGAGTACACCGCGACCGCCTCGATGCCGAGCTCGTGCAGCGCGCGGATGACGCGCACGGCGATCTCGCCGCGATTCGCTACGAGGACACGCTTGAACACGGGGAGAGTCTAGGGGCGCCCGACGCGGACGAAGCCAAGAGCGCGGATCGCGCGGAGGCTCGGCGGCCCCCGGCGCGCGCGACTAGACCGCGTCCAGCGGACGGCCGGCGAGCGGCTCGAGCTCGAACAGCACCTGGCCGAACTCCACCGGCTGCGCGTTCTCGACGTTGATGCTGCGCACGACCGCCTCGAGCTCCGCCTTCACCTCGTTCATGAGCTTCATCGCCTCGAGGATGCACAGGGTCTGCCCCGGCCCGACGACGTCGCCGATCTCGACGAACGGCGGCGCCCCCGGCTGTGCGGCCCGGTAGAAGGTGCCGACCATCGGCGACTCGACGCGGTGGTAGCCGTTCGAGGGCCGCTCGACCTGCGCCGGCGCGGGCTCCTGGATCGCGAGCGGCGCGTCCGGCACGGTGGTCGGGACGTCCGCGCTCGAGCGGACGGAGACGCGCATCCCGTCCTCTTCGATCGTCACCTCGCCGATCCCGGTCTCCTGGACGATGCGCACGACCTCGCGGATCCGCTCGGCGCGCGCCTTGTCCACCGCCGCCAGCTCGTCGCTGCTTCCCCTCGCGCGCCCGCGGATGCCGAGCAGGAGCCGCTCGGCGTCCTCGCCGAAGAGGCCGAGCAGGAGCAGCTCCTCCTCGCT
>JAGWRZ010000028.1 GCA_028876365.1 Acidobacteriota bacterium | reverse complement strand
CGCGCTCTACACCGAGCTGTTCGATCAGCGCGTCGACGTCGAGGGGACGCTGCTCAAGCCGAACATGGTCCTCTCGGGCTACGAAGCGTCGGACCGGGCCGGAGTGGACGAGGTCGCCGCGGCCACGGTGCACACCCTCACGAAGCACGTGCCTGCGGCGGTGCCGGGGATCGTCTTCCTCTCGGGCGGCCAGTCGGACGAGGACGCGACCGCGCACCTCAACGCGATGAATGCGCGGGGGCCGCATCCGTGGCAGCTGTCGTTCTCGTACGGTCGCGCGCTCCAGGCTCCCGCGCTCAAGGCGTGGGAGGGCAAGCCCGAGAACGTGGAAGCGGGACAGCGCGCGTACTACCACCGCGCGAAGATGAACTCCGCGGCGCGCTCGGGTCTCTATGCCCCCGAGATGGAACGCGAGGCGGTCGCGGTCTGAGCGGGCGCTAGACCCCGCTGAAGGCGCGGAAGCCGCCGTCCACCGGGAGGACGGCGCCGGTGACGAACGAGGCGGCGTCGCCGCACAGCCAGACGACCGCGTCCGCGACCTCGTGCGGCTCGCCGAAGCGTCCGGCCGGCGTCGCGGCGACGATGCGCCGTCCGCGCTCGGTCAGCGCTCCCGCGTCGTCGAGGAGGAGCGTCCGGTTCTGCTCCCCGATGAAGAAGCCGGGGGCGACCGCGTTGACGCGGACGCCGCGCGGCGCGAGCTCGACGGCGAGCCAGCGCGTGAGGTTCTCCACCGCGGCCTTGGCGGCGCCGTACCCGATGACGCGCGTGAGCGCACGGTGCGCCGCCGCCGACGAGATGTTCACGATCGATCCGCCCTCCATGGCCGCCGCGAAGACCTGCGTCGGAAGGATCGTGCCGAGGACGTTCAGGCGCAGCACCTCGTCGAGCGCCTCCGTCGGAAGGTCGAAGAACGACCGCTCGCCGACGGTGGCTCCGGAGACGTTGCCGCCCGCGGCGTTGACGAGAACGTCGATCCGCCCGAACCGCTCGAGCGCCGAGTCGCGCGCGCGCTCCAGCTGCGCCGCGTCGAGGACGTCCGCCTCGAGAACGAGCCCGTCGTGCTTCGCGGCGAGCGCTTCCAGACGATCGCGGCGGCGGGCGAGGAGGCCGACCCGCGCGCCCGCGGCGGCCAACCCGTCGACGATCGCCCCGCCGAGGACGCCCGATGCGCCCGTGACGAGCGCCACGCGGTCGATCGACACCGCTAGGTGTACTCGAGGCCGGTCAGCGCCGACAGCTTCGCGAGCGACTGCTGCGCGACGACGCGACGGACGGTGCCCGAGCGCGAGCGCATGACGATCGAATCCGTGGTGGCGCCGCCCGGCGTGTACTGCACGCCGCGCAGGAGGGCGCCGGTCGTGACTCCGGTGGCGGCGACGAAGACGTCGCGGCCGGAAACGAGGTCGTCGGTGCGGAGCACGCGCTGCGGGTCGAGGTCGGCTGCGAGGAGCCGCTCGCGCTCGTCGTCGTTGCGCGGCCAGAGGCGCCCCTGGATGCCCCCGCCGACGCACTTGAGCGCGGCTGCGGAGATGACGCCCTCCGGCGTCCCGCCGATCCCGTACAGCATGTCGACCCCGGTCCCCGGCTGCGCGGCCGCGATCGACGGCGCGACATCGCCGTCGCGGATCAGGCGCACGCGCGCCCCCGCGGCGCGGAGCTCCTCGATCAGTCGCTCGTGACGCTCGCGCTCGAGCACGACGACGTCGACCTCGCGCGGCGTCTTGCCGAGTGCGTCCGCGACCGCGTGCACGTTCTCGGCCGGGCTGCGGCGGATGTCGATCGCGCCGATCGCCGCCGGGCCGACCGCGATCTTCTCCATGTACAGGGCCGCCCCCGGGAAGAGCATCGTCCCGCGCTCGGCGACGGCGATGACGCAGATCGCGTTCGGCTGGCCGAGCGCCGTCAGCCGCGTGCCCTCGAGCGGGTCGACGGCGACGTCGACCTCGGCCCCCTCCCCGCTTCCGACCCGCTCGCCGTTGTAGAGCATCGGCGCCTCGTCCTTCTCGCCCTCCCCGATGACGACGACCCCGCGCATCGCGACGCTGTCCAGCACGTAGCGCATCGCGTCGACGGCCGCCTTGTCGGCGGCCTCCTTGTCGCCGCGGCCGATCCAGCGCGCGGCGGCCATCGCGCCCGCCTCGGTCACGCGGACGAGCTCCATCGCGATGTTCCGGTCCGGGGCTTGCCTGGCGGCCACGGTGTTACATCCTCTCAGGTGCGTCGACGCCGACGAGGTGGAGGCAGCGCGCGATCACCAATTGCGTCGCGCGGCAGAGCGCGAGACGAAACGCCTCCTGCTCGCTCTCGAGCACGCGATGCTCGTGATAGAAGCGGTGGAAGTCGTCGGCGACGCGGATCGCGTACGCGGGGATGCCCTGCGGGCCGCGACGCTCGGCCGCCTCCGCCACCACGGCCGGGAACTCCACGAGCCGCTTGACGAGCTCACGTTCCTCGGCCGCCAGCGGCTCGGCGAGCTGCAGCGCCGTTCCCTCGGCTGCGCCGGCGTTCCGCAGGATGCCGGCGATGCGCGCGTGCGCGTACTGCACGTAGTACACGGGGTTCTTCTGCGACCGCTCCGCCGCGAGATCGACGTCGATCTCGATCGTCTGGTCCGGGCCACGGCTGACGAGATACCAGCGCGCGGCGTCGACGCCGATCTCGTCGAGGAAATCGTCGAGGAACACGACGTCTCCGCGCCGCTTCGACATCCGCGTCGCCTCGCCGCCCTTCGTCAGGTGCACGAGCTGGTAGAGCAGGACCTCGACGCGGGCCGGGTCGTAGCCGAGCATGCGCGCGACCGACGCGTACCAGTTGCGCGTCCCGTGGTGATCGGCTCCGAGGACGTAGATCGCCCGGTCGTATCCCCGCTCCAGCTTCTCGACGAGATACGGGACGTCGGCGGCGCGGTAGGTCGGAGAGCGGTCGCCCGAGCGCAGAAGCACGCGATCCTCGTCGTCGCCGTACGCGGAGGAGCGCGCCCACAGCGCGCCGTCTCTCTCGTAGGTGTCGAGCTTCGGCAGCAGCTCGGGAAGCCGCCGCTCGACGACGCTCTGCCGCTCCCACGTGTCGAAATGGATGCGGAAGCGCTCGAGTGTCTGCTCGATCCTCTGCAGCATCGCGGGAACCGGATCCCCCGGATCGTCGGCGAGCTCCCTGATGTAGGAACCGTGATAGCCGTCCTCCGGGGGCGCCTCGCCGCGGCGCAGCGCCTCCACCGAGGCGCGAAAGCGGTCCATCTGGCCGCCCGAGTCGTTGTAGTAGTACTCGCGCTCGACCGCGTGCCCGCAGAACTCGAGCAGGCGCGCGACCGAGTCGCCGTACGCGCCGTTGCGGCCGTGCGCGACGTGCAACGGGCCGGTCGGGTTGGCGGACACCATCTCGATCTGGACGCGCATCCCCGACCGCGGCCACGTCTCGTCCGCGAGGACCGTCCCGAGCGCGTCGACGAACCACGCGTCGCGCAGGAAGAGGTTGACGAAGCCCGGCCCGGCGATCTCGGCCCGCTCGACCGGGGCGAGCGCCTCCGCCTGCGCGGCCAGCTCCTGTGCGATCTCGCGCGGCGGCCGCCGCCGCGCGCCGGCGAGCTTCAGAGCGGCGTTCGTCGCATAGTCGCCGTGGGCCGCCTCGCTCGGGCGCTCGAGCTCGAGGTCCGGCGCGAGCGCCTCGGCCAGCGCCTTGACGGGGTCAGCCGGCATCGGCGAAGCGATCCTCGAGCCGTTGCAGCTCCTCGCTCGTCCCCATGTCGGCGCGCCCGTCGCCGCAGATGACGTAATGCCCGCTCAGGTTCTGAATCGTCTGCTCCTTCCGGTGTTCCGCGTCGACACCGGTGAAGACGCCGCCGGCGATCGCCTCGACGATAACGGCGGGGGTGCAGGCGAGGCCCGTCGGCGTCGCGCGACGAGGAGCTTCTCTGCCTGCCGGAGGCGGCGGACGGGGTCCATGGCGGCTCTAGTATCGTGGCCGCGTGGACGAGGACGAGATCGAGGAGCCCGGCGAGCGCCGGCTCAACATCCATCTCGACCCGGCGGACATCGCAGGCGTGTACGCGAACTTCGCCAACATCAGCTTCTCGCGGTACGAGTTCACGCTCACGTTCGCCCGCATCGAGCACGAGGTGGAGGAAGGGGACGTTCCCGGCGCCGTCGTCGCGCGCGTGAACGCGTCGCCGCAGTTCATGGAGGAGCTGATGGCGGCGATGCAGGACTCCTGGTCGAAGTACAAGACGATGATGGGCATCCGGGATCTCCCGGAGGCCCCGGGCCGCTAGCGCTCGCTCCCGGGAACGGCCGCTGTCCCTCGCTCCGTCGTACGCGATCTTGTGCGCGGTGCAGGCCGCGGTCGTGCTCGCGTCGCGTCCTCCTTCCCGCAGCGGCCGCCTCCGGCTCGTCGGGATCGCGATCCCGGCGGCGGCGCTCCTCGTCGGGGTCGTCCTCATTCGCACGACGAGCGCGGACGCGTTCGCGTGGGCCGGCGCCGTCGCGACGCCGCTGCTCGCGGCGGCCGGCCGCCGGCGACTCCCGCTCGCGGCCGTGCTCTGGCTCGTCGCGTGGAAAGCGGACGGCCTCGTCGCCCAAGGGGCGTCGGTGGCGCTGATCGCGCTCGCCGCGCTCACGATCGCGCGGCTCGTCGCCCGCGTCGCGCCGGCGTGGTCGATCGCGCTCGGTCTCGTCGTCGTCGCCGCGGTCGACGTCGTCCTCGTCTGGGGCACGCACGATGTCCAGTCCGCGTCGACGGCACTCCACGCGGCCTCGCTTCCATCCGTCCCGCGACTGCAGGACGCGACCTTCGGCTCTGCGACGATGGGCTGGCTCGACCTGGTGGCGCCTGCGCTCCTCGGCACCGTCGCGCAGGCGCGCGTGCGCGCAGCGGCCGCAACCGGGATCGCCGCAGGCGCGTGGGGTCTGCTCCTGACGGTGACCTCCACGGTGCCCGCGACCGTCCCGATCGTCGCCGGATTAGCTTTGTCGGGTGCGGATCTCGGTCATCTCCGACGTGCACGCGAACCTGGCCGCTCTCGAGGCGGTGATCACGGCGATCGACGCCGACCCGCCTGACACGCTCTGGTGCCTCGGCGACGTCGTCGGCTACGGGCCGAGGCCGAGCGAATGCTGCGCCATCGTCGAGGAACGTGCAGAACTCTGCCTCGGGGGGAACCACGACCTGGCCGTGCGCGGAACGATCGACCTGGCCGAGTTCAGCGGCGACGCCGCCGTCGCCGCGCGCTGGACGCAGGGCGTCCTCACGGCGCGGGCGGCAGCGTTCCTCGCCACCCTCGAGCCGGAGGCCGAGCGCGAGGGCGTGGCGCTCTACCACGGCAGCGCGCGCGACCCGGTCTGGGAGTACGTCCTCTCGGATGAGGCGGCCGCCGCCACGATCGCCCTCGGCCGGCGCCCCCTCGTGCTCGTCGGTCACAGCCACGTCGCGCTTGCGGTCGAGTGGGCGGAGGACATCCTCCTCGGCGGCCTCGCTCCCGCCGGGACGACGGCGGCCCTCCACGGCCGGGTCCTTCTCAACCCGGGTTCGGTCGGTCAGCCGCGCGACGGCGATCCACGCGCCGCCTACCTCGTCCTCGACCTGGAGGCCGCCACCGCGACCTTCCACCGCGTCGCCTACGACGTCGAGCGCACGCAGCGCGAGATGCGTGCGGAAGGGCTACCCGAGGCGCTGGCGGCGCGGCTCTCGTTCGGGCAATGAGGCCTGCGGGCGCTGCGATCGCGGCCGTGCTCGTGCTCGCCGGCTGCGGCGGCGGGAAGACGGCGGCTCCGCCGGCGGCGAAGCCGCCGCGCATCGCGCGCGCCCTCGCGCAGGCGTGGATCGCGCAGGCGAGAGAGGTGGCGCAGGCTCTCGCGGTCGGCGACGGCTGCACGGCGGCCGCGCATGCAGCCGAGCTTCGCGACGAGGTGTCCGCGAACGAGACACGGGTGCCGGTCCCTCTGCGCGCGCAACTGCTCGCGACCGTGAGCGCGCTTCCGGGCAGGATCACCTGCAATCCGGCTCCGCCCGCGCCCGCCGGCGCGAGGCCGCCGAAGGGGCCCAAGCCCCCGAAGGATCACGGTCACGGCCACGGCAACGGCAACGACGGCCAGGGGAACGACGGATGAGCGTCGTCGTCGCCGGCCGGTACGAGATCGAGCGCCCCCTCGGCCACGGCGCGATGGCCGTCGTCGATCTCGCGCGCGACCGGGAGCTCGACCGGTACGTCGCCCTGAAGAGGCTCGCGGAGAACCTTGCGCGGGACGAAGACCTGCGTGCGCGCTTCCTGCGCGAGGGACGCCTCGCCGCGCGGCTGTCGCATCCGAACATCGTGCGGGTGTTCGACGTCGGCGAGGCCGACGGACGCCCGTACATCGCGATGGAGCATGTCGACGGCGAGACGCTCGCCGGCCCGATCGCGCGCGGCCCCGTCCGTACCGACGAGGTCGCGCGACTCGGCGTGCAGGCGGCGCGCGCGCTCGCGGCCGCGCACGCCGCGGGGCTCGTCCACCGCGACGTGAAGCCGCACAATCTCCTCCTTCGACGCGACGGTGTGCTCAAGCTCGGCGACTTCGGCATCGCGCTCGGCCTCGAGGGAACGAAGCTCACCGCTGCGGGAACGGTTCTCGGAACGGCCGCCTACCTCGCGCCCGAGCAGGCGCGCGGCGAACGCGTGACCGCCGCAGCCGATGTGTACGCGCTCGGCCTCGTGCTCGTCGAGCTCCTCACCGGGCATCCCGACGGGACGGCGCGCGTGGACGGGCCCCTCGGCGAGACGATCGACCGCTGCCTGGCACGCAACCCGCGCGACCGTCCGTCCGCCGCCGAGCTCGAGCGCGCGCTCGGCGGCGAGCGCTCGGCCGCGCCGACGCGGATCATTCCGCGGCGGCGGGCGAGGCGGGGCACGCGG
>JAGWRZ010000211.1 GCA_028876365.1 Acidobacteriota bacterium | reverse complement strand
CGCCTTCATGCCGGTCGGGACGAAGGCGACGGTCAAGACGCTCGACCCCGAGGAGCTGCGCGCGATCGGGACTCCCATCCTGCTCGGCAACACCTACCACCTGCACTTCCGCCCGGGAGAGGACGTCGTCGCCGGGCTCGGCGGCCTCCACGCGTTCATGGCCTGGGACGGCCCCATCCTCACCGACTCCGGCGGCTTCCAGGTGTTCTCGCTCCGCGACACGCTGCTCGCGGCCGACGACGACGGCGTCACCTTCAAGAGCGTCTACGACGGTGCGGCGGAGCGGTTCACACCGGAGCTCGCCGCGCGCATCCAGGCGGAGCTCGGCTCCGACATCGCCATGTGCCTGGACATCTGCGCGCCGGCCGGTGTCGACCGCGCGGCGCTCGAGCTCGCCGTGCGCCGGACGACGCTGTGGGCGCAGCGGCAGCGCGACCTGCCGCGCGGGCCGGGGCAACTTCGGTTCGGCATCACGCAGGGCGGTCTCGACCGCGAGTTGCGCGCGCGGTCGTCGGCAGAGCTCGTCGCGCTCGACTTCGACGGCTATGCCATCGGCGGCCTGTCGGTGGGGGAGGATCGCGCGCCGATGTTCGCGGCGACGACCGAAGCCGCTTCGGCGCTCCCCGAGTCCAAGCCGCGCTACTTCATGGGCATCGGCGACCCGGAGGGCGTGATCGAGGTGATCGCGCGCGGCGTCGACATGTTCGACTGCGTGCTCCCGACGCGCACGGCGCGCACGGGCAGCGCGCTCACCTGGGACGGACGGATGAACATGCGGAACGCGCGCTTCGCCCGCGACCCGCGTCCTCTCGACGAGCACTGCTCGTGCCCCGCGTGCACGAGATTCTCGCGCGCCTACATCCGTCATCTCGTCAATCAGGAGGAGATCCTCGGCCTCCGGCTCCTCAGCCTGCATAATCTCCGCTTCTTGCTCGATCTCGTCGCCGCCGCGCGGGAGGCGATCGAACGCGGCGTCTTCGCATCATGGAGCGCGGACGCGCTCGCTCGGCTCGCGCGGCCTACCGAAAAGGAAGAACCCACATGAGCGGCCCCGGCTTTCTCCTCATCATCGTCGCGTTCGCCTTCCTCTACTTCGTCCTCGTCCGTCCGCAGAAGAAGCGGCAGCTGCAGGCCCGGCAGATGCTCGATGCGGTCAAGATCGGCGACGAGGTCGTCACCGCCGCCGGCATCTACGGCCGCGTCACGGAGCTGCACGACGACGACCTGATGGTCGAGATCGCGCCGAACACGGTCGTCAAGGTGGCACGGCGCGCGATCGGCGGAATCGTCCCGCCGCAGGATGCGGAGATCGACGCGTCCGGCGAGGAGCCACCGGCCGCCGAAGACGGCGGCTAACCTTTCCCCTCGCGCGGTGAGCGAGCGTCGCACGTACCTCCTTCTGATGGGCGGGATCCTCGCCGCCGTCGTCGGCGCGGTCCTGCTGGCCGTGCCGGGATCGCCGATCCACCGGAAGCCGACGCTCGGCCTCGACCTCCAGGGCGGACTCGAGGTCGTCCTCAAGGCTGTCCCGCCGAAGGGCGTCAAGGTGGACGCGAGCGGGATGAGCACCGCGGTCTCGATCGTCCAGAGCCGCATCGACAAGCTCGGCGTGTCCTCGCCGAACGTGCGCAAGCAGGGCAGCGACCAGATCGTCGTCCAGCTCGCCGGCGTGCACGACCCGGCGAAGGCGGCGGCGCTCATCGGCAAGACGGCGCAGCTCCAGCTCTTCGACTTCGAGAACGACCTCACCGGCCCGTCGACGACGACGAACGGCCAGCCGGTCGCGACTCCGTCGCTGTACGACCTGCTGAGCCAGGTGCAGACGCAGGCGGCGAAGGGCGCCCCGGAGGCGTACTACCTCTTCCGCAACAAGACGGTGACGACGACGACGCCGGCGGCGAAGAAGGGCGGCAAGCCGCAGGTCACGACGACGGCGAGGCACTCGCTCCTGCAGGGGCCGGCGTCGACGCTGAAGGAGCTGCTCGGCCCGTACGGCGGCAAGATGCCGGCGAACGGCCAGGTGATGAAGGTGCCTGCGAACACCGAGGTCGTCAGCTGCGCGGCAGCGAGCGGCTGCCTCGGCGCCTCGGTCAACGCGGGAACGTACTACTACCTGCTCAAGTACTTCCCGACCAGGAAGACCGGAGCCGGGGCGATCCCGGAGATGACGGGGTCCGATCTCGTCCGCAGCGGCGTCAACGCCGACTTCAGCCCCACCACCGGGCTGCCGATCGTCACCCTGCAGTTCACGGGCCACGGCGCGAAGCAGTTCCAGAGGATCACCGCCGCCGAGGCGCACCGCGGCCAGATCGCGTGGCAGATCGCCGGCAGCCCGGGCGGGACCGCCTACCAGAACTACGTCCAGCACTTCGCGATCGTGCTCGACGGCCAGCTGCAGTCGACGCCGTTCATCGACTTCAAGCAGAACCCGGACGGGATCTCCGGCGGCAACGCGGAGATCGACATGGGCCAGGGCGGCTCGTTCCAGGCGGCGAAGAACCTCGCACTCGTGCTCCAGACCGGCGCGCTGCCGTACAACTTCCAGCAGATCGAGCGCACCGACGTGTCGGCGACCCTGGGCAAGGACTCGCTGACCCAGGCGTGGCACGCCGCCCTCGTCGGCCTCGTCATCGTCGCGATCTTCCTGCTCGTCCTCTACCGCTTCCTCGGCCTCGTCGCCGTCTTCGGCCTCGCGATCTATGCCGCGCTGTACTACGCGGCGATCCTCCTCTTCAACGTCACGCTGACGCTGCCGGGCTTCGCCGGCCTGATCCTCACGATCGGCGTCGCGGCCGACGCGAACGTCGTCGTGTTCGAACGCATCAAGGAAGAGGTGCGGTCCGGGAAGTCCGTGCGCGCCGCCATCTCGGCCGGGTACGGCAAGGGCTTCCACACGATCCTGGACGCGAACGTCGTCACCGCGATCACGGCATTCGTCCTGTTCCTCATCGCGGTCGCGGACGTGAAGGGCTTCGCCCTGATGCTGCTCATCGGCACGCTCATCTCGCTGCTGACCGCCGTTGCAGCGACGCGCGCGATGCTCGGGCTCCTCTCCGGCTTCCGCTGGTTCGACAACCCGCGCTTCATGGGCGCGCACGGGCAGCAGACGGCGCGCTGGCTGCAGATCGACTTCATGCGGCGCCGCTACCTGTGGTTCGCGATCTCCGCGGCGATCATCGTCGCCGGCGCCGTGTCGCTGGGCGTCCGCGGCCTCAATCTCGGCATCGACTTCAAGGGCGGCACGCAGCTCACGTTCAAGACGCACGTCGCGCACACGCAGGCCGACGTGCAGAAGCTCGCCGCCGCCGCCGGGCAGCCCGACGCCGTCGTGCAGGGGACCGGCTCTGCGATCGGCGGTGACCGCTTCACCGGATGGCAGGTGCGAACGAAGTCGCTGAGCGGCGCGAAGCTGTCGACGCTGACGAGCGACTTCCAGCGGCAGCTCGGCGCGTACTCGACCGGGTCGAAAGACGTCTCGGCGAGCTTCGGCCACCAGATCGCGAGCGACGCGATCTACGGGATCATCGTCTCGCTCGCGCTGATCATCATCTACATCGCGCTGCGGTTCGACATCAAGTTCGCGATCCCGGTGATCCTCGCGATGATCCACGACATCCTCATCACGGTCGGGATCTACTCGCTCGTGTTCAAGGAGGTGACGGTCGACACGGTCGCCGCGGTCCTGACGGTGCTCGGCTACTCCATCTACGACACGATCATCATCTTCGATCGCATCCGCGAGAACGTGCCGCTCATGCGGCGGCAGCCGTTCGCGACCATCGCGAACGTCTCGCTCTGGGAGACGATCCGCCGCTCGCTGGCGACGACGTTCATCACGCTGCTCCCGATCGCGGCGCTCGAGGCCTTCGGCGGAGCGACGCTGAAGGACTTTGCGTTCGCGCTCCTCATCGGCGTCACCTCCGGTGCGTACTCGTCGATCTTCATCGCCGCGCCGCTGCTGACGATGTGGAAGGAGCGCGAGCCCGAGTACGCGCGCCGCAAGCAGCTTGCGGGGGCCGACGGCAGCGGCGACGGCAGGGCCGAGCTCGCGTTGAAGCAGTCGGAGAAGGCGCTCGCGAAGGAGCCGACGCCGGAGCTCGTCGACGTCGTCACCGCGACGCCGTCGGAGCCGGCGGCCCAGGCGCGGCGCGAGAAGCGGCGCCAGCGGCGCCGCTCGAGGCCGCACGGCCGTGCCCGGTAGCCCCCGGATCCTCGATGCGCTCGAGGACCTCCTGGGCGAGCTGCCCGCGCGCGTGCGCGGCTCGCGGTCCCGTGCGGGCGAGCAGACGACGTCCCTTCTGCGCACCCTCGTCGAGGATCTGAACCTCGTCAGCCGCGACGATCTGGACGAGCTCGAGCTTCGCGTCGCGCAGCTCGAGCATCGTCTGACATTGCTCGAAGCGCGGCACGACGCGCCGCCGTCGTAGGCGGCCGGCGGAACCGGTCGACCGTCGCCAGGAATCGCTCGACGTCGACGACGATGTAGGCGCACAGCGCCGCGAGGGGCAGCTCGCCGAACAGCGCCTCGAGCGTCGCCTCGGTCACTTCGCTGCTCCCCTGCGAGGTGACGATGTCGAACCATGCGTCGCAGAGGAGCATCGTCCCGGTCACCGCCGCGAGCGGCAGGAGCCAGGGCAGGCCGCGGTACGCGGCCCAAGCCGTCCCGGCGAAGGCGGACGCGAGGCCGATGTCGAAGCCGACCCAGGCCAGGTCGTAGTGCTCGGTCAAGTGACGCGACGGCAGCGTGAACGTGAGGTACAGCGTCCAGGGGACGAGAAAGATCGCGACGAGCCCCATGAGCCCGGGCACCCAACGGGGGATCGGCGATCCGGACGGCATGACCACGTTGTACCCTGCGCGGGTGAGACCGCGGCGCCTGAGTCCCGAGGTCCTCCTCGGGTTGGCGGCGGCAGGCGTGGGGATGATCGGCATCGTCTCCGCGCTCACGCCGGAGATGGCCGACCGCTTCCGGCTCGTCCGAGGAGTCCTTCCGCCGGGCTTCCCGGAGGTGGCGCGCATCGGCGCCGTCGCCTTCGGCATCGTGCTCGTCTGGCTCGCGCGATCGCTCGCGCGCAGGCGGCGGCGCGCGTGGCAGCTGGCGGTCGTCGTCGTCCTCGCCTCGGCGATCGCGCATCTCGCGAAGGGCCTCGACGTGGAGGAGGCGACGATCTCGCTGCTGCTGCTCGTCGCGCTCGTGCGGTACCGCGCGCGCTTCGACGTCCCAGGCGACCCCGCCTCGACCCGGCCGCTCGTGGTGCTCGCGACCGTCGTCGCGGCCGTCGTCGCCGTCGTCCTCGGCTGGGAGCTGCGCGGCGGCGAGCTTCCGGACCGCGCCTCCGATCTCTTCACGGCGCTCGGGTTCGTCTTCGGCGGCGCCGCCCTCTGGCTGTGGCTCCGTCCGTTCACCCACAAGGTGGCGCAGACGGTGGGGGAGCGCCGGGTCGCGCGCGCGCTCGTCGACGCCTACGGGAGCGACAGCCTGTCGTTCTTCGCGCTGCGGCGCGACAAAAGCTATTTCTTCTCCCCGACGCGGAAGGCGTTCCTCGCGTATCGCGTCGTCGCCGGGGCCGCGCTCGTCAGCGGAGACCCGGTCGGCGACGAGGCCGAGTTCAACGCCCTGCTCGCCGAGTTCAAGCGCATGGTGCGCGCGCACGGGTGGCGCCTCGCGGTGCTCGGCGCGTCCGACGCGCAGCTCGAGCGCTACCGCCGGATCGGGTTGCGCCCGATCCTGCTCGGCGAGGAGGCCGTTCTGCGGCCGGACGAGTTCTCGCTCGACGGCCGTCCCATCCGCAAGGTGCGCCAGTCGGTGACGCGGCTCGTGAAGGCGGGCTACGCGCTTCGCGTCGTGCCGGCCGACGAGTCGGGGCCGGAGCTGCGCGCGAAGCTCGACGAGGTGTCCGAGCTCTGGCGCGGCAATCAGCCGGAGCGTGGATTCACGATGTCGATCGACGACCTGTACGTGCCCGGCACGGTCTTCGCGGTCGCCGAGAACGAGGACGGCGTCGTCGGCGGGTTCCTCCATCTCGCCCCGACGCCGGCGGGCGGCGGCTGGTCGCTGTCGACCATGCGGCGCCGGCCGGACTCTCCGAACGGCCTCACCGAGTTCCTCATCGCCGAGACGCTCGCGTGGGCGAAGGGCCAGCACGCGAAGGAGCTCTCGCTGAACTTCTGCGCGTTCACGGAGCTCATCTCCGAGGAGCGCGCCGTCACGCTGCCGCGGCGATTCGCCCGGCGCGCGCTGCTCGCCGCGGACAGCGTGTTCCAGCTCGAGCGCCTGTACGCGTTCAACCGGAAGTTCTTCCCCGAGTGGCGGCCGCGCTACCTGTGCGTCGAGCGGCTGACCGACCTGCCGCGCGTCGGCCTCGCGTACCTGCACGTCGAGCAGCTGCTCGTCCCGCCCGGCCCGTGGACGCGGCGGCAACGCCAGCCCGTGTCACACTGAGTCGCATGGCGCAGCCGGCTCCTCCGCGCACGCTCAGCCGCCTGTCGGAGATCGCACAGGTGATGGTGCGCCACGGGTTCGGCTACTTCTTCGAGGCGCACAAGCTCACCGATCTCCTTCCCGGCCGGCGCGTCGCGGACGTCGAGGCGATGACGCCGTCCGCGCGCGGCCAGCATCTGCGCGAGGTGCTGGAGGAGCTGGGCCCGACGTTCGTCAAGTTCGGCCAGCTCCTGTCGACGCGGCCGGACATCGTGCCGCCCGACCTCATCGCCGAGCTGCGGCCGCTGCAGGACGACGTGCGCCCGTTCCCGTTCGAGCAGGCCGAGCGGGTGATCGAGGAGGAGCTCGGAAACTCCCTCGAGCGCCTGTTCCTCGACTTCGACCCGCTGCCCGTGGCGGCCGCGTCGATCGGCCAGGTGCACCGCGCGACGCTGCCGAACGGGCGGAGCGTCGCCGTCAAGGTGCAGAGACCCGACGCCGCGCGGCAGATCGAGGCCGACCTCGTCCTCCTCTATCAGGCGGCGAGGCTCGTGAAGGAGCGCGTGCAGGCGCTCTCCTTCATCGATGCGAGCGCGCTCGTCGACGAGTTCGCGCGGCAGATCCGGCAGGAGCTGGACTACCGGCTCGAGGGCCGGAACGGGCAGACGTTCCATCGCAACTTCGCCGGCGACCCGCACGTGCGCGTCCCACGCATCCACTGGACGTACACGCGCGCGCGCGTGCTGACGATGGAGTGGCTCGACGGAACGCAGCTCGCCGACGTGGACACACTCGGCCTGTCGGTCGAGGAGAGGCGCGATCTCGCCTACCTCGCGGCGGAGACGTGGATGACGATGATCTTCCGCCACGGCTTCTTCCACGGCGATCCCCATCCGGCGAACATCCTCGTGATGGAGGAGGCGGGGACGATCGGGCTCGTCGACTTCGGCTCCGCCGGCACGCTGAGCGACGACGACATGACGAAGCTGACGCGGCTCTTCATCGATGCCGCGAACGAGAACATCGAGATGCTGCCCAGGCGGCTCGCCGATCTCGGCGTGCGCTATCCGAGAGACCGCGAGGACGAGCTCCTCGCCGAGCTGCGCGAGGTCTACTACCGCTACTACGGCGCGAGCCTCGCCGAGATCGACCCGGTCCAGGTCATCCGCGAGGCGTTCCAGCTCATCTACACGATGAACCTGCGGCTGCCGACGCGCTATCTCCTGCTCGACCGCTCGATCGCGACGCTCGGATCGGTCGGCGCCGAGCTCTATCCCGACTTCAACGTGTTCGAGGTCGCGCGTCCGTTCGCGCGCGACCTGATGCTCGAGCGCTTCACGCCGCAGCGGATCGCGAAGCGCGCCCGCCGCGACGCGTTCCAGTACGCGCACATCGTCCGCGAGTTCCCGCAGCAGATCCACGAGATCCTCGAGGAGCTCCGCGAGGGCCAGATCGAGGTCGGCTTCGTGCACAAGGGGCTCGACGACTTCCTCGCCGATGTGCAGCGCGTGTTCAACAGGCTCGTGATCGCGCTCGTCGTCACCGGCGGCCTCATCGGCTCGAGCCTCATCGGCATCTTCGCCAAGGCCGGCCCGCACCTCCTCGGCGTGAACGTCATCTCGATCGTCGGGTTCGCGCTGTCGGCGGTGCTCGGCGTGTGGCTCCTGTGGGGCGTCGTCCGCAGCGGCCGCCTGTAGACGAGAAGTTACACATTCGCGCGGAAGGACATCTGGCGCCCGCACGGATGCATGGCTACGGTCGCCGCCATGACCGCGTTGATGCTCGCCGAGCCGGAAGCGTCCGTTCGCGGCTTCCTCGCCCAGCAGCTCGCGAGCGACGGCTTCGACGTCCTCGCCTTCGAGCATCCGGACGACCTGCCGCGGGCGGCGGAGCCGGACGTGCTCGTCCTCGGCGATCCCGAAGCGCTCGATCGGTGCCGCGTCGGCAACTGCGCGGTGATCGTCCTCGGCCGTGCGAACGCGTCCGAGCGGGTCCGCGCGCTCGAGCACTGCGACGACTACCTCACGCGGCCCTTCGCCTACGAGGAGCTCGTCGCCCGCATCCGAGCGGTGCTTCGCCGCCGGTCGCCACGGGGCGAGCTGCTCGACCTCGGCGAGCTCGTCCTCGACCGCGCCGCCCGCCGCGTGCTCGTCCGCGGGCGCGAGGTGAGGCTGGCGTCGAAGGAGTACGCGCTGCTCCTGCGCATGGCCCAGGACCCGGATCGGGTCCTGACGCGCGAGCAGCTTCTCCGCGACGTCTGGGGGTATCGCACGTTCGTCCCCACCCGCACGGTCGAATCGCATGCCTCCCGCGTCCGCTGCAAGCTGGCGGCCGCGGGCCTTCCGGGCTGGATCGTCAACGTCTGGAGCGTGGGGTACAAGCTCCGTCCGGCCGCGGGTTGACGATACCGGCATGCACCTTCTCTTCCTGACGACGCACAACGCGCTTCGGCTGGAGGAAGTGGCGGGGGCACTTGTCGCGATCGCGGGCGCCGTGATGGTTCTCGGCTCGATGGCGCCGATGGGCAGGCGGGGGAGCCAGTGGCTTGCCGGCCTCGCCTTCGCGATCGCGGGCGTGCTGGCCGTCATCGCCCTCCACTGGGGCCACAAGTAGCGCTCTAGGTGATCGCGCCTTCGAGGCGCAGGAGCAGCTCCTTGCGGTGGAGCCCACCGCCGTACCCGGTCAGGCTGCCGTTCGCGCCGACGACGCGGTGGCACGGGAGCACGATCGGCACCGGGTTCCGGTTCATCACGGTGCCGACCGCGCGGGCAGCGCGCGGGTTCCCCGCGCGCGCCGCGAGCGCGCCGTACGTCGTCGTCTCGCCGTAGCCGATCCGCGCGAGCTCGCCGAGGACGCGCCGGGGGAAGCCGGCCCGGCCGCGCAGGTCGACGTCGAGATCGAAGTCGCGCCGCCGGCCCGCGAGGTACTGGTCGAGCTCGCGGCGGAGCCGCTCGACCGGCTTCGACGAGCGCAGAACGCGCGGCCCGTAGAGGCGCGCGAGCCGCTCGAGCTCGAGCTCTGGATCGGGATCGAAGCAGACCCGGCAGACGCCGCGGTCGGTGACGCCGACGAGCAGCGGCCCGACGGCCGTGTCGTCGAAGACGTCGTAGGCGACGTCGAGGAGTCCCGCTGCGGCGGCGGCCGCGCGGAAGCGCTCGTCGACATCCGGCGTGAGGATCTCGGTCACGGCTTCTCCTTCGTGGTCTCCGATCGGAGCCGCCGCACGCCGGCGGACGCGGCCTGGCGCGCCGCCGCCGGCGTCGAGCCGAGCGCAGCGCCGATCTCGTCGTAGGCGAGGTCGTAGCCGTACCGAAGGACGACGGCGGCGCGCTCCTTCGGCGGCAGGTCGCCGGTCAGCGGCGCGAGCTCCTCGTAGGAGGGCCGGCCGTCCTCGGTCACGAGCTCCGGCATCTCGCCCGCAGGCCGGCGGCGCCGGTGCAGGTCGAGGACGATGCGGTTCGCGATCGTCAGCGCCCATGCGCGCAGGTGCTCCCCGTGCTCGAGGCGCGGATAGGCCTTCAGGGCGCGGAGGAACGTCTCCTGGAACGCATCCTCGGCGCCGTCGCGGCCGAGCCGGGCGGTGAGGAAGCGGAAGACGTCGGTCTTCGTGTGCTCGTAGAAGGCCTCGAACGGCGGGACGGCGACGGCCATCGACCCATGAAACGTACTCCCGGGCGAAGATGTGAGGCATGAGGGTCGCAGTCGTCGGTCACGTCGAGTGGGTCGTCTTCGCACGCGTCGAGCGCGTTCCCGAGCCGGGCGAGATCGTCTCGGCCTCCGAGGTGTGGGAGGAGCCCGCCGGCGGCGGCGCCGTCGCCGCGGTTCAGCTCGCGAACCTGAACGGCTCGGTCGACTTCTTCACCTCCCTCGGCGACGACGATCTCGGACGGCGCGCGAAGGAGCGCCTCGCCGAGCTCGGCGTGACCGTGCACGCCATGGATGCGGGCCTGCCGCAGCGGCGCGCGCTCACGTACGTCGATGCGACAGGCGAGCGGACGATCACCGTGCTCGGCCCGAAGCTTCGGCCGTCGGGCGAGGATGGCTCGCTGCCGTGGGAGCAGCTCGGCCGCTGCGACGCGGTCTACTTCACGGGCGGCGACGTCGCCGCCGTGCGCGCGGCGCGCCGGGCGAAGGTCTTCGTCGCGACATCTCGCGAGCTCGAGACGCTCCACCGCGCGGGCGAGCAGCTCGACGCGCTCATCGGCAGCGGCGAGGACCCGGGGGAGCGGCCGGATGCGATCGTGCTCGACCCCCGGCCGCGGCTCGTCGTCACGACCGCCGGCGCTCTCGGCGGTTGGATCCGCCCCGGGGGGCCGTTTCGCGCCGCGCCGATCCCCGGCCCGGTCGAGGACGCGTACGGATGCGGGGACTGCTTCGCCGCGGGGTTCACGTACGGCCTCGGCGCCGGGATGCCGGTGGACGCCGCCGCCGTGCTCGCCGCGCGCTGCGGCGCGACCGTGCTCACGAGCCGCGGGCCGTACGCCCGTCAGCTCACTGCGGAGGATGCGGCGTCGTGATCGGCCCCTCGGGGCCGCCGACCGCGTTCGACCACATCAGCTGGACCGGCACCGTGCCGCTCCCATCCGCGAGCGGGACCTCCTTCATCACGCTGCCCAGGTCGCCCGCTGCCTCCGCGATCGGGATGTCGCCGATCTCTCCACCGCGCGGGGAGTACCAGCCGAGCAGCCTGTCGGCGCCCGGTGCGGAGCCTTTCCGGATCGCGTCCTCCACGTCGGGATCGGTGCGTGTCTCCTGGAGCTCGTGGTACAGCGTCGCGCAGACGTTCTTCCATGGCGCATCGAAGGCGACGATGCCGTTGTCGCCCTCGGAATACACGGCGACCGCGTAGTAGCGCTCGCTGCCCGCGATCGTGACCGAGCCGTGGTAGCCGCCGAGGCCGTGCTTCGAGTCGACCCCGTCGCCGCCGCTCGCGTCGCCGTCGACGAGGACGGCGCCCGGCGGTAGGAGCAGGCAGGTGACGGACGGCCCGACGTCCAGCTCGACGACGAGCGACTCGACCGTGTCGCGGTAGACGCGTGGGGGCAGCGGCGCCGGGTGCTCGAGCGAGCCGGCGAAGGTCGTCGTCACCTCGCTGTTCGGGAAGTACTGCGCGAGCACGTTGTTCAGCCCGCGGTCTCGCATCGCCGCCGAGAGCGCGCGGTCGAGCAGCATCCGCTCGTTCGCAGCCCACGCGCCGGCGTAGACGAGGCTGTAGCGGAGGTGGGCGAGCGTCTTCCCGCCGAAGTAGCGCAGGTCGAGGCCCGGCTCCGGGCCGAACCCGGGGGCGAGGACGGCGCTCCGGTAGGCGGCTTCGGCCTCCGATCCCGGTCGGAGGACGACGTTGAGCGGCCCCTCGATCACGCGGTTCCTGGTCTCTGTCGACATCGGCTCCTCTCCTTCTCGAAGCCGCAGACCTCGTTGCCGCAGGCCGAATGTACCCCCCGGCGGCGGCTGTCGGCAAGGTGGGGCGGGAGGGTGGACAAGTGGGGGTTAGTGGTTTAGAGTGGGGCAAAGTGGTAGAGAAGGATCCGGCCCCGGAATGCTGCTCGGCACCCACGACCACACGATCGACGACAAGAACCGCCTCACTCTCCCGGCGAAGTTTCGCCGTGCGTTCGCGGGCGGCGTCGTCGTGACGCGCGGCCTGGACTCGTGCCTCGTCGCCTACCCGCGCGACGAGTGGACGCGGAGCCAGGCGCGCATCGCCGACCTCGACACGCTGCGCGGCGAGGCGCGCCAGCTCCACCGTGCCGTCTACGCGAACGCCGTGGAGGGCGAGCTCGACAAGCAGGGGCGCCTCGTCATCTCTGCACGCCTGAAGGAGTACGCCGGTCTCGACCGCGACGTCGTCGTCGCCGGCGTCAACGACCACCTCGAGATCTGGGATCGCGCCACCTGGCAGCGCGAGCTCGCCGAGTCCGAAGGGAGGACGCGCGATGTTGCCGAACGTCTTGCAGCCCAGCGCGACTGATCACGTCCCGGTCCTCGCCGACGAGGTGCGCGAGTCCCTCGCGGTGCGCCCCGGCGACACGGTCGTCGATGCGACCTTCGGCGCAGGCGGCCACGCGGCGGTCCTCGCCGCCGACCTGCGCGGCCGCGGAAAGCTGATCGCGATCGACCGCGACCCGACCGTTCGCACCTACTTCGAGCGGCTCGAACGCGGCAGCGGCCTGCAGGCGCGGCTCCTCCGCGGCGACTTCGGGGTCGTCCTGCCGCAGCTGGCCGAGAACGGCGTGCAGGCGGATGCGATCCTCCTCGACCTCGGCGTCTCCTCGATGCAGCTCGACCGCCCGGAGCGCGGGTTCTCGTACGCGACCGACGCGCCGCTCGACATGCGCATGGATTCCTCCCAGGACGTCGACGCGCGCGCGATCGTGAACGAGTGGCCGGAGAAGGAGCTCGTGACCATCTTCCGCCGCTACGGCGAAGAGCGCTACGCGCGGCAGATCGCGAAGGCGATCGCACGCCGGCGGCGCGACCAGCCGTTCGAGCGCACCGGCGAGCTCGTCGACACGATCAAGTCCGCGATCCCGGCGCCTGCCCGCTTCGGCGAAGGGCATCCCGCCAAGCGCGTGTTCCAGGCGCTGCGCATCGCCGTCAACGACGAGCTTCGGTCGCTCGAGGTCGCCCTGCCGGCGGCGCTCGAGATGCTGCGGCCGGGAGGGCGCCTGGCCGTCATCTCGTTCCACTCGCTCGAGGACCGGATCGTCAAGCAGTTCCTCCGCGAGCGCGAGCGCGGCTGCACCTGCCCGCCCGACTTCCCCGTGTGCGTCTGCGGGCACGAGCCGGAGCTGCGCGCGATTCAACGCCGTCCGGTCCGCCCGAGCGAGGCCGAGGTGGCGGCGAACCCGCGTGCCGCGTCGGCGAGGCTCCGCGCAGCGGTCAAGGCCGAGTAGATGGCGACGGTCGACTGGTTCGCCGCGGAAGCGGTCGCCGCT
>JAGWRZ010000210.1 GCA_028876365.1 Acidobacteriota bacterium | reverse complement strand
GGACACGAGCACCTGCGCGCCGTGGCCGACCGCGGCGATTCGCGCCGCGCGGTGGACGTCGATGCCGACGTATCCCTCCTCGGTGAGCAACGGCTCTCCCGTGTGAACGCCGATGCGCAGGCGGATGGGCCCTCCGTCGAGGACGGAGAGAACGGTCTCGCACGCCGTGAGCGCATCGACGGCGCGGGGGAACGCGAAGAAGAACGCGTCGCCCTGGGTATCCACTTCGACGCCCTTCGCGAATGCGGCGCGAACGATCTTGCGATGCTCGCCGAGCGTGGCGGCGTATGCGTCGGGGCCGAGCTCGCGCAGCAACCTCGTCGAGCGTTCGACGTCGGTGAAGACGAACGTCACTGTCCCCGTGGGAAGAGCGGCCACGGAGAAAGCATTGCGCGCTCGAGCTTTGCCGGCCAGTCGCCGCTTCGGCGCGCCGCCATGCTCATGGCGGCGCCGCCGGCTCAGATGGTCAGCCGCAGGAGCGCCACGACGCCGATCGCCGCGATGATCGCGCGATAGGCGGCGGCCGGAATGCGCCGGCCGAGGTGGACGCCGGCCCATCCGCCGACGATCGCGCCGGCGGCGAGGAGCGCGACGACCGGCCAGGCGATCCGGGTGGCGAGCACGAACGCGACGGCGGCGACGGCATTCGTCGCACCGGCGAGGACGGTGCGCAGGGCGGTCAAGCGGTGGAGCGTGTCGGCCACGGCGAAGCCGAGGACGGCGATGATCAGCAGCCCCTGGCCCGCGCCGAAGTAGCCGCCGTACACGCCTGTGAGAAAGAGCCCGCACGTCGCCGCCAGGCCGTGGCCTTCCCGCCGCCCTTCGCCCGACCGGCGCGCGAGCCACCGAGCGGCGAGCGGCTGAACGACGACGAGGATCACTCCGAGCGCGATGCAGACCGGCACGATCGACCGGAAGGCGGACGCAGGCAGCTCGAAGAGCAGAACCGCTCCCGCGATTCCGCCGGCCACCGAGGCGAGACCGAGGCGCAGCGAGCGGCTGCCCTGGCCCTCGAGCTCGCGTCGCCAGGTGGCGATGCTGGCGGCGTTGCCGAAGGCGAGCCCGGTCGTGTTCGAGACGTTCGCGAGGACCGGCGGGTAGCCGAATGCGAGCAGCGTCGGAAAGGTGATGAGCGTGCCGCTGCCGACGATGGCGTTCGCGACTCCCGCCGCGACGCCGGCCGCGACGATCGCCGCCGCTTCGAGCGGGCTCAGCTCGCTTCCTCGGCGAGCGAGCGTCTGAGCGCGCCGAAGGCGAGACGGTCGGCGGCGATCGGTCCGCGCGTCTCGGCGGGGACCGCTGCATAGAGCCGCACCAGCTCCTTGATCTGCGCATGCACCGCGGCGGGCTTCGAGCAGAGGAGCTCGACGATCGACGAGACGGTGCCCGGGAGCTGCGCGGGGTCGTCGACGACGTCGGTGAGAAGGCCGAGCGCGAGAGCTTCGCGTGCCGGGACGCGGATCCCGGTGGCTGCGAGCCAGAACGCCTTGCGAGCGCCGACGAGCGAGCCGAGCCACGAGAGGACGAGAGCCGGCGCGAACCCGGCGTCGACCTCGGGGAAGGAGAGGTGCGCGTCCGTCGCCGCGACTGCCACGTCGCTCAGCGCGACGAGGCCGACACCGAAGCCGGCCGCGTCGCCCTG
The DNA here is from genome assembly GCA_028876365.1 of Acidobacteriota bacterium. GTDB lineage: Bacteria > Actinomycetota > Thermoleophilia > Gaiellales > Gaiellaceae > Palsa-739. Next base: position 26,064 of record JAGWRZ010000210.1, on the reverse strand, counting down.
CACCTCGGCGACGGTGACGAGCGGGCTCCGCTGCAGCGCCTCGACGATCTCGATCAGCGCGTCCACGTCGTCGCGCAGCGGCCCTCCACCGCGGCGGAACGGCGCGCGGCCAAGGCAGAAGTCCGGGCCGGCGGCGGCGATCCGCACGACGTGCGCGCCCTCCGGCGGCGTCCGCAGGAGCTCTGCGAGGTGCCGCGTCATCTCCGGCGTGAAGAGGTTCCCCTCGCCGGCGTCGATGTGGACGGAGACGACAGGGCCGTCCTGCTCGATCGAAAGAGACTCCACGTTCATGGCTCTTCCTCCGGGTCGATGATCCGCACGACGTTGCGAAGCTCGCCGATCCCCTCGATCGCACAGACGACGGTGTCGCCGTCCTCGAGGAACCGGGGTGGCGAGAAGCCGATCCCGACACCGCTCGGAGTCCCCATCGAGATGATGTCGCCGCGGCAGAGCGGAACGAGTGCGGACACGCGGGCGATCGTCTCCGCAACGCCGAAGATCATGTCGCCGAGGACCGCCGATTGGCGGAGCTCGCCGTTGACGTGACTCGTGATGCGCAGCTCGTCGAGGGCGCCCAGCTCTTCCGGTGTCACGAGGGAGGGCCCGATCGGCGTCGCGCGCGGCAGCGACTTGCCGAGAAACCACTGACGGTGCCGCTCCTGGATGTCGCGCGCCGTGACATCGTTGACGATCGTGTAGGCGGCGACGTGGTCGAGCGCGCGCTCGCGAGGGATGGTCGAGCCCGCACGTCCGATGACGACGGCGAGCTCCGCCTCGTAGTCGAGCGCCCCGGCGCCGTCGCGCCGGACCTCGATCGTGTCCTCCGCGCCGCACAGCGCCTCTGGCGCCTTCGTGAAGACGATCGGGTGCGTCGGAACGGACTCCGAGTCGGCGCTGTACGCCGCGAACTCGAGCGCGTGCTCGCGGAAGTTCTTGCCGAGGCACATGATGTTCCGCGGCGGCCGGAACGGCACGGTAGGCCGATATCCGCCGCCGATCGGATCGTTTGCGGAGCGTGCCCCGCCGTCGGTCGAGAGCAGATCGAGGATCGAGTCCGGCTGTGGGTCGGCCGGAAGCCAGCCGTCGCTTTCGCGGATCGCGAGGAGCGTCGTCGCGCCGTCGGTGAACCGGGCTGCGTGCATCGTCAGGCGCTCCTCTCCGCCGGCCGCTCGCTCGGCGCCGTCGTGTGGGCGATCTCGGCTCCGCCCCGGCCGAGGAAGAGGGCGCCGAGGTCGTGCTTCGTGCGCAGCTCCGCGGCCGTCCCGTGCAGGCGCACGCGGCCGTCGGTGAGGACATACCCGCGCGAGGCCACCTGCAGCGCCAGCGCGACGCGCTGTTCGATGAGAAGGACCGCTCGGCCCGCCTGCGCGAGCCGGGCGACGATCTCCTCGAGGACGGCCGCGGCGATCTGCGGCGCGAGGTTCGAGGTCGGCTCGTCGAGGATGAGCAGCCTCGGGTCGGCCATGAGCGCTCGCCCGATCGCGACCATCTTGCGCTCGCCGCCGCTCAGCGTCTTCGCGGTCCGCCGCTTCAGCGGGACGAGCGCCGGGAAGAGCTCGAGCACCTCCTCGAGGCGGCGGCCGAGGTCGCGCGCGGGGACGCGGAAGCCGCCCATCTGGAGGTTCTCGAGCACGCTCAGCGGCCCGAAGACGTCGCGGATCTGCGGGACGTAGCCGATCCCGGCGGCGACGCGGTTCTCCTCGCTCCAGCGGCTGACGTCGACGCCGTCGAGGCGGACCTGCCCGGCGAGCAGGGGGAGCTGCCCCGTGACCGCCTTGACGAGAGTGCTCTTGCCGGCCCCGTTCGGCCCCATCACGAGCACGATCTCGCCGAGCTCGACGTGCAGGGATGCCTCCTTGATCACCGGCACCTTGCCGTAGCCGACGCTCGTCGCGACCACGTCGAGGAAGGGGGGCCGCGCCGCCTCCGCGTCAACCGACATACGCCGCCTGCACGTCGGGGTCGCTCACGACCTGCTCGAACGATCCGGAGGCGATCGGCCGGCCGAGCGCCATCACGACGACGCGCTCGCACAGCTCCTGCACGACTTCGAGCGCGTGCTCGACGATGACGAGCGCGATGCCCTCTTCGCGGATCGAGCGCAGGTCGGCGATCAGCTTCTCGACGAGGTGCGGAGCCACGCCGACCATCGGCTCGTCGAGGAGAAGCACCTTGGGCTCGCGCATCAGGCAGCGCATGATCTCGACGAGCCGGCGCTGCCCGCCGCTCAGCTCTGCGCCGTAGAGGTCGGCGACGTGCGACATCTCGAAGCGGTCGAGCACCGACCAGGCGCGCGCGGTGACCGTCTCCTCGGCGCGGCGCGTCTCGCGACGCCGCAGGACGACGGTCCGAAGCGATGCGCCGTAGGCGCCGTGCCCGGCGGTCACGAGGTTCTCGAAGACGGTCATCCGCGGGAACTCGCTCGTCATCTGGAAGGTACGCGTGATCCCGCGTCGTGCCCGCCTGTACGGCGGCATGCGGCCGATCTCGTGGCCGTCGAACACGATCGATCCGCCGGCGAGCGCGACCTGGCCGCCGAGCGCGGCGAGAAACGACGACTTGCCCGCGCCGTTCGGGCCGATCAGGCCGAGCGATTCGCCTGCCGCCAGGTCGAGCGAGACATCGCTCACCGCGCGGACGCCGCCGTAGGCGACGCTGACGTCCGTGGCGGCGAGCAGGCTCATACGGCCCCGACCTGTTCGGGGCGCGGCTCGGCGAGCGGTCCGGCGGCGGGACGGCGCGCGCGATTCCGTCTCTCCGGGAAGAGCCCCTGAGGACGGACGTAGAGGCAGAGCATCCAGATCGCGCCGATCGCGATCCATTCGATCGAGTCCATCAGGCCGGGGTAGCCGACCTGCGGCAGGAAGCGGGGCAGCTCGAGGAAGAGGATCGGCACGAGCAGGACGCCGAGCACGACGCCCGCGTAGTTGCCGAGGCCGCCGACGAAGATCGCGGTGAAGATGACGAACGTCTCGGCGTAGCCCCACGCATCGGGCGACCACGCGCCGATGTACTCGACGAGCAGCCCGCCGCTCAGCCCGGCGATCGCGCCTCCGATGACGAAGACCTGCAGGCGCAGGGCGGTCACGTTGAGCCCGAGAGCGGCGGCGGCGTCCTCCTGGTCGCGCATCGCGCGGAGCGCTCGCCCCCAGGGCGACCGCGACAGCCAGCGGACGAGGACGTACACGATCGCGGCGAGCGCGAGCACCCAGCCGGCGTAGGCCCACTGGTAGCCCTGCAGCGATACGGGGAGCGTCGAGAAGAGCGGCCTCGGAATGCCGGTCACCCCGTTCGAGCCGTTGAAGAGCGGCACGTAGCCCTGCACGACCTGCGTCGCGATCAGCGAGATGATCAGGAGGATCGCCGCCTGGTAGTCGCGCCGGATGTTGCGCAGGCTGAAGAGGCCGATCAGCAGCGACAGGACTGCGCCGGCCGCCGTGGCGAGGAGGAGGGCGACACCGAACGGCAGGTGCGCTCCGAAGACGTATTGCTGGAACGTCCCCGAGCTCGGGCCGAGGACGACCACGGCGGCGATGTAGGCGCCGACCGACTGGAAGATGATGTAACCGAAGTTGACGACACCGGCGTATCCGAACTGGAGGTTGAGCGAGAGCCCGGAGAGGACGTTGACGCCGAAGTAGACCGTCAGCGTCGCGATGTAATACGACCAGGCCGTCATCGTCAGAGTGTCAGCTGGGTGTGGCCGCTCTGCCCGCCGCGCACGCTGCCCGGGCGGCTGAGCAGGACGAGGACGAGGATGCCGAAGCCGGCGACCGTGCTGTAGGCGTCCGACCCGAACGCGGCGACGACCTCGGTGACGATCCCCATGATGAGCGAGGCGAGGACGGCTCCGAGCGGCGATCCGGCGCCGCCGAGGATGGCGGCGGCGACGACGAGCGGCAGGAACAACTGCCCGGTGGTGTAGCCGACGCTCTGGGTGTTGATGATGTAGACGACGCCCGCCATCCCGCAGAGGAAGCCGCTGAGGAGCCAGGTCAGCACGACGATCCTGCCCGTGCGGATGCCGCAGGCGCGCGCCAGCTCGGGGTCGGCTGCCATCGCGCGCAGCGCGCGACCGATCTTCGTCAGCCGGAGGAGCGACTCGAGCGCGACGAGCACCGCGGCGGAGATGAACACGATCACGAGCTGCGTATGGGTGATGAGGATCGACCCGAGCTGGAACGGCCTGCTCGGGAGGACGGCGAACTGGTAGATGTTGTTGTGCGAGATCGCCTGGATCGCGTAGTTGATGACGAGCGACAGGCCGAGCGTCACCATCATCATCTCGAACAGGTGCGCGCCTCTTCGCGCGTACGGCTTGAAGATCCCGCGCCCGAGGACGAGCGTGAGCACGGCGCCGGCGAGGCCCCCGACCGCGAGGCCGGACCAGCCGCCGACGCCATGCTCGTTGGCGAGGTAGGCGGAGAACGCTGCGACCGTCATCACCGCTCCGAAGCTCAGATTCAGGACGTTCGTGAGCCCGAACTGAATCGTGAACCCCATGGCGGCGACGGCGATGATCGACGCCAGGACGACGCCGAAGCCGATCGCCGATACGAGCGTGCTCCCCATGCGTTCGTTATGCGCCCTTGACCGGCACGGCCTGGATCTGCTGTGCCGTGACGACGCCGAGCGAGACCGGCTTCAGAGAGCTCGTGCTCTTCACGGCCTCCTGGTTGCCGAACGAGTTGTGCCACTTGTCGAAGTTGATCAGCCCGGTCGCCCCGACGTACTCGATGTGCTTGCCCGCCGCGAGCGCGGCTTTCCCCGCGGCGAAGGTGTAGACGATCTTCTTGCCCTTGCCGGGATTCGTGACCGACGGGATCGCCGTGTTGAACACCTTCGGGTCGTTGCTGTGCGTTGCGACCATCGCGAGAGCGACGGCGATCATGCCGTCGTAGTAGGTGATCGAGAACGGGTTGGAGAGATAGGACTGCCACGGCTTGGGCTCCTGCCCCTTGACGGCCGTGACCGCATGCCGGTACTCGGTCACCGCGGCCGTCGGCTTCGACGGCGCCGTGATCAGGCCGGTGTAGTCCGTGAGGAAGTCGCTCCCCAGGGCTCCCTTCACGGCCGTCAGCCACGGCGACGTGAAGGTCGCCTCCGTCCCGATGATCGGCACGAGGCCGCCGAGCGACTTGAGCTCGCCGAAGAACGTCCCGGCGGTCGTCGCGTCCGACTCCGTCATGATCACGTCCGGATGCGCCGCGAGCACCTTCCGTGCGGACGACAGGTACGTGGGCTGCGTCGGCGTCAGGTCGACGTTCGCGACGAGCTGGATGTGGAGCGCCTTCAGGCTCGCGATCACGCCCGGCTTGTCGCCCTGCGACCCGCTGTCCGTCCCGAAGACGGCGGCGACCCGCTTGTAGCCCTTGCGCTTGGCCCACAGGACCATCGCGGTCCCGTTGGCGGCGTCGGGCGGGAAGAGGCGCCAGAAGTACGGCGCGGTGTTGCGGTCGTACACGGATTCGCCCGCGACGGCCATCATCGGGATCTTGGCCTGGTTCAGCACGGGCACGATCGTCGGTGCCGACGAGGTGTCGGGACCGGCGACGGCGACGAGGTTGGACGTGGTCGCGAGCATCTGCTGCACGGCCGGCAGCGCGTCCGCCGGGTCACCGCGCGTATCGACGCCCTTGAAGACGACCTGGTCGCCGTTCACCCCGCCGGCCTGATTGATCGCGTAGATCGCCGGATAGAGCCCGCCGACCTGGTTCTGCCCCTCGAAGTCGCTCGAGCCCGTGAGCGCGATCACGCCGGCCACGGTCACCTTCCCGCCCGCCGCGCGACCGCCCTGTGCCGCCGCGACGACGGCCATTGCGCAGGCGGCCACGCCGCATGCAACCAACGCGACCCGGATCTTGCGCACGTGCATCGGAACCTCCTGACTGTCGAATTCTCGTGGCGGGCCTCAACGGCCTCGCCGGTTGGGGCGCCAATTGTCCGGAATGGGCGACCATACTGTGTCGGATCGCGATGTGTCAAGCACTGGTTTTTCCCGGCTCGACAGCGCGCCGAGTGCGTCGTACAATCGCCTCCAGGAGGATTGGTTCGAATTGGTTGAGATGGGTGTGAGAGACGGGTCGCCGCGCGGCCGCGAGCTCGCGGCGATGATCCTCGCCCGGTACGTCGACGGGGCCTCGCCGCCCGGCACGCGGCTCCCGACGGAGCGGCATCTCGCCCGCGAGCTCGGGGTGACGAGGACGGCGGTGCGTCTCGCCCTCTCCTACCTGGAGGCGGAGGGCCGGGTCTCGCGCGAGGTCGGCCGCGGCACCTTCCTGCGCGCGGCTGCGAATGCGGCCGACGACATCGGGCCGGCGGACGTGATGACGGCCCGCGAGCTGTTCGAGCCGCAGGTCGTTCCGCTCGTCGTCGTCCATGCGACGGGGCGCGACTTCGCCGAGCTCGATCGCTGCCTTCGCGGCGGGGAGTCGGCCGATACCGTCGAGGACTGGGAACGGTGGGACGCCGAGTTCCACCGCGCGATCGTCGTCGCGTCGCACAACCGGCTCCTGCTGCGAATGTACGACTCGATCGGGGCGGCGCGACACGGGCCGCTCTGGGGGAACCTGAAGCAGAGCAACGACTCGCCGGAGCGGCGAGTCGTATACCGCGCCGAGCACGAGCGCATCGTCGAGGCGCTGCGCGCGCGCGACGTCGAGGAGGCGCTCGAGGCGACGCGGGCGCACCTGGAGCGCGTGCGCGCGAGCCTTCTCGGCTCGGCCGGCGTGCCCGCCTGACTTCCTCCCTCGCCGTCGCTCGGGCCCGTATCGTCGGGGACCCGTATGCGCGAAAAGGTGAATCTCGCCGAGAAGGTCCGGGTGCTGCAGGGTTCCTATGCCCCCGGCATCGTCGGCTATCTGAACGACTACAAGCTTGCGGTCGTGAAGGTCGAGGGTGAGTTCGTCTGGCACACACACGACGACACGGACGACTTCTTCCTCGTTCTGAGCGGGCGGATGACGATCCAGCTCCGCGACCGGAATGTCGAGCTCGAGGCGGGCGAGATGTTCGTCGTGCCACGTGGCGTCGAGCATTGCCCCAGGGCCGACGAGGAGGCTCACGTACTGCTGATCGAGCCGAAGGGCACCGTGAACACGGGCGATGCGGGAGGGAAGCTCACCGCGCCGGAGGTGGAGATCTAGCGTCTCGTCCCGCGGGCCCGTCGCGCCGGCGGCGCGGCCCGGGCCGGGGCTCAGCCGATGGCGAGCTGGCCCTGCTCGCCGGACATGCTCCCGTCCTCGAGCTCGGGAGGAGGGAAGTCGTCGGAGACGTAGCTCGCGATCCCCTTCGCCAGGAAGCGGATGACGAGCGTCGCGGTCTGGCCCGGGGCGATCTGAGGCGACGCGCCGATCTCGCCGCGGTAGTCGGCGTAGACGCGCAGCTTGTCGACGAGCGTGCCGGCGTTCGTGATCACGAACGTGACGGTGCCGCAGGGGATCGTCGTCCGCGAGAACGCGATCGAGCCGGGGCTCTGGGTCATCTCGACCTTCACCGTCGTCGCGACCGGTTCCGTGCACGGCGCGAGCGCGTGCACGAGGCCGGCGATGCGCCCGCGACGGTCGCGGCCGACAGACGTGTACTCGTGGAAGCCCGTGCCGAGCATCACCGTCAGCGTTGCCGACCTGCCCGCGGGGATCTGCGGCGTCCGCCTGCCCGCGATCGCGAAGGCGCGCGCGACCTTGCTGTGGTTCACGACGGCGAACACGATCGTTCCCGCGAGGACGTTGACGGTGGACAGGCCGACCGTCCGGCTCGTGAGTGTGACCGCGACTCTCTGCCGCGCCGGCGCCGCATGCGACGGGGCCGCTGCGACGGCCGCGACGGCCGCGACGGCCGCGACGAGGGCGCAGCCTGCTACGAGCGGTTTCATGTCAGAGCGGCCTCATGATCAGGAGCTGCGGGCCGCCGCCCGAGCCCGACTGGAGCGGGAAGTAGACGAGGTGCGTGCGCGGGTCGACCGCGACGGTGTGCGCTTCGGTCGCGAGGAAAGCCTGGCCGAGCTTCCGTAGGCCATCCGCCGTTTCCGCAAACACGGCGACGACGCCGCTCTCGGCAGAGACGTAGAGTCGGTGAAGGGAAGGATCGAACGCGAGCACGTCCGGTGAATCGCCGACCGTCGCATGCCCGGTCACGGTCATCGTTCGCAGGTCGAGCGTCAGCAATGTCGCGTTCTGATCGCACGCGACGAACGCGAGCCGTCGCGCGGCGTCGACATAGAGGCCGTGGTCGTTGCTGCATCCCGGCATCGGTATGCGTCGGATGACCCGGTTCGTCTTCGGGTCGATGACCGCGACGTCGTCGCGCGTCTGCACGTCCACGAGGACGCGCCCGGAGCCCGCGTCGTATTGGACGTTGCCGGCCTCGCCGCCGAGCGGGATCGTGGCGATCCGCCTCCCATGGGCATCGAGCACCGTCTCGACGCCGCCGCTCTCGTCGGAGACGAAGACGTGCCGCACGAGCGAGTCATACGCGAGACCGTCGGGATACAGGCCGGCGGGCGCGCGTGCGACGACGGCATCCGTCTTCGCATCGATCGTGAGGACCTGCCGCGCGTTCGTCGCCGATGCGAACACCCGGCCGAGCTGCGGTACGGCGATCACGCCATGCACGCCGGGCGCCGGGATCGTCTTCACGACACGGCGCCGCCGCAGGTCGAAGACGAGCAGCTCGCTCGCGTCCATGTGCGCGATGTACAGCCTGTTCGATCCGGGGTCGAGCGCCGTGTAGTCGAAGCGGACGTCGCCACCGGAGAGCGGGACTCTCGCGACGGCCGTCAGCGGGAGCCCCGATCCCGTCGCCGCCGCACGAGCCTGCGCGCCGGCGGTGAGCCCGACGACCGCGGCCGCAGCGGCCACTGCTACGGCCGCCCGCATGTCAGATCGTGACGACGTTGACGACGAATGCGGAGAGAACGGCGAGCGCCCGGGCCCGGGCAAAGCGGCGATCATCGGCCGGGTGGCGTAGCGCCGCATATAACCCGAGCACGACATACGTGAGCGTCGGGGCGAGCCAGTCATTGGCGGAGAACGGGGAAAGCCCGTCGTTGTTGAGTTGCGGCATGTTCGCCGACTTGCGCCAGAGAAAGACGGCACCGGCAGCGAGGACCGCGATCGCGACACCGTCGGCCCGGCGTCCGGTGCCGAGAGCGAACAAGGCTGCGGCGAAGCTCACACCGCAGGTGATCAGGGCCGTCGCCGCGATGTGCGACGTCGTGAAGACTGCGGCCGTCCCGAGGACCATGGCGCAGAGGCTACTCGGTTCCCCTCGCGTGCGCCGTGCCGGCCGCCTGCACGCTCGTCGGAGGGGCTACAGCTGCCTCTGCTCCTCCATCCGCCGGATCGCCGCGTGTGCAACGTCGTGCATCGCGTTCGGAGGGAAGGCGAAGGTGGAGCTGGCGTTGATCTCGCAGAGCACGTACGTGTCCTCGCCGGAGACCGTCCTCTCGCCGTAGAGAAAGTCGGCGTCCCAGATCACGGGGAGGGAGCGCACGTCGAGGTCGAGGATGTCGCGCATCGCCGGGACCCACTCCGACTCCATGCGATCGCGAAGCTCGCGGTAGGCGGTCGCGGACGGCGGGAGGAATGTCTTTGCCGCGTGCGCCTTCGCAGCGTCGGCCGGACCGAGGAGGCCTTGCGGGTACTGATGGGCGAACCCGACCACCCGGTCGTGCGTGAGGTAGACGCGGATCATTCCTTCGGCCAGGCGCGCCTGGAAGGGCTGCTCGACCATGAGCCCTCCGGCGGCGAAGTACGGATCGCACCGGGCGCCGAACGCATCCACCGAGAGCGTCTCCGCCGCGGCTCCCCGGACCGCGTGTTGGACGCGCAGGAGGCCGCGTTCGCGATCGTCGGATTCCACCTTCCAGACGCCGTCTCCGCCCATGCCGCGGTTCCGCTTCAGCACGAGAGCCGGCCGTTCCTCCAGCCGGCCGGGAAGCGCGTCTCGCAGTTCGGATGCCGTTCGGTAGAGCCGCGTGTCGGTTCCCCAGCTCATCCCCCTCGTGTCCACGAGCACCTGCTTCGTCGCCATCTTCGCGATCACCTCCGGGTGCGCGCTCACCCACACGCCGGCGTCGGCTGCCTCGAGCAGCAGCGGATCGAGCTGCGACCGATCGAGGCCCTGCTCGATCGGGTTCACCCAGACGAGAACGCCGTCGAGGCCGAGCAGCCGAGCCCGTACCTCTTCGATCCTGTCGTCGGAGTAGATGACGGGATCGGCCGGAACGCCGCACGCCGAGAATGCGGCGAACACCTCCCGCAGCCTGCAGGCTTCGACGATCGGCGCATCGGGCGGTGGGCGATCCCATTCGGCCCGCCAGAGGAGGCCGACCTTCAGCCTGTGCACGCGCAGGAGTGTAGGCGGCCGGAGCGCAACCGACTACCGTGCGCCGAATGGGCCACACATCCACCTGCGACGCCGAAGGTGCGCACGACCACCTCGGAGCCGGCGGCGAGCGACACCATGCTCACGACCACGCAGGTCACGGGCACTCGCACGGGCTCGTCGACCGCTCCATCGTCGAGTCGCGCGACGGCGTCAAGACGGTCTCGATCAGCCTCGCGGTCCTGACCGGCGCCGCGATCGCGCAGACGATCATCTTCGTGAGCACGAACAGCGTTGCGTTGCTCGCCGACCTCATCCACAACTTCGGAGACGGACTCACCGCGATCCCGCTCGGGATCGCCTTCTACCTCAGGTCGGGCCGCGGCGAGCGGTGGGCCGGTCTCGCGGTCGTGCTCGCGATCTTCATCAGCGCGATGGTCGCGCTCTACGAGACGGTGGTGCGCTTCGTCCATCCGCATCACCTGACGCACCTCTGGGCCCTCGCAGGCGCAGGCGCCATCGGCTTCGTCGGGAACGAGATCGCGGCGCGCGTACGGCTTCGCGGCGGCGAGCGTCTCGACAGTCCCGCCCTGACTGCCGACGGCAACCACGCCCGCATCGACTCCTTCGTCTCCCTCGGTGTCGTCGGCAGCGCGATCGCCGTCGCGCTCGGTGTTCCGATCGCCGATCCCACCATCGGGGTCGTGATCACGCTCGTGATCCTCAAGATCACGTGGGACTCGTGGCACACGATCTACGGCGCCGGCGCTCACGACCACTGATCCGCGAGGACACCTCCGCTCTATGTACCCCTGAGGGGTATACTCGTGCGAGACGACGAGAAGGGAGTCCACGGTGAGCAGTACGGCCACATGGAATGTTCCGGGCGTCTCCTGCGCCCACTGCAAGCAGTCGATCGAGGGCGAGGTCTCGCAGGTGCCCGGTGTCGTGTCGGTGGAGGTCGACGTGGAGGCGAAGACGGTGAGCGTCGTCGCCGATCCGCTCGACGAGCAGGCGATCGTCGCCGCGATCGACGAGGCCGGCTACGAGGTGGCCGCCTGAGCGATGGCTGCGGTCACCGCCCCGCCTGAGGTCGGGCGCGAGCGGGCAACGCTGGCGCTCGAGGGAATGACCTGCGCGTCGTGCGCGGCGCGCATCGAGCGCGCCCTGAACAGGCTCGACGGCGTCGATGCGACCGTGAACTACGCGACCGAGACGGCCGCGGTCAGCTACGACCCGGCGCTCGTCGAGCCCGCGCGGCTCCTCGCCGCGGTCGAGAGGATCGGCTACCACGCCCGTCCCGCGGACGCGGCGCACGCAGGGCGCGAGCACGACGCGGCTCCGGAGCGGCTCGTCGTCGCGCTCGGCTTGTCGCTGCCGCTTGTCCTGCTGGCGATGATCCCGCCGCTGCGGTTCTCCGGCTGGGAGTGGCTGTCGCTGGCGCTCGCGACGCCGGTGGTGCTCTGGTCGGGGGCGGAGTTCCACCGGGCGGCACTGCTGAATGCCCGTCACGGCGCGGCGACGATGGACACGCTCGTCTCGCTCGGCACGCTCGCCGCCTGGACCTGGTCGACGGTCGTCCTGCTCGGCGGCCTGTCCACCGACACGTATTTCGAGGCGGCGGCGGTGATCACGGCGTTGATCCTCCTCGGGCGCTTCTTCGAGGCGCGTGCGAAGCGCCGCTCCGGCGCGGCCATCAGGGCGCTGCTCGAGCTCGGTGCGAAGGAGGCGCGTGTGCTGCGCGACGGCGCCGAAGTTCTCGTACCGGTCGAGCGGCTCGCGCCCGGCGATCTGTTCGTCGTGCGGCCCGGCGAGAAGATCGCGACCGACGGCGTCGTCGTCGACGGGGCCTCGGCGCTCGACCAGTCGATGCTGACCGGCGAGCCGATGCCGGTCGACGTCGAGGCCGGCGCGGAGGTCGCAGGCGCGACGGTCAACACGTCCGGGCGGCTCGTCGTCCGCGCGACCAGGGTGGGTGCCGACACGGCGCTGGCGCAGATCGCGCGCATGGTCGAGCAGGCGCAGGCCGGAAAGGCGTCCGTGCAGCGGCTGGCCGACCGCGTCTCCGCGATCTTCGTCCCGATCGTCATCGCCGTCGCGCTCGCGACGCTCGCGGGTTGGCTGCTCGCCGGCTCGGGCGCGTCGGCCGCGTTCACGGCGGCGGTGGCGGTGCTGATCATCGCCTGCCCGTGCGCGATGGGTCTCGCGACTCCGACCGCCCTGATGGTCGGCACCGGCCGCGGCGCGCAGCTCGGCATCCTCATCAAGGGTCCCGAGGTTCTCGAGCGGACGCAGCGGATCACGACGATCGTGCTCGACAAGACCGGCACGGTCACCGAGGGCCGGATGCAGCTCGTCGACGCGCTGGCGCTCGACGCGAGCCGGGAGGAGCTTTTCCGTCTCGCCGGCACGGCCGAGTCCGCGAGCGAGCATCCGCTCGCCCGTGCGATCGCCTCCGCCGCCGAAGGCGAGCGCGCGCCGGTTGCCGCGTTCCGCAACCACGCCGGCCTCGGGGTCGAGGCGCTCGTCGAGCGCCACGCGGTCCTCGTCGGGCGCCCTGCGTTTCTCGCCGACCGGGCGATCGAGCTTCCCGAGCAGGCGCGCGCCTGGCAGGAGCGGGCCGAGGCGGACGGCCGGACGGTCGTCGCAGCCGCGTGGGACGGTCGCCTGCACGGCCTGCTCGCGCTCGCCGACACGGTGAAGCCGTCCTCGCGGCAGGCGGTCGCCGAGCTGAAGCAGCTCGGCCTGACCCCTGTACTCCTCACCGGCGACAACGAGCACGCCGCGCGCGCGGTGGCGGCGGAGGTGGGCATCGAGGAGGTGCGGGCCGAGGTGCTTCCCGCCGGCAAGGCGGAGGAAGTGCAACGGCTGCAGGACGCGGGTGCGACGGTGGCGATGGTCGGGGACGGCGTCAACGACGCGCCCGCGCTCGCGCGGGCAGACCTCGGGCTTGCGATCGGCACCGGCACCGATGTCGCGATCGAGGCATCCGATCTCACCCTCGTCTCCGGCGACCTGCGCGCCGCCGCGGACGCGATCCGGCTCTCCCGGCGCGTCCTCGCGACGATCAAGGGCAACCTCTTCTGGGCGTTCGCCTACAACGTCGCCGCGATCCCGCTCGCCGTCGCCGGCCTCCTCGATCCGATGATCGCCGCCGCCGCGATGGCCGCCTCCAGCATCTTCGTCGTCAGCAACAGCCTGCGGTTGAGGCGGTTCCGCAGCACCCGGGAAGGAGTCACATGACGATCGCTGCGAACGAGCACACCCACTACGGCTACCACGAGCGAAAGGAGACGCTGGTCAAGCGCCTGCACCGGATCGAGGGACAGGTGCGAGGGATCGAGAAGATGGTGGGAGAGGATCGCTACTGCATCGACATCCTCACCCAGATCGGCGCCGTCTCGACCGCGCTCGAGAGCCTCGGCTTCCAGATCCTCGACGACCACGTCAAGCACTGCGTCGCCGGCGCGCTCGCATCCGGCGAGGCGGCGGAGGTGCAGGCCAAGGCGGAGGAGTTGCTCCAGGCCGTGCACCGCTTCGCCAAGGTCCGCTGACGCGGGATTCGACGTGCCGCAGATGTGGCTGACCGTGCTCGCGTGGGTGTCGCTGGCGGCGGGATTCGTGTCAGCGGGGGCGGTCGTGATCGACGCCTACGGTCGCGGGCTGCGCCAGCCGATGCGCGTGATGGAGGCGGTATGGCCGATCACCGCCCTCTATCTCGGCCCGCTCGGGTGGATCGCGTATGCCCGGCTCGGCCGGCCGAGGCGGAACGCCGGGCCCGACGCGGAGTGGGAGGGTCACGCCGTCTCCGCAACCCATTGCGGGGCGGGCTGCGCGCTCGGCGACGTGATCGGCGAGTGGGTCGTGTTCGCCGGCTCGCTCACGATCGCCGGTTCGATGCTCTGGCCCGGGTACGTGCTCGACCTCGCGCTCGGCTACGTGTTCGGCATCCTCTTCCAGTACTGGGCGATCAAGCCGATGAGCGAGCTCGGCCGGCGCGCGGCGCTGTGGGAGGCGGTGCGGGCGGACACGTTGTCGATCGTCGCCTTCGAGGCGGGGATGTTCGCGTGGATGGCGCTCGTCTTCTTCGTGCTCTTCACGCATCCCCATCTCGATGCGAGTCACGCCGCCTACTGGCTGATGATGCAGGTGGCGATGGCGGTCGGGCTCGCGACGACCTATCCCGCCCAGGTCCTGCTCATCCGTCGCGGCGTCAAGCACGCGATGAGCCGTCCGGTCGAGGCGCGTCTCACCGAAGATCAGTCGGAGGTATGAGACATCGTCGCGACCATCGGGCGACGACGGCGAGCACGAGCGGACGGAGAATCGCGGCTACCGTCGATCTCGTGAAAGGAGCGCACCATGGAGTCTCACGATCGTCTTCGCAAGGTTTCGCAGGGCTCTCGCCGCGCCCGCGACCTCGCTTCCGCCTCGGGCCTGCTGCTCGGCGCCGCACTGATGCCCGCCGGTGCCGCGATCGCTCTGGCGAGCTCGTCCGCGATGCGCAAGGCGGCGACCGATCGATTCGCCCCGGCGCTCGGCGAGGATGCGGGCCGGCGAGCCGCCGTCGTGTGGGCCGTCGGTCTCGGGATGCTCGCTGTCGGCCAGGCGATCGGCGCGGCCGCCGGCCCGATGTCGATGATGAACGGCCTCGGTCTCGCGCTCCACACGGCATTCGCGCTGTGCGGCGAGCTCGTCATGCTGAGCGCGACGATCGTCGTCGGCCGCCGGCGGCCGGCGCCTGCGACCGCCGCGGGTGACGTCTCACGAGCGTTGTGACCGAGTCCGGACGCGGGCCGACGTGGGGGCGGCTTGCCGGCCGCCGCCGCGCGCTCGACGCACTCGTCGCGCTCGCCGCGCTGGCTCTGGGCCTGGGCGGCCTCGGCCTCGGCGGCGGCCACGCTCACTATCGGCCGACCGACGCTCTCGCCGTCGCGTTGGCGGCGCTGACAACGGCGCCGCTCGCGTGGCGGCGGGCGTCGCCGGGCTGGGTGCTCGTGGTCTGCGGCTCGGGGGAGCTGGCGAACGTCCTCGCCGGGTATCGCCCCGGCCTCGCCTGGGCGGCGGTGCTGTTCGCGGTCTACAGCTTCGCCGCCGAACGCGGCGAGCGGACCGAGGTGTGGGCGATCCTCGTCTGGGCGGCAGAGCTGGGCGTGATGACGGCAGCGGCGCCCCACCCGAACGATCCCTGGTATCCGGGTGGGCTCTTCGCCGCGAGCGCGTTCGCATGGCTGCGCGGGGACTGGAGCCGGTCACGGCGGCGCGAGGAGGAGCGGGCCCGGTCCGAGCGCGCTCTCGCCGCGGTCGCCGACGAGCGGGCGCGCATCGCCCGCGAGCTGCACGACGTGGTCGCGCACGCGCTCGGGGTGATCGTCATGCAGGCCGGAGGCGCCGGCGCGCTCGCAGAGCTCGACCAGGCGCGCGCACGGCGCGTGCTCTCGACGATCGAGCACACGGGCCGTCAGGCGTTCGCCGAGATGCGTCGTCTCGTCGGCGTCCTGCGCGACGACCCGGCCGGCGGAACGCTCGCGCCGCCGCCGAGCATGGCGGCGTTGCCTGCGCTCGTCGACGAGATGAACGAGGCGGGGTTGTCCGTATCGCTCGACGTGGAGGGAACTCCGTCTGCGGTGGGCGAGGGTGTGCAACTCTCCGCCTACCGGATCGTGCAGGAGGCGCTGACGAACACGTTGAAGCATGCCGGTAGGACGCACGCTGCGGTGCGCGTCTGCTGGTCCGAGGAGGCTCTGGAGGTCGAGGTGACCGATGACGGTGCGGTCGGCGAGGACGAGCTCGTGCGCGCCGTGACGGCCGGGAGCGGCGGACACGGCCTTGTGGGCATGCGTGAGCGCGTCGCTCTCTACGGCGGCGCGTTCGAGGCTGCGCCGACCCCCTCCGGAGGGTTTCGCGTGCGCGCCCGGTTGCCGCTCGGTTCGGTCCGATGATCCGGATCCTGATCGCCGACGATCAAGAGCTTCTGCGCGAAGGGCTGGCGATGGTGCTCGAGGCGCAGCCCGACATGGAGATCGTCGGCCATGCGGGCGACGGCACGGCGGCGGTCGCCGCGGCCGCGCGCCTCGATCCCGACGTGATCCTCATGGACATCCGGATGCCGAACCTCGACGGCGTCGAGGCCACGCGGCAGATCACCGCTGCGCGCCCGGCCGGGCAAGGGCCGCGCATCGTCGTGCTGACGACGTTCGATCTCGACGAGTACGTGGTGTCGGCGCTCCAGGCCGGTGCGAGCGGCTTTCTGCTCAAGGACGCTGCTCCGGCGGACATCATCTCGGCGGTGCGCGCCGTCGCCGCTGGCAACGCGCTGCTGGCTCCGACGGTCACGCGGCGGCTGATCGACAGGGTCCTCGCGCGGGGCGAGGTCGCCGGTCTCGCGCCGCCGGCCGGGCTGGACGAGTTGACGGGGCGCGAGCGGGAGGTGATGGCGCTCGTCGTCGACGGGCTGTCGAATCCCGAGATCGCGGCCTCGCTCTTTCTCAGCGAGGCGACGGTCAAGACGCACGTCGGCCGGATCCTCGCGAAGCTCGGCGTGCGCGATCGCGTGCAGCTCGTGATCCTCGCCTACGAGCACCGCCTGGTGCCTCGCGAGCCGAGCTGACGCGCGCTCCGGTCTGCTCCTCCCCCGAGTCATCCCATCGGCTGACCCGCGATCGCGACCGTCGGCCGACGACGCGGCGCGCCGCTCGCTCGATGCTTCTCCGGTCATCGCATTCCCACCGAAAGGATCATTCGGATGACCGCAACCACGATCACAGCAGTCGGCCGCCGGTCTCTCTCGCCGCGGCGGACGATGCTCCTCGGCATCGGGCTTCCCCTCGCCGCCGCGCATTTCATCGGCCCCTGGGCCGATGCGCTCATGCCGGGAGCGTTCGGGGTCGCCTTTCTCTCATCGCTCGCGACGTCGAAGCCGCTGCTCGCGCGGCTCGCCGCGCGGCGCGCGGCGGGCAAGCCCGCAGCCGAAGCTCGTCTCGCGACGCCGGCGGCGGTTCGCGCCCTGAGGCTCCTGACCGCGCTGTGGGGCGTCGTGCTGATCACCCTCGCGGCGGTGCTCCTCACGCTCGCCGCCACCCTGCCGGAGCCCGAGTTCGGCCCGATCGGGACGGCTCTCGGCCTCGCGGTTCCCGCCGTGCTCGGCGCAGCGACGTTCGCGTACGCCCGCCGCCGTCGCACGTCCGACCCCGCGACCGGCTGAGGACCGGCATGGCTCGCGCGACCATCGACCGGGAGACGCTCCGTACCGCCGTCGACTCCGCCCTCTGGGCCTGGGCCGCGGTCGAGATCGCTCTCCGTCTGCTCAACCGCAATGCAGAGCGCGGGGCGGACTGGACGTTCGCCGTCGTCGTCGGCGCGGTCGTCGCCGGGGTCGATCTCGGATTCCGGGCGGCGCACGTCTCCGCCTACTCGATCGGGGATCCCCGGATCGCCGGCGCCGTCGGCCTCGGCCTCGTGCTCGGCGGCGCCGGTCTGCGCGTCTGGTCGATCCTCACCCTCGGGCGGCTCTTCACGTTCGTCGTCTCGATCCAGGGCGATCACGAGCTCGTCGACCACGGGCCGTATCGCGTGCTCAGGCATCCGAGCTACACGGGTGGGCTGGTCGGCCTTCTCGGCGTCGGCGTCGCGCGCGACAACTGGCTGAGCGTCGGCGCGCTCCTCCTCGTCCCGCTCGCGGGCGTGCTGATCCGCATCCCGTTCGAAGAGGCTGCGCTGCGTGCGGGGCTCGGCGCCTCCTACGACGAGTACGTCCGTCGCACGCGACGCCTCGTGCCCCGCGTATGGTGAGCGCCTCGCGTCGCTCCGCGAAAGGAGAAAACGATGCCGGAGCTTCTCGTCGACTTCATCACCTCGCTCGACGGCTACGCGTCTGCACAGGGGTGGCCGGGATGGTGGGGGCTCGAAGGGCCGGAGTACCTCACATGGCTGGGCGAGCAGCCCGAGGCGGACTACACGGTTCTGATGGGGGCGACCACGTACCGCCTCATGGCGGGACTCGCCGCTGCGAACGAGCCCGGCACCGAGGCCCTCGCGCGCATGACGAAGGTCGTCTTCTCGCGTACGTTGAGCGAGCCCCTCGCATGGGCGAGCACGCGACTCGTCGCCGGGGACGCGGTCGACGCCGTGCGGGAGATGAAGAGGGAAGGCTCCGCGTCGATGCGCACGATCGGCAGCCTCTCGCTGTGCCGCGCGCTCCTCGGCGCCGGCCTCGTCGATCGCTTCCGCGTCGTCGTCTTTCCCGTCATCACCGGACGCACCGGCCGGGAGCGGATCTACGACGGCTACCCCGACGTCGCGCTCGAGATGGTCGGCAGCCGCACGTTCGACGGCGCCATCCAGCTGCTCGAGTACGTTCCGACGCTTCTCTCCGGGCCGCCCCGCAGCGAGCGGGAGATCCCGAGCAGGCGTGGTTTCCCCGGTCGGCGCAGCGGCGAGTACCCGGCGCGAGGAGGCCGGCGATGAAGGCGATCGTGGTGACGGACGAGGCTGCGGGAACGGCCGGCATGACGCTGACGGAGCGCCCCGAGCCCCGGGCGGCGATCAACGACGTCGTCGTTCGGATTCATGCGTCGGGGTTCGTCCCGACCGAGATGACCTGGCCGTCGACCTGGACCGATCGCCTGGGGCGTGACAGAACACCGTCGATCCCGGGGCACGAGCTCGCCGGAGTGGTGAGCGCCCTCGGGTACGGCACGACGGGATTGTCGGTGGGACAGCGCGTGTTCGGCCTCACCGACTGGACGCGCGACGGCACCCTGGCCGAGTACGCGGCGGTCGAGGCGCGCAATCTCGCTCCCTTGCCAGGCGACGTCGAGTTCACCGTCGGCGCGAGCCTGCCGATCTCGGGCCTCACCGCGTGGCAGGGGCTCTTCCAGCACGGCCGTCTGCGCGCGGGGCAGACCGTCCTCGCCCACGGCGCCGCCGGCGCGGTCGGGTCGATGGTGACGCAGCTCGCACGTTCGGCCGGCGCGTACGTCATCGGCACGGGTCGCGCCGGCGACCGTCGGAGGGCGCTGGACTTCGGCGCGCACGAGTTCGTCGACCTGCAGAGCGACTCGCTCGAGGACGCGGGCGGGGTCGACCTCGTCTTCGACGTCATCGGCGGCGAGATCGGGAACCGGTCCGCGCGTCTCGTCCGGGCCGGGGGAACGCTCGTGTCCATCGTCGGGCCGCCGGAGACGCGGGCCGTCGACGTCCTCTCGATCGACTTCGTCGTCGAGTCCGATCGCGGCCAACTGACCGAGGTCGTCCAGCGGGTGCGGGACGGACGACTGCAGACGAACATCGGCAACGTCGCACCTCTCGACGACGCCGTCGCGGCACTGAACCCGACCGTCCGGGCCACCGGCAAGACGGTCATCCGCATTCGTCCGTGAGCACGTGTTCGATCCCCGTGTCGCGGTTGGCGGCTGGTTCTACATGACGTCGACGATCGGGAAGCGAGGATCGGCGTCGAGGCACGCGGCGGCGAAGAGAGCGGTGCCCACGTCACCGTTGAAGAGCGAGTAGCGACGCCGGCCGTTGGCGGCGGCGCTCCGCTCCGCCTGGGCCAGGGCGTGGACTGCGAAGCGCCGCGCCCGTTCGAGCCAGCGCTCGTCGCCCGTGCGCGCGAATGCCTTCAGGAGCGCGAAGCCGTTTCCCGCGGTCCCGTGGCAGAGGCCGTGGCCCTTCTCGTCCCGGTGGGCGCCTGCACGCCAGATGAGCTCAGCGCCGGCGAGCAGGAGGTCCTCGTCGAGAAACTCCCAGGCGCCCGCGACGACGCCCGGTGCGCCGGTGCACCATTGGAGACAGATCCGGCTGTCTCGTGGCCGTCTGAGTTGCGGACGCGGCGAGCCGGGCCAGTTCGCCAGGCCGTCCTCGCAGAACGCATGGCGCGAGAGAACGGCGGCGCTCTCGCTCGCGAGGGCAGGGTCTGGCGCGAAACGGAGCAGCGCGAGTGTGTTTCCCGCGACGCCGTGCAGCGTGCTGAAGCCGCGGTAGTCGTCGTCCTGCCGCCACAGCCCGTCGTCGCCGCGGCGCTCCCGGAGTGCACTGGCCGACGCGCGGGCGGCCTCATCCCATCTGCGCTCGCCCGTCCACTCGCCCATGACCAAAGCGGCGAGGAGCGTCCCGGGCGCTCCCCAGCTGATGTCGTCGGTCGGGGTGTCGACGTTGCCGAGAACGAGCGCGTGCAGGTCGTCCGCGAGCGCCGGGTCGGAAGTCAGCCGAAAGGCGACGAGAAGTGCGCCCGTCTCGCCGGACATGAGCGCGCCAGGGCGGTAGTGCTCATCCGCCGCGAAGTCCGGGGTCGCCCGCTCGAGCGAGACCGGGCGCCTGACGGCGGCGGCGAGGTCGAGCGACGACTCGGCATGGCCGCGCCGTTGGAGTTCGTCGAGTGCCCAGATCACGCCGGCCGCACCGACGTACAGGCCGGATAGCGGCAACGGCTTCTCCCGCGCATCCCACGCGTGCGCGGGCCAGAGCGCTGTCGGATCGAACGCGGCGTCGGCGTCGGCGGCGATCGCAGCGATCCCGTCCTCGACGCGCGCCGGAACCCACGGCGCGTCGATCAGCGCATCGAACCTCGTCGGCTCGTACAGCATCGGTCTTCCCTCCTCGTCGATCCAGCTTTCAGCAGCCGGGGCCCGCAGCCCGCGGCTGACGACATGAAGATTGGGATCAACTAGGCCGGGTACGCCACGACCACGAGTCTAACGAGCGCTCCCGCTTGTTTGTTACGGTTCGGGGGCTGGGCTTAGGCGCGGTTGACGGGGGCCAGCATGCCGGAGCACGAGTCATGACTTTTCTGCGTCACGTCGAGGCGCTCGCGGCTGGTGATCACGCGTGCTTGATCTATGACGACGAGTGGCGGCGTGACGAGCTCATTCGCTCTTTCCTGACGGCCGGACTGACGCGGGGCGAGCGCGTGGTCTACGTTCCCGAGAGAGACGACGACGCCGTCGCCGCCGAGCTCGAGGGTGCGAGCGACGAGCAGTTGACGGTGCTGAGCGCTCGGGATGCGTACGTCGCCGACGGCGTGTTCGCGCCGGATCAAGCTCTGGAGACGCTGCGCACTGCTGCATCCGAGTCGCGCGCACGAGGGTTTCCGTCGTTGCGCGCTGCCGGCGGTCCGCCTCGGTCGGTCGTAGAGAACGGTCAGTCCGTTCGTCTTCCCGACTACGAGCGTCGGGTGCAGGAGGTCGTCGTCGAGCACCGCGTGACCGCGGTCTGCGCCTACGACGCGCGTACGACGAGTCCGCGCACGCTCCTCGGTGTCGTCGGTGCGCACCCGATCGTGTTGTACGCGGTGAAGTCCGATCCTCGGCTGCGCATCGAGCGGGACGAGAACCGCCTGGTGCTGCGCGGCACCCTCGAGGCGGCGACGATCAGCGGCGTCGTCGGTCCGATCGCCGCCGTCCTCGCAACCGACTCCGACGTGCTGGTGGATCTAGCGAATGTCGAGTTCATCGATCTGAGCGGCGTGCGGCTTCTTGTCGAGGCGTCGGGCCTCGCGGCCGACGACGGGCGGAAGCTCGTCGTCGAGAACACGCCGGCCTGGCTGGCCTCGATCATCGAGATGGTCGGCTTCGGCGATACAACTGGGCTGGTGCTTCGATGACCTGCCTTCAGCACGAGGCGGTCTTCTATGACGGCGTCGACGAGTTCATCGAGGTCGCGTTGCCGTTTGCTCGCGAGGCCGTTGCTGCAGGCGAACCGCTCATCGTTGTCGAGCCGTCTGCGCAGCTCGCGGCGTTGCGCGAGGCTATGGACGCGGACGCCGAAGGCGCAGAGTTCTTCGAGGCGGCCGACTGGTATCAGTCGCCGGGCAAGGCGTTCAAGGCGTACCTCGATTGGGTCACCGCCGGGCTGGAGCGCGCGCCGCGCGTGCGCACGATCGGCGAGCCGATCTGGCCGACCGATTGGCGCTCGGCGGTCGCGGAGTACGCTCACTACGAGTCGGTCTACAACGTGATCGCCGACGACGTGTCGGTGTGGTCGATCTGCCCCTACGACGTCGGCGCGCTGCCGGATGAGATCGTCGAGCATGCGCGCGCCACCCACCCATACGTCCGTACGCGTGACGGTGTCGAGCGCAGCTCGATGTTCGTCGATCCGCACACATACTGTTCGCATCTCGCTTCGCGTATCTCGGAGCCCGCGGTTCGGGTGCGCCGCTTTCCGGTCCGGCCGGATCTCGCCGCGACGCGCGCCGCCGTTGCGGAGGAGGCTCGCGTCGCCGGCGTTGCGCCGGCACGCTTCGCCGAGTTGCTCGTCGCGGTGCACGAGGTCGCGATGAACGCGCTCGTCCATGGCCGCGGCGATGCATCCGTGCGGACGTGGCGGGAAGGCAAGACGTTCGTCTGCGAGGTCGAAGACCACGGCCCTGGTCTCTCGGAGGCGGTCGCGGGCTATGAGCCGCCCCAACCGGAGCGTGAGCACAGCCGCGGTCTCTGGCTCGCCCGTCAGATCTGCGACCTCGTCGAGGTCTACTCGCGCGACGGCATCACGCGCGTTCGCCTGCACGTTGTGTGCGGGCGCTGACGCAGCGCCGTTCCCCAGAAAGCGACGGGACGCTCGGATCCGATTCCGCCTGCCGGCAGCGGGAACAGCGGCATATGGGCTGCATCCCCCACCAGGTGCACAACCCCGTCGCGATCGAGCCGGAGCCGTCGTTGGCCGCCGACAGCTCCGACGCCGCCGGTACGTCCGTGACGCTGCATGCCGGCTTGCGTGTTCGTTCGGTTCGGTCTGGTCGGCGTGGTTGGGAGGCATATTTAGCTCGTGGAGGTCTGATGACGAGGCGCAAGGAGCAGGACCCGTACGGCGTGCTGGGGGTGCGGCGGCAGGCGTCGGCGGATGAGATCGCTCGCGCCTACCGGCGCGCGGCGCGGGCGACGCATCCCGACTGCGGGCGGGTTGGTGCTGGTGCGGAGGGGTTCCAGGCGGTCAGCGACGCCTATGAGGTGTTGCGCGACCCGGGCCGGCGTGCCGGCTATGACCAGCGGCACCCGCTGCCACGTCAGGAGCCCGCCGATCCAACCCGTGCGTCGGTGCGTTACGCGGCGCCGGGTTCGCAGCACGTGGTGCTCGGCTCGCAGCCCTCCGCCGCCGTTCGCCCGCGGCTGGGCGTAGGGGACGTGGGCGACGTGCCTTCGGTGGGTGGGCTCGGCCACGTCGATGAGATGTTCCGGGTCGCGCTCTGGCTTCTGCGCGGCTACCGCTGAATCTCCGAGCCCGACGTGTTTTCTCGATCCGGACTTGAACCTCGCAGGACGGGGCCTACTCGACTGAGCGATGAGAGCGAATCGTCGGATTGGAGGTTGAGATGGCGAATCTGTTGATCCGGGATCCGTTCCTCGCCGCGCCGTTTCGCCTGATGGACGAGCTTCTGCGCACGGGGAACGGCAACCGGGTAACCGGCTTCACTCCGCCGGTCGACGTGCACGAGACCGAGGACGAGTACGTGGTCAAGATCGATCTGCCGGGGGTGAAGTCGGAGGACGTGAACATCGAGGTCAACGACAGCGTGCTCTCGCTTTCCGGCTCGCGTGCGCCGGACGAGAGCGGGCCCGCGCAGCTGGTCGAAAGGCCGTACGGGACCTTCGCGCGAACACTCACCCTGCCCCAGGGCGTCAACAGCGACTCGATCGCGGCCGACTACAAGGACGGCGTGCTCGAGCTGCGGATCCCGAAGCCGGCCGAGCAGAAGCCGAAGAAGATCACGATCGGCGGCGCCGGGAAGGCGATCGAGAAGTAGGCGGAACGGCGCAAGTGGGGCCGCGGCGGCGCGCGCCGCCGCGGCCCGTCTTCCGCGAGAGACGATCTCGATGAGCGCAGTCGCATTTAAGACCCGAGAGAAGACGCTGTTGCCGCCGGTCCGTGAGTTGTGGTGCGAAGGCTGCGGCTACGGGGTCGTCATCCGCCGCGACCCGCCCACGTGTCCGATGTGCCGGGAGACGAGCTGGCGCGGGCGGCCGCGGCCGGCACGCTACAACTGACGCAGCCCCACCCTGTGCAGGCGACCCGTCGCGAGGCAGCGGTGTGGCACGATCGCACCGTGGCGGTAAAGCGAGAACTGGCCGGCCGCACCGGAAGCCGCGGCGGCGATGCCGCGGCCCGGGAGCTATGGATTGAGGCCGAGAGTTCGCAGGCAGTCGCCGGTGACGAGGCTGACGCGCTCGCGCGCCGTGCCCAGTCCGGCGACGAGGCCGCGCGGGAGGAGCTGATTCAGCGCCTGCTGCCGCTCGTGCACGCGACGGCGCGCCGCTACCGGACGGAGGGGCTCGAGCAGGCCGATCTGCTCCAGGAGGGGGTCGTCGGGCTGCTGCGGGCGCTGCAGCGGTTCGACCCCGAGCGGGGCGTTCCCTTCGCCGCGTACGCGACCTGGTGGATCAGGCAGTCGTTGCAGGAGGCGCGCAGCGACTTCATGCGCCCGTTGCGGTTGCCGCCGAAGGCGCTGCGCCAGCTCTCGCAGCTGAAGTCCGAACACCAGCGCATCTACCAAGACGAGCAACGCTCCGCCAAGATCGGCGAACTAGCCGAGCGAACACAGATCGCCCTCGAGCAAGCGGAAGCGCTGCTGGTCGCCGACGCGCGCGAGCGCAGCCTGGACGAGGCGATCGGAAGCATCGAAGGCGATCTCGGGACGCTGGGCGACCTGCTCGAGGATCCGCTCTCGGCCGCTGCCTACGAGGATGTCGTCGACGCGGTGGCCGGCGAGCAGCTGCGCGCCCTCCTATCGCGGTTGACCGACCGCGAGCGCGAGGTCATCGGGGCGCGCTTCGGCTTCGACACACCGGCCGAGAAGCTCTCCCAGGTCGGCGAACGCCTCGGCGTCAGCGCCGAGCGCGTCCGACAGATCGAGGAACGCGCCCTCGCGAAGCTCCGCAGCGCAGCATAAAAAGAGGTTGAACACCGGCCCGCCGCGCCTACCTCCAGAGGGTGAGTCAAAGAACCGAGGCGCAGAGCGCGCAGCGTTGCCGGGCGCGGCAGGAAGCGCAACTCTTCACGCTCGACGCTCGAAGAACTCGGAGCGAGCCAGTCCGGTGGGGGGAGGCCACGCCTCCCTCCGCTGATGCCACACACCTACGCGATCTTTGCGCTCCGTGCCGGCATACCCGTGTTCGCGGTCTCGCGCTTCAGGGGGACGAGCATCGCGATGATCGGCCCTCACTACGGCCGTCTCGCCAACGACAGCCGCGACCACGCCGTCGCTCTTCTCGACGCGCCCGCGTTCGAGCGGGCGGTGGACGCTGCGTGAACGTCGCCGCAGCGGCCGCCGAGGCCGCTCAACAAGACGAGTTCGAGGCCTCGCAGGACGCGGACGCGGCGAGTCGTGGACGCCCGGTGGACGCCGCGCCTCGTTTCTGCCGCCTCAACAGGCGACGGAAAAGCTGGTGAGCAGGGGGTTCGTGAAGCCCTCTGACGGACTCGAACCGTCGACCCCCTCCTTACCATTTCGTTGTGCGCGCAACTAACGGCAATCGTAGGCCACGCTTTCGGCTTGTCCGAGCCGTTTTCGCGGTCGGCCGATTTGCCACGGTCCGCGCCCGTTTGCGCCCGCTCTGCTCCATAAGTGCTCCATGCACGCGGCCGTGTTTGTCGCGCCTGCCCCGTGGGCGTACGCGCACGAAGAAGCTGCCGTCGGAACGCACGGGGTTCGACTTGGCTGCGGTGGGTAGGACCCGCTTGCCGAGGCTGCCCTTGTGCGCCCCTACTTCCCAAGACGACGCTGGTCAGCGTGAGGTTCTTGAG
>JAGWRZ010000027.1 GCA_028876365.1 Acidobacteriota bacterium | reverse complement strand
CGAGGCCCCTGCGCTGCACCGGACGACGGTACTATCCGACGGCCTAGGGGCGTAGCTCAGTTGGTAGAGCGGCGGTCTCCAAAACCGTAGGCCGGGGGTTCGAGTCCCTCCGCCCCTGTATGCCGCCCGACCCGAACATCCCCCGCACGGGCACGTTCCTCGGGATCCCCTACGACTGGCGGACGACGGGAATCCGCGCCCGCCTGAAGCAGCGCTCCTGGGATCCCTCCGAGCCCCGGCTCGTCGTCCCCCGCGCCTTCGGCTGGGGCTACGACGTCAACCTGGCCCGGCTGCTCGGCCGCAAGCCGCAGTAGAACTCGGAACGTTGTCGTAGCGCCTCCGCGGGTATGCCTCAGGGGTGCCCGCCGTGCCCTCCCCCTCGACCATCCGGCGGGCGCGACGGGAGGTGGCGGCCAACCCCGCCATCGCGGACGCGGCCGTCGCCTTCCGGCGCGAGCGCGGACGCCGCGGCGACCGCGAGCTCGATCTCACCCTCGCGCGGAGCGCCGAGGCCCTTCTCGCGGACTCCTTCGAGCTCGGCTGGTGGCGCGACGAGGGCGGCAGCTTCGCCCACTACCTCCTCTCGTTCAGCCTCGAGTGCGCGTGGGAGGAGCTCGCCTCGGGCGGCACCTCCGTCCATCCGCATCCGTGGCGATTCCGGCAGCCCGGCCACGGGATGTCGATGGCGATCGCGTACGCCGACCGCTTCTACCCGCACG
Source organism: Acidobacteriota bacterium (assembly GCA_028876365.1). Taxonomy (GTDB): domain Bacteria; phylum Actinomycetota; class Thermoleophilia; order Gaiellales; family Gaiellaceae; genus Palsa-739. Next base: position 13,252 of record JAGWRZ010000027.1, on the reverse strand, counting down.
CGCTGCGCCCGCTCGAGCTCGACCCGTGGCAGCGCGTGGAGATGAGCTGGGGACGCCGCGCGCTCTCGGCGCTCGGCGGGCTCGGCACGTGGTACCCGGTCACCGCCGCCGTCTACGACGGACGATGCACCCCGCTTCGCTCCTGGCCGTCGAGCCGCGGCCGCGTGCAGCTGGCGGCGTTCGTCGCCGGCGCGCGCCTTCCGTTCGACACGATCGTGAACGGCCGCCGCCTGGCCGATCATCGCGCGCCCCTCGTCCGCACGCTGCTGCACGAGGAGACGCACGCGGGCTTCTGGCGTGCCTACCGCGGCGAGCCGCGGAACAGACTCGCGGGATCGGTCGAGGAGAACGTCGTGCAGCTGTTCGAGCTCGCCGTCACGCTCGCCCTGCGCGACGGACGGCTCCCCACCGTCGAGGACGTCGAGAGGGTTGCCCGTCGCGAACGGCGCCACGGCGTCGGCGAGATGATCGCCGCCGCACACGGCGGCGGGGGGATCCGCGGCCTCTGCCGCCGCGCCCGCGCGATCACCGTGCGCGCGTCGCGGTACCCGCGCGAGAGCGAGGTCGCGGCGCTCCTCAACCGGTGCGCCGGCGGGCGCCGCCCGGTGTACGCGTGGCGCTACGCCTTGCGCTAGTCGTCGTCGCGCTGCTCGAGACGGGAGCGGAACGCATCCCGCAGCGTCCGGTCGGACATGCGCGTCGGCCGCTCCGGCTCGGGCTCCGGCTCGCGCGGCTTCACGTTCGTCACCTCGTCGCTCCGCTCGCCGTACGAGCGTGCGTAGACCTCCTCCTCGGCCAGCGGAGGCAACTCGCTGCGGCTGCGGCGGCGCAGCACGGCTCCTCTCCTATCACTCCGCCGCCTCCAAGGCCAGCTGACGATACTCGACGAGCCCCGACACGCCGACCCCGACGAGCCGCAGCGCGCCCGGGCGGTCGCGGAGGCCCCGGTCGAGCAGACGGCACGCGAGCTCGCCGATCCGCCCCGGATCGTCGATGCCGACGTCGAGCGAGCTCGAGCGGCTGCGGATGGAGAAGTCGGCGTAGCGGAGCTTCGTCGTGACCGTCCGCGCCGTCTGCCCCCGGGCGCGCAGGTGGCCGGCGACCTCGGTCGCCATCCCGCGCAGCTCGTCGTGGAGCCGCTCGCGGTCGACGAGGTCGCGCTCGAAGGTGTTCTCGACGGAGATGGAGATGCGCTCCACCTCCATGTCGAGGCCGCGCGGGTCGACGCCCCGCGCGCGGTCGCGGAGGACCACGCCGACGCTGCCGGGAAGGAGCCGGCGAAGATCGACGTCGGAGAGCGCGGCGAGCGCGCCGACGGTGTCGACGCCGGCGGTGCGAAGGCGTTCCTCCGCCTTCGGCCCGACGCCCGGCAGGCGGCGCACGTCGAACGCCGCGAGGAACGACGCCTCCTGCCCGGGCACGACGACGGTGAGGCCGCCGGGCTTGCGCGCGTCGCTCGCGACCTTCGCGACCACCTTGCACGGCGCGACGCCGAGCGAGCACGTGAGGCTCGTCGCCGCGCGCACCGCGGTCTGCACGGCCTCGGCGACGACGCGCGCCTCGAGGAAGTCGGACGCGACCTCGCCCACGTCGAGGTACCCCTCGTCGATCCCGGTCTGCTCGACGGTCGGCACGACGCCGCGCACAGTCGACCACACGTGTCGCGAGTACTCGCGGTAGACGGAATGGCGCGGCCGCACGAACACCGCGCTCGGGCAGCGCCGCTTCGCCTCGGCCGCGCTCATCGCCGAGTGGATCCCGAAGCGGCGCGCGACGTAGTTCGCGGTCGCGACGACGCCGCGGCCATGGGGATCGCCGCCGACGACGAGCGGCTGCCTGCGCAGCTCCGGCCGCTCGAGCTCCTCGACGGCGGCGAAGAAGGCGTCGAGGTCGAGATGGGCGAGGATCATTCCTCGAGACTAGAGTCCGCGCATGTCGGTGATCAGCCGGACCGAGCTGATGGAAGGGCTCGTCGCCGAGCTGCGCGAGCGGACGGCCGAGGTCGCGCGCGGCGGCGGCGAGGCCGCGGTCGAGCGTCATCGCTCGCGCGGGAAGATGACCGCGCGCGAGCGCATCGACCGGCTCGTCGACCCCGGCGGATCCTTCCTCGAGCTGAACGCCCTCGCGGCGTACGGGCTGTACGGCGGCGACGCGCCGAGCGCGGGCATCGTCACCGGGATCGGCGTCGTCGAGGGCCGGCAGTGCGTGATCGTCGCGAACGACGCGACGGTGAAAGGCGGCTCGTATTTCCCGCTGACGGTGAAGAAGCATCTGCGCGCACAGGAGGTCGCGGCGCAGAACCGGCTCCCGTGCATCTACCTCGTCGACTCTGGGGGCGCCTTCCTGCCGCTCCAGGCGGAGGTGTTCCCCGACCGCGACCACTTCGGGCGGATCTTCTTCAACCAGGCGGAGCTGTCCGCGGCCGGGATCCCGCAGATCGCGGCGGTCATGGGCTCGTGCACGGCCGGCGGCGCATACGTGCCGGCGATGAGCGACGAGACGATCATCGTCCGCGGCACCGGGACGATCTTCATCGGCGGGCCGCCGCTCGTGAAGGCGGCGACGGGTCAGGAGGTGACCGCGGAGGAGCTCGGCGGCGCCGACGTGCACGCACGCCGCTCGGGTGTCGCAGACCATTACGCCGCCTCCGACGAGCACGCGCTCGCGATCGCGCGCGGCATCGTCGCGAACCTCAACCTTCCGCGCCCGGGAGCCCCGTGGGAGCCCGCGAAGCCGGAGCCGCCCGCGGTCGACCCCTCCGACCTGTACGAGCACATCCCGGAGGACTTCCGCCACCAGGCGGACGCGCGCGACCTGATCGCGCGCATCGTCGACGGCTCGCGGCTGCAGGAGTTCAAGCAGCTCTACGGCGAGACGCTCGTCACCGGCTTCGCGCACGTCGAGGGGATCCCCGTCGGGATCCTCGCGAACAACGGCGTCCTCTTCGCGGAGTCGGCGCAGAAGGGCGCGCACTTCGTCGAGCTCTGCTGCAAGCGGCGCATCCCGCTCGTGTTCCTGCAGAACATCACCGGCTTCATGGTCGGCGCCGAGTACGAGGCGGGCGGGATCGCGCGCGACGGCGCGAAGCTCGTGATGGCGGTCGCGAACGCGCGCGTGCCGAAGTTCACCGTCGTCACCGGCGGCTCGTTCGGCGCCGGCAACTACGCGATGTGCGGACGCGCGTACGGGCCGCGGCAGCTGTGGATGTGGCCGAACGCGCGCATCTCGGTCATGGGCGGCGAGCAGGCGGCCACCGTCCTCTCGATCGTCGGCGACGTCGACGAGGACGCGATCCGCGCGAAGTACGAGGAGGAGGGCAATCCCTACTACTCGACCGCGCGCCTGTGGGACGACGGCATCATCGATCCGCTCGACACGCGCCGCGTCCTCGCGCTCGGGTTGAGCGCCGCGCTCAACGCGCCGATCCCCGAGACCACCTTCGGCGTCTTCCGCATGTAGTGATCGCGCGACTCGTCATCTGGAACCTGTACGACTCGAAGACGACGCTCGGCGAGCTGCGCGAGCACCTCCCGCCGCTGCCGGAGGGCGCGCACTGGATCTCGAACGAGGCGCAGGAGCGGTTCGGCGTCCTCGCGCTCGGCGACGAGCTTCCCGATCTCGGCGAGATCCCGCAGCTGATCGGCGTGGACGCCGTCGTCTTCGAAGAGTTCGACGTCGAGTGAGACGGTGGGCGACCGCCGCGGCGGCGGTCGCCGTCTTCCTCGGCTCGTGGACGCTCCTCCACCAGCTCTGGTACGCGCACGCGGGCGAGATCGTGGATACGCCCGGCTACGAGACCCACGCGGACGCGATCGTCGCCGGCCGGGTCCCCTACCGCGACTTCCCGGTCGAGTATCCGCCCGGCGCGCTCCTGCCCATGCTGGCGCCCGAGCTGACCGCGTCGCGCGGGGACTTCGGCGCGTACGACCACGCGTTCGAGAGGTGGATGGCAGCCGCCGGCGTGCTGATGGTGCTCGTCGTCGCGCTCGTCGCGTCCCCCCTGCGCGTGCTGCTCGTCGCCGTCTCGCCGCTTCTGCTCGGGAATCTCATGCTCTCGCGCTTCGACCTGTGGGCGGCGGCGCTCACGGTCGGCGCGCTCGTCGCGCTCCTCCTCGAGCGCGAGCGGACGAGCGCCGTCGTCCTCGGGGCGGCGATCGCGACGAAGCTCTTCCCCGCCGTGCTCGCTCCGGTCGCGCTCGTCTGGATCTGGCGACGGCGGGGAAGGCGCGCGGCGCTCGCATGGGCCGGGATCGTCGTCGCCGTCTGCGCCGCGGTCTTCCTCCCGTTCGCGGCGGTCGCGCCGGGCGGGCTCGGCCACAGCTTCGGCGTGCAGCTGCACCGGCCGCTCCAGCTCGAGAGCCTCGGCGCGCAGATCCTGATCGCGCTGCACAACGACGCGGGAACGACGCTGCACGTGTTCTCGACCGTGTCGCAGAACCTGAGCGGACCGGGCACGCACCTCGCCGCCGTCCTCTCGTCCATCGCCCAGCTCGTCGCGCTCCTCGCCGCGTGGGCGCTGTACGCGCGCGGGCCTCAGACGCGCGAGCGGCTCGTGCGGTACGCCGCCGCCTCCGTCCTCGCGTTCGTCGCGTTCGACAAGGTCCTCTCGCCGCAGTACATGGTGTGGCTCATCCCGCTCGTCCCGCTCGTCCGGAGCCGCGCCGCGCAGGGCCTCTTCGTCGCAGCCCTCGTCCTCACGCAGATCGAGTTCCCGGGGCGGTACTGGAGCCTCGCGAACTCGTTCGACCCCGCGGTCGCAGGCGTCGTCCTCGCGCGCGACCTCGTCCTCGTCGCGCTCTTCGCCCTACTGCTCGTCGAGCCAGGGCGCGAGCGCGTCGAATAGCGCGCGCTCCTCTTCCGCGGCGAGCTGTCGGAGAGGCGCGCGCACGTCGGCGGGCATGGGGACGCCGCGGCGGGCGACGACGCGCTTCAGCGAGGCGTGCCGCGGGAACCGCTCGACCGCGTCGCGAAGCGGCGCGAGCTCGTCGCTCCGCTCGCGCACCGCGCGCGCGACGTGCTCGGGGAACGCGCTCGCGAGCGCGGAGACGGCGCCGACCGCGCCCGCCGCCATCCCGCGGCCGATGAACGCCTCCGGCCCGACGAACACGTCCAGGCCGACGTTCAGGTACGGCTCGAACGCCTCGTACGGGGTGTCCGAGACCTTCATCCCGACGAGGTTCGGCGCCCGTTCCCTCAGGCGCCCGAGCACGGCCGGCGAGACGGCGTACCCGCTCGCCCGCGCGAACTCGTACACGTAATACGGCGTCGGGGCGCAGGCGAGCGCCGCCGCGACGTGATGGGCGAGGATGCTCTCGTCGTCGAGCGGGAAGTACGGCGGCGAGATGACCGCGACGGCGTCCGCGCCCGCCTCGGCCGCGTGAGCCGCGAGCGTGACCGTGTCGGCGGTCGTCTGCGCGCCGGCATTGACCGCCACCTGGAGCTTGCCGCGCGCGGCGTCGACGAAGAGCTCGGCGACGCGCTTGCGCTCCGGCACGGAGAAGAGCATCCCCTCGCCCGTCGTGCCGAGGGCGAGGATCCCGTCGAGGCCGCCGGCGGCGAGGAAGTCGGCATACGGCGCGTAGGCGTCCTCGCGCGACGGCGTGAGGGCGGCGGCGAACGCTCCACGTAGCATTGGCGCACTCTATGGCCAACCTCCGCATCGAGCGCGACGGTGACGTGCTGCGCATCACGCTCGCGCGGCCCGACCGTCTCAACGCATTCGACGCCGCGCTCATCGGCGAGCTGGCGGAGGCCTTCGTCGACGTCGGCCGGACGAGGGCCGTCATCCTCGCCGGCGACGGGCGGAGCTTCTCCGCCGGCGCCGACGTCGACTGGATGCGGTCGTCGGTCGATCTCTCCCACGACGAGAACCTCGCCGACGCGAATGCGCTGCGGAAGATGCTCGAGGCGATCGACGGCTGCCTCGCGCCGGTCGTCGCGCGCGTCCAGGGGCACGCGCTCGGCGGCGGAGCCGGGCTCGTCGCCGCCGCCGACATCGCGGTCGCATCCCGCGACGCCGTCTTCGCCTTCTCGGAGGTGAAGCTCGGGATCATCCCCGCCGTCATCTCCCCCTTCGCGCTCGCGAGGATCGGAGCGGGCAACGCGCGGCGCTACTTCGTCACCGGCGAGCGCTTCGACGCCGAGACGGCCCTGCGGATCGGCCTCGTGTCGGAGGTGGCGGACGATCTCGACGCCGCCGTCGACCGCGTCGTCGGCGAGCTCCTCTCCGCCGGGCCGCAGGCCGCGCGCTGGGCGAAGCGCCTCGTCCGCGAGCGGCCGGACGGCGCCGAGACGGCGCAGTGGATCGCCGCGCGGCGCACGAGCGACGAGGGACAGGAAGGCCTGCGCGCGTTCCTCGAGAAGCGCGAGCCGTCCTTCTGACGCGGCTCGGCGCGGCCTCCTAGGCGACCGCGCCCATGTTCTCCTCGAGGTGCTCGACGCTCGAGGTCCCGGGGATCGGGAGGATCACCGGCGAGCGGTCGAGGAGCCAGCGGATCTCGTACGCCGGGCCGCGCGTCAGGCCTTCGCCGAGCGGCTCCCACGGCATGAAGGCGATGCCCTCTTCGGTGCAGAGGTCGAGCACGTCCTCGGAGGTGGCGAGCCCGCGGTTGTACTGGTTCTGGACGGAGACGATCTCGGTCACCGCCTGCGCCCGTCGAAGCTGCGAGCGGGACACGTTCGAGACCCCGATCATCCGGATCTTCCCCTCCCGTCGGAGCTCGACGAGCGCGCCGATCGACTCCTCGATCGGCACCTCCGGATCGTGGCGGTGCAGCTGGTACAGGTCGATGCGCTCGAGCTTCAGCCGGCGCAGGCTCGCCTCGCACGCCTCGCGCAGGTGCTCGGGCCGCCCGTCGCGGATCCGCTCCTGCAGCCCCCAGCCGAGGCCGCCCTTCGTCGCGATGACGACGCCGTCGGGGTACGGGTGGAGCGCCTCGGCGATGATCTCCTCGCTCCGCCCGGCGCCGTAGATGTCGGCCGTGTCGATGAAGTCGACGCCGAGCTCGACGGCGCGGCGGACGACGCGCACGCCCTCGGCGCGGTCGTCGACGATGCGCATCGCACCGAGGCCGACACGGTGGATCTCCAGCTCGCCGCCGAGCATGAAGGCCGGATTCACGGGCGGCAGACTACTTGTGCAAGGAAGCGAGGAGCCGCGGAGTGACGTGCATCGTCCTCGACGCCGGCGCGAGTCGCGCGTCGCCGGCGACGTCGATGCGATAGCCGCCCGCCCGCAGCCGCAGCGGCGTATCGAACACGCCGCGCGCGTCGAGCTCCGGATGCGCGACGACCCGCCAGCCGCCGGCGAGGTAGCGCGAGACGGTCACCGCCCCCGTCGTCCGCGGCAGCACGTGCCCCACCAGGCGGGTGCTCGACGCGAGCCGGACGCTGACGACCGGTGCGACCGCGACGCCGACCTCCGGCCCGCGCACGCGACCGACGGTGAGGCGGTAGACGGTGTACGCGCGCGGCGCGACGAGAACACGCGCACGGCTCCGCACGTGACGCAGCGTCGCCCAGCCGGTGGCGGTCAGCTCCTGCAGCGCGGCCGGCTCGACGCCGCGCGCGGAGGCGACGAGCGCGACCCGCTTCCCGTAGGTGACCGCCGCGCGCGAGCCGGTGAGCGAGAGCTCCCCGAAGCTGAACCACGTCGACCGGAGGTGCAGGAGCCGCATCACCTGGACGCCCGAGAGCCATGCCCGTCCGAGCTCGAGCGCGTCGACCCGGCCGGAGCCGTTGCGCACGATGCGCAGCTCACCGAACGGCACGCCGAGCCTGGCGGAGAGGAGCTGCGCCGAGAGCGCGAAGCCCCACATGTGCACCGGCGAGTCGGAGTCGTACGGGTCGGGGACGGAACGGAGGTAGGGAACGGCGCCGAGCCGCGGCCATACATCGCGCACGTCGGCCGTGCGGCCGCCCGACGTCGAGAAGAAGTACGTCGTCGCGACGCGCCCGTCGTAGGTGAGGATCTTCCCTTCCGTCTGGGTCGCCGCGTACAGCGTCGCCGGAGTCTCCGCTCCGATGCCGCCGTACATCTGGCTGCGATCGTCGGCGTAGAGGTCGAAGCGCTTCTCCGGGTGCAGCGTCGCGAGCGCGTACGAGCGCGCGGCCACCGCCTGCGCCTCGAGCGCGGCGAGCGGCCAGCGGTGGGGCATCTCGTCGCCGATGACGCCCCGGACGTAGTCCTCGAGATCGACCGCGTCGACGACGGCCACCTTCCCGCCGCCGCTCGAGACGACGAGGACGCCGTGATACGCGCGCCCGTCCCAGAGAAGCGGGCCGCCGTCGCAGTAGAACGCCGCGGGAGACCGGAGGCGATGCGCGTGCACGACCATGCCGGGGCCGACCCCGTATGCGCGAGCGGGGAGCTTCCAGGTCCGGCCGCTGGCATCCCCGACGCGCATACCCGCCGCGCAGGCGATCTCGGCGACCGGCTGCGATGCCGCGAGCAGGACGCGCACGGTGAGGTTCGGCGTGTCGGACACCTGCGTGCCGGGGTAGTAGTGGGCGAGGATCCGCTCCCAGGTCCAGTGGTGGAGCGCATACCCGCGCGCGCCCCACTGGCTCATGCCGACGCCGTGACCCCAGCCGCGGCCGGTGACGACCACCACGGTCGCAGCGCGAGCGGCGCATGCGCAACCCACGAGCGCAAGCGTCGCCACGAGTACGGTGACCCACCCCCTTGCCACAGCGAGTGCCTACCCCCGTTCCCCGCGCTTGCGACACTAATCGCGTGGAACGGGTCCTGGTCGCGAACCGAGGCGAGATCGCTCTGCGCGTCTTCCGCGCGTGCGCGGAGGAGGGAATCGCGACCGTCGCGGTCGTCGCGCCCGACGACCGCGGCTCGCTGCACGCTCGCTCCGCGGACGCGACCGTCGAGATCGCCTCCTATCTCGACGCCCGCGAGCACGTGCGTGCGGCGCTCGCCTCCGGGGCGGACGCGGTGCATCCGGGCTACGGCTTCCTCGCCGAGTCGGCCGCGCTCGCCGAGGCGGTGCTCGCCGCCGGGCTGACGTGGATCGGGCCGCCTCCGGCGGCGCTCCGCGCGGGCGGCGACAAGCTCGCCGCGAAGGAGGCCGCGCGCGCGGCGGGCGTCCCGGTGCTCCCGACCGGCGACGTCGGCCTGCCGCTCGTCGTCAAGGCGGCGGCCGGCGGCGGCGGCCGCGGCATGCGCATCGTCCGGTCGGCGGGCGAGCTCGACGACGCGGTCGAGGCGGCGCGCCGCGAGGCGCAGGCGGCCTTCGGCGACGAGACGGTCTTCTTCGAGCGCTACCTCGACCGGCCGCGCCACGTCGAGATCCAGCTCCTGGCGGACGCGCACGGAACGGTGCTCGCCCTCGGCGAGCGCGACTGCTCGATCCAGCGCCGCCACCAGAAGGTCCTCGAGGAGGCGCCGGCCGTGCCCGCCCCGCTGCGCGCCGCGATGAGCGAGGCCGCGATCGCGTTCGCGCGCGCGATCGGCTACGCGGGCGCAGGCACCGCGGAGTTCGTCCTCGACGGCGACGCCTTCTTCTTCCTGGAGCTGAACGCGCGCATCCAGGTCGAGCATCCCGTCACCGAGCTCGTCGCCGGGGTCGACCTCGTGCGCGCGCAGCTCGCGATCGCGCGCGGAGAGCGCCTCGACCTCGACGTCGCGCTCACCGGGCACGCCGTCGAGGCTCGGCTGTACGCGGAGGACCCGCGCACGTTCCTGCCGCAGACCGGTCGCGTCGAGCGGCTCGTCCTCCCTGCCGGGATCCGGGTCGACACGGGCGTCGCCGAGGGCGACGAGGTCGGAACCTCCTACGACCCGATGATCGCGAAGCTCGTCGCGCACGCGCCGACGCGCGCGGAGGCGCTCGACCGGCTCTCCGCCGCCCTCCATGCCACGGTCGTCGAGGGCGTCACCACCAACCTGCCCTTCCTGCGCTGGCTCGTCGACCATCCGATCGTCCGCTCCGGCGAGGCGACGACGGCGTTCCTCACCGAGCATCCGCCGCTGTCGCGGCCCGCCCCGGCGCGCGCGCCGTGGAACCTCCCGTGGCGCCTCAACCTCCCTTCTCCGCCCCCGGCCCCCCCGCCGGGCGGCGACGCCGCACCCGGCCGGGCGCAGGGAGCCTCCACCCTCACCGCGCCGATGCCGGGAACGGTCATCAAAGTGCTCGTCGCAGGCGGCGACCGGGTGGCCGCACGCCAGCCGCTCGTCGTCCTCGAGGCGATGAAGATGGAGACGCCGCTCACCTCCCCGTACGACGCCACCGTCCGTGCCGTGCACGTCCGCGAGGGCGATTCCGTGGCCGGCGGCACCCTCCTCGTCGAACTGGAGGAGTCGCTAGGCTCCGCGCATGGCTGAGACCGTTCAGGAGTTCTTCACGAGTCTCCCGTCGCGCGCGGAGCCCTCCAAGACGGCGGGCATGACCAACTCGTACTTCTTCGACATCGAGGGCGCCGGCCAGTGGACGGTGGACGTCGACGACGGCGCCGTCTCCGTGAAGGAAGGCGGCGGAGACGCCGACGTCACCATCTCCACCTCCCAGGAGACCTTCGAGAAGATCATCGCGGGCGACCAGAACCCGACGAGCGCCTACATGACCGGGAAGCTCAAGGTCAAAGGCGACATGGGCGCGGCGATGAAGCTCCAGAAGCTCTTCTAAGCGGTTCGTGCGGGTCGCAGTCGACATCGCCCTGCCCGAGCAGACTCGGGCGGACGCGACCGCCTTCATCGTCGCGCAGCCGCTCGAGGGGCTCGACCCCCGGCTCGCCGCGGTGGCCGAGAGCGGCGAGCTGCGCGGCGAGCGCGGCGAGGCGATCCTCCTCCATCGCGACGGCGAGCGCGTCCTCGGCGTCGGGGTGGGCAAGCTCGAGGAGGTCGACCTCGACGCGCTGCGCACCGCCGGCGCGGCCGCCGCGGGGGAGCTCGCGCGTGTGGGCGGGACGCTCGTGTGGGTGCTGGACGAGCGCCTCCCGGTGCCGCTCGCCGACCAGGCTGCGGCGCTCGTGGAAGGGACGATCATCGGCGGGTACTCCCCGGGCCGCTGGAAGACGCGCGAGGACGGCGGGCCGAAGCAGATCGAGCGCATCGTGCTCGGGCACTTCGAGACGCAGGAGCTGCGCGACGCGGCCGAGCGGGCCTCCCTCCTCGCGGAACGGACGAATCGCGCGCGCGACCTCGCGAACATGCCGCCGAACGAGCTGTACCCCGCGACCCTCGCCGAGCAGGCGTCCGCGCTCGCGGACGAGCACGCGCACCTGAGCGCGGAGGCGCTCACGCCCGAGCGGATGGAGGAGCTCGGCATGGGCGCCCTCCTCGCGGTCGGCCGCGGGTCGCGTCACGAGCCGCGCCTGATCGTCCTCCGCTACGAGCCGCCGGGCCCGACCCGGCCGGACGTCGTGCTCGGCCTCGTCGGCAAGGCGATCACCTTCGATGCGGGCGGGATCTCGATCAAGCCGGCCGGCGGCATGGAGGCGATGAAGGGCGACATGGCCGGCGGAGCGGGAGCCCTGCACGGCATCGGCGCGATCGCGGCGCTCGGCCTCCCCGTCCGCGCGCTCGCCGTCGTCGCGGCGGCGGAGAACCTGCCGGGCGGCGACGCCTTCCGTCCCGGCGACATCCTCACCGCCGCGAACGGGAAGACGATCGAGATCATCAACACCGATGCCGAGGGACGTCTCGTCCTCGCCGACGCGCTCTGGTACGCGCGCCGCGAGGGCGCGACGCACATCATCGACCTCGCGACGCTGACCGGCGCGATGGTCCTCGCGCTCGGCGACCTGTACGCGGGCTTCTTCGCGAACGACGCCGCGTGGCGCGACCGGATCGTCGCGGCCGGGGATCGCAGCGGCGACCTCGTGTGGCCGTTCCCGCTCCATCCCCGGTACCGCCGCTACGTCGACTCCGCCTACGCGGACATGAAGAACGGATCGACCCTGCGCGAAGGCGGCCCCGCGCTCGCCGCCGAGTTCCTGCAGGAATTCGCCGGCGAGGGCCCGTGGGCTCACGTCGACATGGCCGGCCCCGGCTTCATCGACCGCTCGCGCGGCGACTACCTGCGCGTGCCCGGCGGCACCGGCTACGGCGTCCGGCTCATCGCAGAGCTGGCCACCGGCCTGACATGACCTCGCGCCCCGACGCCGCCGAGGGGCGCGCGTGAACTTCGACCTCACCGAGGAACAGAGGCTCCTCCAGAGCACCGTCCGCGAGTTCGCGCTGACGCGCGTCGCGCCGCTCGCCGCCGAGCTCGATCGCGACGCGCGCTTCCCGTATGCGCTCGTCGCCGAGATGGCCGAGCTCGGGCTGATGGGGATCCCCATCCCGGAGGCCTACGGCGGAGCCGGCGCCGACACGCAGTCGTACGCGATCGCGGTCGAGGAGCTCGCGCGCATCGACTCGTCGGTCGCGATCACCGTCGCCGCGCACACCTCGCTCGGGACGATGCCGATCTACCTCTTCGGCAACGAGGAGCAGAAGGAGGAATGGCTCCCGCGGCTCGCCTCCGGCGAGGCGCTCGCCGCCTTCGGGCTGACGGAGCCGAATGCAGGCTCCGACGCGGGCGCGACGAGCACGCGGGCCGAGCTGCGCGACGGGGAGTGGATCGTGAACGGCGCGAAGATGTTCATCACCAACGCCGGCACCGACATCACCGCCTGCGTGACGATCACCGCGCGTACGGGCGAGGACGAGATCTCGAACATCGTCGTCCCGAACGGGACGCCGGGCTACGCGATCTCGGCGCCGATGCACAAGCTCGGGTGGCGCGCCTCCGACACGCGCGAGCTCTCGTTCCGCGACTGCGCCGTGCCCGAGGAGAACCTCCTCGGCGAGCGCGGCAAGGGCTTCCACCAGTTCCTCGAGATCCTCGACGGCGGCCGCATCTCGGTCGCCGCGATGGGCGTCGGGCTCGCCCAGGGCGCCTATGACCTCGCGCTCGCGTACGCGAAGGAGCGGAGGCAGTTCGGCAGGCCGATCGCCGACTTCCAGGCGGTGCAGTTCGCGCTCGCCGACATGGCGACGGAGATCGACGCGGGCCGCCAGCTCGTCCACCGGGCGGCGTGGCTGAAGGATCAGGGGAAGCCCTTCGCGCTCGAGGCCGCGCAGGCGAAGCTCTACACCGGGATGCTCTCGAATCGCGTCGTCAACGCCGCGCTGCAGGTGCACGGCGGCTACGGCTTCATGGACGAGTTCGCCATCTCGCGCCTGTACCGTGACCAGAAGATCCTCGAGATCGGAGAGGGCACGAACGAGGTGCAGAGGATGGTGATCGCACGATTGTTG
>JAGWRZ010000209.1 GCA_028876365.1 Acidobacteriota bacterium | reverse complement strand
GTTCGGGAATGTCCCTTGAGCGAGTCCTTGCGGCGGTGGCGGTGGTCACGAGTCGCCGTCAGTGGCGACAGGTCGCGAGCGCGGAAGCGTAGAACCGCAGATACGCGGCCATGTGACTGTTCCAATATGACCCTGTATGGCCGCCGGGCCATACGTGGTAGGTCACGTGCGCGCGGCGACTCCGGAGAAGACTGACGAAAGCGGCGTCAGCGGCGCGGAAGGGGTCTGATGCCCCGCCGTCCATCCAGACGCGTAGATGATCGAACGCTCCTCGTCGCGCTGCAGTGTAAACATCGTTTCGGGTGTAGTCGGCAGCGTCGTCGAATGCGCCCGGAGCAGTCTGTCCCGCGATCACCCACAACGCTGCCGAATGACCGCCCACAGCGCAGAACTCCGTCGGCCTTAGCGAAGCGATGTGAAGCGCGCCGTAGCCTCCCATCGACTCACCGCCGATCGCGATCTTCCCCTTCGTTGTCCGAAAGCGGTGAACAGCATCGGGAATCGCCTCGCTCAGAATCATCGATGCCCACGGACCGTCGCGGCGATCGTGGTAGTAGCTGTGACCACCGCCGTTCAGGAAGACCACGACGGGCGCACGCGCCCCTAGGCGCGCTAGTCCCTGGAAGAACCTGTTGCTCAGCATCGACTCCGGCCCCGTCTTCGACGGGATCAGCCACGACAACCGCGATGGGTCATGCCGACCGTGGAGAAGGATCAGAAGTGAGCGCGCTCCTCCGCCAGCCGGGACTACGCCGATTTCCGGGAGGCTCTGCGCGAGCAGCCTACTCGCAAGCGTGTAATGCACGACCCTCGCGCCGTACGTGTCCGTATAGCCTCGCTTGGCCGCGTCGATGCGGGCGCGAACCGCCAAGCCAGCCACCCCGGCAAGAACCACGATCGCCAACGCGATGAACCACGGTCGGCGGGATCTCCGTCGCGAGCGTGAGGCCGTCAGCACTCCAAGAGACGATATGGCTTCCGGCGGTCGCTGCCGAGAACCGGAGTTCCGGCGACCCCAGACTCACGTGCGCCAGTGCTCCGGAATGACGCCAGAGCGCGCGGTCGCCCTAACCAATCTGTGACGGATTCTTCACTTGCGGCGTATTTGGGTCGAGGATGATCGCAAGGGTGACGACGAAGGACGTTTCCGCCGTGACTGCTGGCCTGTTGGTAGCGGGCGTCGTGATGGTTGGGAGCGGCGCCGGGAACGCCCCCGCCGCGTCCAACAAGGTGACGATCCCACTGCGCGCCCGTGAAACCGAGTTGGCAAGTGCGTTTGCGCTGCTGCGCTCGCTCGGGCTGCGCGTGGCTATCGATCGCAGCGCGTCGTATTCATCGCTGACTCCCGCATGGGTAGCGAAGCTGTCGCCTCGTGTGGGAACGCGCGTCTCGATCGGAACCGTTGTCACGGTGACGCCGAGTAACCTCGGGCCACGCGGCTCGCCCTCAGTGCTGAAGTCGCATCCCCGCTACCGCGTGCCGAGCTTTATTGGCAAAACGGCGGCTACTGCGATCGCCTGGGCGAACAGACACCACATGTATTGGAGCATCCCGGCAATTCCGACGCTGCCTGCCTCCAGCGCTCCCACATTGTTCGCCGCCTACCGTGTGACTTCGCAGACGCCAAAGCCCGGCGGAACCATCGTGCAGGGGATCATGATCGGCAAGGGCTTCAGGCCCACGCCGCTCACGCTCACTCTTCAGCGCTAGCGGACGCGGGACACCGGGCGGTTCGGCTGCGCCAGTGTTTGGGAATGCCCGCTGAGGCGCTAGTGCTCGGCGCGTTGTGTGGTTCGGGCAGCGCGCAGGGCACGGATGAAGTCGCCGTAGAGCCGGTGGACCTCGGGCAGGTGCCCGGCCTCTTTCAGGCGAGTATTGAAGTCGTTGAGTTCCTGCCGCGAAATCCGGTTCCGGGGGATGAACGACTCGACCGCCGCCGGTTCTCCCTCGACGACCATGTACGGCTCCGAGAGCCTCGGTTGCGCCTTCGCCGTCGTGAGAGCGCATTCGACGAGCACCATGTCGCTCGTCAGCCAGTTGTGAGTTCCGATTTCTCGGTTCGTGTCGGGTCTGATATCCCACCAGTACAGCGCGTCGCCGGGCCGCAGTGAATCTCGGTGGTTCCATGCATCGGTGAACGCGCTGTCGTCGATCAGCACGTAGAGGTCGATATCGCTGAGGTCATCGGCCGTTCCGGCCGCAAACGATCCGATCACCAGCGTCGCACGGTGGCCGGGGAGCAGGAGGCTCCTCTTACGCACGTCGAGCAGATGCGGCCACGCGCGAAGCGAATCGTTGTCCACCTGACGAATCTAGCTCCCGGGTCAAGCGATACTCGGCTGCGCCAGCGTCGTCTCGTCAGCTTCGACCCGGCAGCCGGATTCCGGCAGCGCGCAGCGCCGGCACCGGATCCGACTCCGGGCGCGCGACGAGCAGCACTGCGCCGTAGCCGTCTCCTCGGCGGAGCGCATCGACGAGCAGCTGGAGGCCGAGCGCGAGCGCGAGCGCCTTGTGCCACTGCTCGCCGCCGAACGGCACGAGCTGCTCCGGCGTCGCGAGCCCGGCGAGGACGTCGCCGTGGGTGACCGCGCCCATCGACACGTCGACGACGACTGGCTCGCCCTCCGAGCTCGGGATCCCGATGGCGAGCGGATTCGTCCCCGCCACCTTCGAGCCGCCGGGCGGCCCGAGCCGCGCGGGCGAGGTCGCCGTCAGGAGCGCGACGAGGCCGCCGGCGGCGAGCCTCCGCACGTAGTGACCGAGCATGCCGGTCGGGAACGTCTCCTCGCACACGATCAGCCGCGCCCGCTCCGGCGGATCCGCGAGCTGCGTGCGCACGACCGCGTCGAGGACGAGATAGCCGAGCGCGCCGCGGCCGTGCCACCGCTCGAACGCACCCTCCGCCTCGACCGTCTCCGGCGTCGCAGACGGATCGACCTCGAGCGTCTCCAGCCACACGATCCGCGAGTACCCGTGCCCGAGCTTGCCACGCGCCTCGGCATCGGAGAAGTGCGCGAAGAGCCGCTGCGCGTCGTCTTCCGAGAAGCCCCGCGCCCGGAGGCGCGCGAGCGCCTCGTCAGCGTCCACGGCGCCTGCCGCCCGCGACGACGCCGAGGCCGAAGAGCGCGCCGACCGCCCATACCGCCGGCGGGACGCGCCGGCGTGCGTGCGGATACGCCGAGGCGCTGAACTCGAGGATGGGCCAGCCCCGGTCGGCGGCGATGCCCCGCAGCTCGCGGTCCGGATTGACGACGACCGGATTGCCGACCGCCTCGAGGAACGGCAGGTCGGTGTGACTGTCGGAGTACGCCGTGCATTCGGAGAGGTCGTAGTGGAGCTCGCGGATGCATGCAGCCTTGTTCTCCGCATGCAGGGCGCGGATCGCCTTCCCCGTGTACGTCCCGTCGACCACCTCGCAAACCGTGCCCAGCGCGCCGTCGAACCCGAGCTCCTCGGCGATCCCCTCGACGATCTCCTGCAGCGAGGCCGACACGATGTAGACGTCCTCTCCTCGCTCGCGATGCTGCTCGACGAGATGGAGCGGCTCGGCGTACACGAGCGGCTTCAGGACCGGCTCCATCGCCTCGGCCACGACCTCGCGCATCTCGTCCGGCGTGAAGCCGCGGAGAAGGACGAGCCCGTCCTCCGCGGCGCGCCGGACCGCCTCGTGGCTCGCGCCGCGCAGCACGAACAGAAGCTGCCAGCCTGCCGCCTTCGCCAGCTGCGAACGGGAGATGAGCCCGCGCTCGCGGAACGTCCCGGCGAGGGCGAGAGCTGACGCCCGGCGGAGAAGCGTCCGATCAAGATCGAAGAACGCGGCGCCGGCCATCACTTCTTCAACCCGGCGGCGGCGAGTGCGGTCGCGCGACTCGGGTAGTCGTGCAGGCTGACGACCTTCCCTCCACGTACGACGACGATTTGGAAGAGCCGCTGGAAGAAGAATCCCTTCGCCCCCAACCGGGCGATCCCGCGTCCACGCAGCTGAAAGACGACGCGGTCGCCGAGATCGAGGAAGTCGTGGGGGCGCAGCTTGTTCATCCCCGCACGCCAGAGGAGCGTCTTGACCACCTCGTCCGCGTTCGTGCACGGCTTCCATCCGCCCTCCCTGGCCGGATGCCACGTCACGTCGGGTGCAAGCCGCGTGCGCAGCTCCTCGTGCTTCGCGCGCCGCGCGAGCTCGTAGACCTCACGCACGAACTCGACGTTCGGGGACTCGTGCTGCACTAACCGACGAGAGGCAGGGACTTGATGATCCCGCCTGCCTCGCGCATGGAGTCGACCGCCTCGGCGATCGCGGCGATCGCGCGCGCCGACTCCGCATCAGGGTCGCTCGCGACGACGGGCACGCCCGCGTCTCCCTGCGCGCGCAGCACGGCGTCGAGCGGCACCGTCCCGAGCAGGGGAACGCCGAGGTCTGCCGCGAGCTCCTCGCCGCCGCCGGAGCCGAAGACGTCGCCGCTCATGTTCTCGATGACGCCGAGCAGCCGCATGTTCGTCTTCTGCGCCATCGCCGCCGCGCGCGAGGCGACGTCCTGCGCGAGCTTCTGCGGCGTCGTCACGACGACCACCTCCGCGCGCGGCAGGAGCTGGCCCAGCGAGATGGAGACGTCGCCGGTGCCGGGCGGCATGTCGACGACGAGCACGTCGAGCTCGCCCCAGTGCACATCGGTGAGGAACTGCTCGAGCGCACGGTGGAGCATCGGACCGCGCCACATCACGGGCTCGTTGCCGTCGAGGAAGAACCCGATCGACATGAGCTTCAGACCGTCCCGCACCGGCGGGACGATCATCTGGTCGACGGCGACCGGCTTCTGGTGAATGCCGAGGATGTGCGGGATCGAGTGGCCGTAGATGTCCGCGTCGAGGATCCCCACCCGGCGGCCGAGCCGCGAAAGCGCGACCGCGAGGTTGGCGGAGAGCGACGACTTGCCGACACCGCCCTTGCCGCTCGCGACGGCGATGACACGGGTGTCCCGCGAGAGCTTGACGACGGAGTCGCGCTCGGCGCCGCCGCGGAGCTTCGTGGTCAAGGCCTGCCGCTCCTCGGGCGTCATCACCCCGAACGAGAGGGCGACGCCGCGTACCCCGGGGATGCCGGACAGCGCCTGCTCCACCTGCTGCTCGAACGACTGGCGCAGCGGGCAGCCGGCGATCGTCAGCACGATCGTCAGGGACACGATCCCGTCGGAGATGTCGACGTCCCGCACCATGTCGAGCTCGGTGACGGGGCGCTGGAGCTCAGGGTCGATGACCTGCTCGAGCGCCTTGAGGATCTCATCGCGCATCGGTCCTTCACCGTAGCGAAGATGTGCCCCGTGACCTGGTTCGGCCTGGTGCGGAAGAACCTCCTGCGGCGGCCGGTGCGGACGCTTCTCACCTCCGCCGGCGTGGCGCTCGGCGTGGGGCTGATCGTCGCGCTTCTCTCGATCGCCGCCGGCGCCGAGCGGACGGCAGGAGACCTGATCCACGTCGGGCGCGCCGACTTCGGCCTTTTCCAGAGCGGCGTGTCCGACGCGACCAAGTCGCTCCTGCCGGTCTCGCTCGAGTCGCGCATCCGCCACGACGCGGGCGTCGCGCAGACCGCGCTCGTCTTCCTCGACGTGACGACGGTGAACGGGCGCGCATCCTCGCTGCTCATCGGCCTCGACCCCAACGAGTTCGCGGCCAAGCGGCTCACCCTCATCGAGGGGACGCGAACCGGAGCGCTCGCAGGCGACAACTTCGGCGCGCACGTCGGAGAGACGCTGCACATCGGCAAGCGCACATTCCCCGTCACCGGGATCTTCCACAGCGGCGACCGCTTCGAGGATGCCGGCGTCGTCCTTCCGCTCTCTACCGTCCAACGGCTGACGAACCGCCCCGGAGAGACGACCAGCATCGGCGTCATCGTCGATCCGGGGCAGCGGCCGCAGGCGGTGGCGACGCAACTCGAGAAGAAGTACGGCATCACCGCAGTCGTCGAGCCGGGCCAGGCCGTGAACGTCGACACGTCGTCGCGGCTGATCATCGACGTCGGATGGGTGATCTCCGTGCTCGCGCTCATCGTGGGAGGCATCGGCGTGACGAACACGATGGCGATGTCGGTGTTCGAACGCGTGCGCGAGATCGGCATCCTCCGCGCCGTCGGCTGGCCGGGTCGTCGCATCGCCGCGCTCATCGTCAGCGAGGCGATCGGCATCTCGCTCGTCGCGCTCGCTCTCGGCCTCGGCCTCGGCGTGCTCGCCGCCGACCAGTTCACCGCGCAGACAGGGCTCTCGACGCTCGTCTCGCCGACGTTCACCGCCGGCGTCTTCGGCTGGGGGCTCGCGTTCGCCCTCGGCGTCGGCGTCGTCGGCGCCGCCTATCCCGCGTGGCGTGCACTGCGCCTGAGCCCGATCGAGGCGCTCAGGAGGGAATGACGCCGCGGCGGAGAACGGCGATCGGATATGTCCTGGCCGCTCGCCGAGCAGTCGCGCCGCCAAGTCGCGCCGCCACAGGTGGCGCGACGCCGCACGCCGCGGATCATGTGGATGGTCGTCGCCGCGGCGTTCCTCTGCGGTGCCGCGGTGAGTGCGGCCGCGTTCTCGATCGGCTGGAAGAACCAGGCCCAGAGGAACACGAGCACCGAGTCGGCGCTCGTCGCGGCCACCACCTCGGTGCAAACGCTGCGCACACAGCTCGCAGCGGATCGTGCGTCCATCACCGCATCGCACGCGCAGGCCGCGCAGCTGCGCACGGAGCAGACGACGCTCGCGCGGGCCATCACGGCGCTCCGCAGGCGGCTCGCAGCCGCCCGGCAGTCGCTCTCCTCCAGCTCCGCCGCGGCGGCTCCGCTCTCCGGCGATCTCGACCGCCTGACGAGCGAGCTGCGGGCGCTCACCGTGTACGTGACACAGACGCCGTCGGGCCAGCTGGACGCCGGCTATCTCCAGGCGCAGGCTTCCTACCTGTCGAAGACCGCCGCCGGGCTCAGCGCCGCCCTCGCAGCGCTGGCTCGTCCGCAGAGCTGAGAGTGCCGTCGCGCATCTGCAGGACGTGGTCCGCCTGAGCGGCGACGCCGTCGTCGTTCGTGACCATCAGGATCGTCGTCCCGTGCTCGTCGCGCACGCGCCGGATGAGGTCGAGGATCTGCCCACCCGTCGTCGAGTCGAGTGCGCCGGTCGGCTCGTCGGCGAGCAGCAGCCGTGGGTCGTTCGCGAGAGCGCGCGCGATCGCGACGCGCTGGCGCTCGCCGCCGGACAGCGTGGGCGGATAGCTGCGGACGCGGTCGCCGAGCCCGACCTCGTCGAGAAGCGCGTGCGCACGCCGCTCGCGCTCGGCGCGCGGGCGGGTCCCGAGCATCGGGATCTGCACGTTCTCGACCGCGTTCAGCGTCGTGATCAGGTTGTGGAACTGGAACACGAATCCGACGGTCTCGGCGCGATAGCGCGCCGGGTCGTCGAGGCGCGTCACGTCGAGGCCGCCGACGACGATCTCGCCGGCGTCGGGACGGTCGAGCGAGCCGATGAGATTGAGCAGCGTGCTCTTGCCGCCGCCGGACGGCCCGGTGAGCGCGACGAGCTCGCCCGCGTCGAGGTGGAGAGAGACGTCCTCGAGAGCCTTGATCCGCCCTCCTTCGAAGCTCTTCCGAACGTGACCGACGTCGACCTGCGCCCCGCTCACCGCGCGTTCCTCGGGCGGCGCCCGCAAGGGAAGCAAGCGAGTCGCGCGAGTGGCAGGACGCCGGGTACGGCCGAGCGCCGCGAGCGCAGCATCCTGCCGTGCGCATCGTCAGGGGACGGCGGAGCCGGGCTCCGCCCGGTGGGAGCCGACGCCGGCGAGGGACGCGCGGTCACGTCACGACGGAGACCGGGTAGACGCCGACGCCCTTCGCATAGCCCTTCGCCGTCGCGACGGCGTGCCACTCGACGTGCTGTCCGACCGCCGCGGGCGGGAACGCGTTCACGCCCTTCGCGGGGATCGTCTCCCTCCAGATCCCGTTCTTCACGACGTGCGTGCCGACCTCGCCGACGGAGAAGCCGTTGAAGAACACCTGGATGTGGATCTTGCAGGCGACGGGCTTCCCGTTCGCGGTCGCCGTCACCTGGTACCACCAGGTGTGATGCAGCACGGGATGGTGGCTCTGCGCGGTGACGACGACCTTCAGCCTCGCCGCCGGCGCGGACACGGTCGTGACGGGCTTCGCGCTGCTCCCGCACCCGGCGAGCAGGAGGGCAGAACCGAGGACGAGCGCGCGCCGCACGGCAGAACACATTACGGGACGAGACGGGCGAGACTGCGCGCCGCCCTCCCGAGCGGCCGCGCGTCCTCGAGAACGGGCGCGAACAGGTCACCCAGGTCGCCGACGCGGCGGAGAACGACCTCCATCGGGAAGTCGCGCGGCCGCACCTTCGGCGTCAACTCGTCCCAGTGGAGCGGCGTCGACACCGGCGCGCCCGGCTTGGGCCGCACCGAATAGACGGACGCGATCGTCTTACCCCACCCGTTCTGGCGATGGTCGACGAGGACGCCGGAGCGCTTCTTCTTCAGCCACTCGGTCGTCACGAGACCGGGGTGGCGCTGCTCGAGGAGCTTCGAGGCGGTCTCGGCGAACGCGTACGTGTCGTCGAAACCGGCGCGGCGCTGGATCGGCGCGAGCACGTGGATCCCGTCCGCGCCGCTCGTCTTCACGTAACCCGGAAGCTCGACCTCGTCGAGCAGCGCGCGAATGAGGTGCGCCACCTCCACCGCGCGCGCGAACCCGTCGGGCTCGTCGGGCGGATCGAGATCGAAGACGACGTAGTCCGGCCGGCCCGGCTTGTCCACGCGCGAGTACCAGGCGTTCATGTCGATGCAGTGCATCTGCACCATCCAGAGCAGTACCTCGGGGGAGTTGACGAGCGGGAAGTCGACCAGTCGCGTGCCGCCGCCGCGCGGAAAGGTCTGGAAGCGCCGGGTCGGCACCCAGGCGGGCATCCCTTTCGGCGCCTGC
>JAGWRZ010000026.1 GCA_028876365.1 Acidobacteriota bacterium | reverse complement strand
GACGATCTCATCGTCTGCGAGCGGCCGGCCGAGCTCGACCGCCTCTGCCGTCTGTCGCGCGATGCGCGCGACCTGGTCCCACGTCTGCTGCACCCTCGCGGAGCCGTCGATGCCGAGAATCCGGCGCTCCTCGTCCTGCAGGGCGAAGCCGGCGATCATCCCCGCCTGGGTCGAGCCGGTCACGGAGCAGACGACGATCGTGTCGAAGAAGACGCCGAGCTCCGCCTCCTGCTCCGCGACCTCCTGCGCCCAGCCGGCGAAGCCGAGACCGCCGAGCGGATGGTCGGATGCGCCCGCCGGGATCGCATACGGCTTCCCGCCCGCGGCGACGACCGAATCGAGTGCGTCCTGCCAGCTCGGGCGAAAGGCGATGTCGAAGCCGGCGTCGACGACGCGGACGTCGGCGCCCATGATCCGAGAGAGCAGGATGTTCCCCACCGTCTCGTAGACGGGGTCGTCCCAGTCGACCCAGTGCTCCTGCACGAGCACGCATTTCAGCCCCAGGTGCGCCGCGACGGCGGCCACCTGGCGCGTGTGGTTCGACTGCACCCCTCCGATGGAGACGAGCGTGTCGCATCCCTGCGCGAGCGCGTCGGCGGCGAGGTACTCGAGCTTGCGCGTCTTGTTGCCGCCGAATGCGAGCCCGGAGTTGCAGTCCTCGCGCTTCGCCCAGATCTCGACCCGGCCGCCGAGGTGCTCGCTCAATCGCGCGAGCGGGTGAATCGGGGAGGGGCCGTACAGGAGCGGGACCCGGGGGAAATCGTCGAGTGCCAACGGCTAGCCGGGAACGTCGCCGTTCGACGAGCCCATTCGCTCGATGACGACCTGTGGCACGCGCGCGTTCGGGCTGAGCCGCAGGGCCATGCGCACGACCTCGGCGCAGTCCTCGGGCCGGATCATCGCGTCCGGCGCGATGCCGGACCACTGCGCCATGGGCGTGTCGACGAAGCCCGGGCAGATCGCGATCGCACGCACGCCGTCGGCGTCGAGCTCCCCGTTGAGCGAGCGCGTGAGCGCGATCACCGCGGCTTTCGTCGCGCCGTACGTCGCGAGGCCCGGCGTCGGCAGCGTTCCCGCGATCGACGCGAGGTTGACGATCCAGCCACGCGAGCGCCGCAGGAGCGGGATCGCCGCCTGTGTCACGAGAAAGAGCCCGCGCAGGTTGACGCCGAGCTGGAGGTCGAGATGCTTCGCCGGCAGGTCCTCGACGCGGCCGCCGATGCCGATGCCGGCGGAGTTGACGAGCACGTCGAGCCGGCCGACGCGCTTCTCGTGCTCGGCCACGAGTCGCGCGCAGTCGCCCTCGTCGGAGACGTCGGCCGCGACGGCGACGGCCCCGAGCTCGTCCGCCGCCGCCTGCACCTTCTCGACGCGGCGCGACGCGAGCGTCAGCGCGTACCCCTCGTCGCGCAGCATGCGCGCGATCGCGAGGCCGATCCCGGACGAGCCGCCGGTGACGAGCGCTGCCCTCTCCACCGCGCGTACAGTAATCCGGGTGGAAGCCACCGCGCTCACGAGCCTCACGGCGGGCGGCGGCTGCGCCGCGAAGTACTCGGCGGCCCGGCTGGAGGAGCTGCTCCGCGGATTCGTGCCGGCCGAGGTGGAGAACCTCCTCGTCGGGCTCGACCCCGCCGACGACGCGGCCGTGTACAAGCTCGACGACGAGCGCGCCCTCGTCTTCACGGTCGACTTCTTCCCGCCGCTCGTCGACGACCCGGCCGTCTTCGGGCGCATCGCCGCGACGAACGCGCTCAACGACGTGTTCGCGATGGGCGGTATCCCTCTGCTCGCGCTCTCGATCGCCGCGTTCCCGGAGGAGCTGCCGATGGACGTCCCCGCGCGCGTCTTCGCGGCCGCGGACGAGACGGTGCGCGCGGCCGGGGCCGTGCTCGCAGGGGGCCACACCATCCGCGACAGCGAGCCGAAGTACGGACTCGCCGTCGTCGGCACGGTGCATCCGAAGGGGATCTGGCCGAAGTCCGGCGCGCATCCGGGCGACGCGCTCTTCCTGACGAAGCCGCTCGGCACCGGCCTCGTGCTCGCTGCGAAGGGAGACGCCGGCGAAGCGATCAGGTGGATGACGACGCTCAACGCCGCTGCGGCGGACGCGCTGCGGCCGTTCTCGCCGAACGCCGTCACCGACGTGACCGGCTTCGGGCTCTTCGGGCACGCGCACGAGATGGCGTCGCGGAGCGGCGTGCGCGTCGTCATCGACGCGGTGCCTGCGATGGAGGGGGCGCTCGAAGCTGCCGCGGCGGGCGTGCGGACCGGCGGGGATCGCCGCAACCGCGAGTTCGCCCCGGTCGAGGCGGATGGTGTCGACGAAGCCGTGCTCGCGCTCGGTTACGACGCGCAGACCGCCGGCGGCCTGCTCGTCTCGCTTCCGGCCGACAGGGCGCTTTCGCTCGAGAGCGAGTTTCGGGCACGCGACCTGTTCATCGCGCGCATCGGCCGCGTCGAGGACGGCGCCGGCGTGTCAGTGCTTTAGCTCGCGCCTGCGCGCGAGGATCGCCTTCCTCTTCTCGACGAGCTCCTGCTCGAGCTTTCCGAGCTCGTCGATGCGGCGGCGCACGAGCTCGATCTGCGTGTCGACGTGCGGGAGCGCCGCGTCGAGGAGCTGCACACGCTCGCGCGTCGACTCGCTCGCGTGGAAGCGCTCACGGATGGCCGCGCGGGCCTCCTCCGCCTCGACGAGCTGCTTCAGCTCCTCGAGCGACAGGTTCAGAAGGTCGCGCAGGCGCGTCAGCTCGGTGAGCCGCTCGACGTCGCCGTCGTCGTACGCGCGGTGAGCGCCCTTGGGCCGCTCGGGCGGGCCGGGAAGCAGGCCGATCTCCTCGTAGTAGCGGATGGTGCGCGGCGTCAGGCCCGTTCGCTCCGCCACCTCGCCGATGCGGATCATGCCGCCTCCGCCTCGTAGATCTCGGGGGCGTCGGCGGTCTCGGCGTGCGCGGGTCGCAGCAGCGACACCGCGGCGCCGAGAAGCGAGATGCCGGTGAGCACCCACAGCGCCATGTGCATGTTCGCGATGAACGGATCGAGCTGGCGGGCGGAGAGGCCGGACGCGATGCCGGAGAAGATCTTGAAGAGCACGGTCGTCGGGACGGCGGAGGTCACGATCGCCATCACGAACGCGATCGAGATGACCGCGCCCGTGTTCTGGAGCATCACGCGCGCGCCGGCCGCGATCCCGCGGCGATGCACCGGGACGACGCCCATCATCGCCGCCGTGTTCGGGCTGTTGAACATGCCCGAGCCGATGCCGACGAGCAGGAGCCAGAGCGCGCTCCAGGCATAGGCCGTATGCGCCTGCAGCGTCGTCATGCCGGCGAGGCCCGCGGCGGAGACGAGCATCCCGAGCGCGGCGAGCCCTCGCGAGCCGCGACGGTCGGCCGCGATTCCGGCGAGCGGCGAGGAGACGAGCATGCCGATCGCCATCGGGGCGAGCTCGAGCCCCGCGCGAATCGGCGACGCGCCCTGCGGGCCCTGGAAGTAGAAGACGAACAGGAACATGAGCGCGAAGCGCGAGAGCCCGTTGATGAACGCGGCGCCGGACGCTGCGGCGAAGAGCCTGCTCCGGAAGAGCGCCAGGTCGAGCATCGGGGCGCGCCCGCGCCGCTCGATGAGGACGAAGAGGGGCAGCAGCACGAGCGCGGCGGCGAACCCGGCGATGACGAGCCAGTCGTTCCACCCCGTCAGTCCTCCCTTCGAGAGAGCGAGGACGAGACCCGTGAGGCCGACGACGTAGCTCGTCGTACCGGCGAGGTCGAGGCCGCGTTCCTCGTCCTTCCCGGAGATCTCGTGCAGGACGAGGTACGCCCACAGGGAGCCGAGGAGGCCGAGCGGGACGTTGAACCAGAAGACCCACGGCCAGTCGATCGCGACGAGCGCGCCGCCGAGGACCGGCCCGATGACGAGGCCGACGGCGGCGACCATCGTGTTCGTCCCCATGGCGAGGCCCAGCTCCTCCCTCGGGAAGGCGTCCGTGACGAGCGCGGCCGCGTTCGCGAACAGGAACGCGCCGCCGACGCCCTGGAGGACGCGCCAGAGGATGAGCACGGTGCCGCTGCCGGCGAAGCCGGCGCCGAGCGAGGCGGCCGAGAAGATGACGAAGCCGAGCACGTAGGCGTGCTTGCGGCCGAAGAGGTCGGACAGCCGTCCCGCCGTCAGCACGAGGACGGTCGAGGCGATCATGTACACGAGGATGACCCAGACGAGCTGCAGCAGAGTGGTATGGAGGCTGCGCTCGAGGTCCGGGAGCGCAATGATGAGGGTGCCCGAGTTGACGGTTGCGAGGAGCATCCCCAGGCTGGTGCAGGAGAGCACCCACCACTTGAACTGACGACTGTGTCTGCGACTGCGAAGAAACTTCATTCTTACGTCAACGTTAGCTTAGCGGACCGGCTGACGCTCTCGCCCGCCGCGTTCCGGCGGGTCGCCTGGTGGGCGGTCGGGTGCCTGGTCGTGATCGTCGGGACGGGCGCGACCGTCCGCCTCACCGGCTCCGGCCTCGGGTGCCCGCACTGGCCGACGTGCAACGCGACCCATGCGCTTCCGAAGGGCTATCACTCCGACATCGAGTTCTCGAACCGCGTCGTCTCCGCGGTGACGGTCATCTCGACGCTCGTGCTCGCCGTCGCGGCGTGGCGGACGCCGACGCTCGGCCGGCGCGGCACGTGGCTCGCAACCGCCGTCTTCGCCGGAACGCTCGCCCAGGCGCCGCTCGGCGCGGTCACGGTCTACTACCACCTCGATCCGTATCTCGTCATCACGCACCTGCTGCTCTCGCTCACCGTGCTCGGGCTCGGCGTCCTCACCCTGCTCTCCGCGGCGCCCGGCGGTGCCCCGCTGCCGGCGATCGCGCGCCTCGGCGGCGCCGTGCTCGTCGTCGCCGTGGCGGCGCTCGTCGTCACGGGCACGCTCTCGACCGCGTCGGGACGCTTCCCCGGCAGCTCCGGGACGCAGGTCGTCGAACGGATCTGGGTGTTCCACACGGCCGTCTGGCTGCTCGTGCGCGCCGTCGCAGCGTTCGGGATCGTCTTTCTCGTGCTCGGTGTGTGGTCGTGGACGAAGCGTGCGGCGTGGCCGTGGCTCATCCGCGCGTGCGGCGCGCTGCTCGCGATCCTGCTCGTGCAGATGGGAATCGGCGAGTACCAGTACCGAAACTACGGCACCGTGCCGTGGTGGCTCGTCGTCGCCCATGTCGTTCTGGCCGCCCTCCTCTTCGCGTGGACGGTGGGCCTGGTCGCGCGGCTGTGGCGACCGGTACGCCACTAGACTCCGGGAATGTCCGAGCTGAACGTCTCGTTCAGGCCCGAGCTCGAGCGGCCGGTGCTGATCGCCGCGTTCCGCGGATGGAACGACGGAGGGCAGGGCGCGTCGCTCGGCGCCGCGTACCTGGCGAAGCAATGGAACGCGGCGCGCTTCGCCGAGATCGAGCCCGAGGGGTTCTTCGACTTCCAGGCGGTGCGGCCGCACGTGTCGCTCGTCGACGGAGAGACGCGGCGCGTCGACTGGCCGGACAACGGCTTCTTTCATGCGTCCATTCCAGGCGCGAACCGCGATGCCGTCCTGCTCCTCGGCATCGAGCCGAACCTCCGCTGGCAGACCTTCTCGTCGCTCGTGCTCGAGCTCGCGCGCGACCTCGGCGTGGAGATGGTCGTCACCTTCGGGTCGCTGCTCGCGGATGTGCCGCACACGCGTCCCGCCCCGGTGACCGCGGCCGCGACCGATCCGAGGCTCGTCGCACGCCTCGGGCTCGAAGCGTCGCGCTACGAGGGGCCGACGGGCATCGTCGGCATCGTCCACGACCGCTGTCGCGAGGCGGACATCGCGTCCGTCAGCCTATGGGCGGCTGTTCCGCACTACGTCTCGCTGGCGCCGAGCCCGCGTGCCGCGCTCGCGCTCGTGCGCCGCTTCGGGGAGCTCCTGCATGTCGACGTCGATCTGCGCGAGCTCGACCAGGCCGCGGCGGAATACGCGGAGCAGGTGAGCGAGGCGGTGTCGACGGACGCGGAGACGGCGGCCTACGTCGAGGAGCTCGAGCAGCGCGTCGACGCGCTCGCGCCCGAGGACGCGGACCTGCCTTCCGGCGACACGCTCGCGGCCGAGCTGACGCGCTTCCTGCGCGAGCGCGAGGAGCAGGACGGCGGGGCCGACGGCCCCGCCGGGTAGCTACCCGTGCTCCTCCTGCGCGCCGCCGCCGGCGGCCTCGGTCTCGTGTGCGTCGTCGCGGGTGCCGTGTTCTTCTTTCAGGGCATCGGCGTGCTCGGCGGGTCGTTCATGAGCGGGAGCGTCACCTGGGCCCTCGCCGGGCCCTGCATCGCCTTCGGCGGCCTCGGCCTGCTGGCTCTCGCCCGGCGTTGACGGCTTGCGCCGCCTGCGCCGCCGCTTCGGCGTAGACGCCTCTCCCTCGGCGGCCGTCGGTGTCGTCACCGCGGCTCCCTCCTCGCCCGGCTTCTTCTTGCGCCGCCGCCTCCGCCGGCGCGACCCGGACGCCTGCTTCGGCGCGGGGAGGTTCTCCGAGAGCGCGAGCGCGACCTCCTGGACCGTGCCGAGCCGCTCGCGCGCGTCGTCGAGGAGCTTCGTCGCACGCGGCGTGTAGCCCTCGGCGGACGCGAGCAGCGCCGCCCCCACTTGGGCCGGCACCTCGAGCGCCGTCTGCACGAGCTTCGCCGCGTTCTCCTCGTGCCGGTGCCCGCGGGAGTTGGCGAGCGCGCCGAGCAGCCGCTTCGCCTCCGGGTGCTCGGTCGATGCGCGCCGGTCCTGAACCTTGCGCGTCGCGCGTGCGAGGCGCCACGTCCAGCGCGCGAGGATCTGGTCGGGGGCATCCGGCTTGCCGTCGGCGATCGCACGCAGCAGCACGCGGATGCCCGCCAGCCGCTCCTTCTCCCATGTCGGCGCCTGCGTCACGAGTGTGACCAGGTCGTCGAAGTCGGCGCGCTCGACACGCATCGACACGCGGTCCTGCAGCGCCATCAGGCGCAAGCGTCTGTTCGGGTTCTCGGCTGCGCACGTGGACAGGAACTGCTCGAGCGCGCCCTTGCTGGCGCGGCCCTCGGTCAGCTTCAGCACGAAGGACGCGCGCTCGTCGAAACGGATCTGGCGGCCGGCGATCGCCGCCCAGTACCGCTGCTCGTCGTCGTCGAGGAAGCGCGGATCGACGCGCTGCCATTCGCGCTGGATGACGGCGATACGACGCCGGACGTCGGGCGTCACCGGCACGAGCCACGGCGCGGGCGTCAGGCGACGGCGCGCTCGGCGCTGCGCACGCCGGCGCGGCGCCGGCGTGACCCGCGCACCCTCGCGGTAGAAGTCCGCATCGAGGAGGGAGTGCAACGAGACGACGCGCTCGTTGTGCGTCGCGCCCTTCGGGACGAAGTCGACGACGATGCCCGCCTCCTTGCGCGGATGCATGCGCATGATGCGGCCGACGCGCTGCTGATAGACCCGGCGCGACGCCGTGGGCGCGAGATGCATGCACACCGTCGCGCGCGGTGAGTTCCATCCTTCCGCGAGCAGCTGCGCGTTGATGAGAACGTTGATCTCGCCGCGCTCGTAGGCGGCGAGCGTCTCGGCCAGGCGCACCGGCGGTGTGCGCCCCGACACCGCCTCGGCCTTGAGGCCCGCAGCACGGAACTCCTGGGCGAGGTTGTACGCATGGTCGACGCCGGCCGCATAGACGATGCCGGGCGTGTTGTCGAAGCGATCGCGGTAGAGGCTCGCTGCGGCCTGGTTCAGCGCCTGATGGTCGAGCGTCTTTGCGAGGATCTCCTGGTCGAAGTCGCCGCCGACGATCGGCACCGAGTTGATGGCGGCGACCGGCGGGACCCGCAGGCAGCGAAGCGGAGCGATCAGCCCGCGCCGGGCGGCGTCCTGCAGCGGGAGATCGTCGACCGACGCGGGAAAGACGTCCGAGACCTGCTTCGCGATCAGCTGCTCGGTCGCGGTCATGCCGATGTAGATGGGCTCCGGGAACGAGCGGATCGCAGCCGACGTCTTCTCTCCGAGCGCCGTGTGCGCCTCATCGCAGATGACGAGCTGGTACGCGTCGCGGCTCAGCGTGTCCACGTGGCGTGCGAACCACGCGTACGTCTGGATCGTGAGCGGGTTCGTCCGCTTCCCTTCACGTCCACGCTCGATCGCGTCGGTGTAGCGGTCGGCGTAGCCCTCCGTCTTCAGGTCGCGCTCGAACTGCGAGACGAGGAGGCGGCGGTGCGTGAGGATGAGGACGCCGAGGGTGCGCGCCGCCTCGACGAAGCCCGCAGCCGCAATCGTCTTGCCGGACGCCGTCGGGTGGCGGAAGCGATAGCGGCGGACCGCGCCCGGATCCTGCTCGGGCGTGAGCTCGATCGGCTCGTCCTCGTCGTCGCCCTCGACGACCTCGTCCTCGTCGTCCTCCTCCTCGACCTCGGCCACGACGGCGTGCCCGTTGCCGTTCTCCTTCTCCTCCTCGCGCTGCGTCGCCGCGATCAGCTCGGTGAGCATCCCGGCGAGTGCGTCGACCTGGTGCCTGCGGAGAGCGGTGCCCGCCTTCGTTCGCGGCTCCGGCTCGGCGAGGACGCGCTCGAGGCCGAGCATGAGCCCGAAGCGCACCTTCCACTGCGTGCTCGGCGAGCGCTTGCCGTCGTCGATCTCGGCGATCGCCTCGTCGAGCGCGCGGCGGCGCGCCGTACCGGCCGCGAGCGCCTGATCGGGGCTCTCGCCGTCCCGGAGGAACGGCTCGCCTGCCCACGCCTCTGCGCGGTACGCCGCGGCGGCGAGCGGGTCGGTCGCCTCCGCAAAGGTCGTCGTCTGCTGAGTGGCTTCTTGCATATGCGCAGCGCACGACGCGCTGCAGACTTCCAAAGGTGGCGCCGCTCGACGAGTCCCCTGGGCGAGCCGCGCTCCACCAAGCATACCCCGCGCGGCCGGAGCGTCAACTGACGGGCCTGGACCTAGCCTCCGAGGCCGCCGAAGATGGCGAAGGGGTTCGCGGGCGTCGCCTCCCAGACGACCTCGCCGCCCAGCTCGACGCTGCCGTGGAGGCGCTGCGCGAGGGCGTCTGCGTCCTCCTTGGAGGCAGCGCCGACGATGAGGAAGTGGGAGCGGCGGACCGGCCGATAGCCCTCTGACTCGAGCGCCTCGGCGAGCGAGCGGGCCGCGTCGCGGGACTCGCATCTGACGCGGACCTCCCACGGGGCGTAGCCGTGGTCGACCTCCTCCTCTTCCCACGTCCCCTCCCGAGGCTCGTCGTCCCAGCGCTCTTCGTCCTCGAGCCAGTGCTCGACGCGGCTCGCCTTGGCCGCGCCGCCGAGGCTCCGGAGCTGGGACTCGACGACGGCGTGCGCGCTCTCCGCCTCCGCGCGGGTCGAGGCGTACACGAAGATCTCGTCGCCGTCGCGGGAGACGGCGAGCCGCTTCTGCTCCAGGGCGCGGGCGAGCTCGCGGGCTTCCTCGTCGAGCTCGGCGCCGAGGCGGTCGAGCAGGCCGCCGGCGTGGGAGCCCTCGACCTCGATGCGGATGCGCCAGTCGTCTGCCACGGGTCGAGCCTAGTGGAGGGAGATCCGGTCCGGCGGCCAGTACGTCAGGAGCACCGGCCCGATGAGGTCGTGGCGCGGGACGGTTCCCCAGACGCGCGAGTCGCAGGAGTGGATCCGGTCGTCGCCCATGAAGAAGTAGCCGCCCGCCGGCACGTGCCATGTCCCGGATCCGTGGTCGCGAAGAGCGGGGTCGACGTAGCCCTCGTGCAGCGGCTTTCCGTCGACGGAGACGAAGCCGTCGCGCTCTGTCACGGTGTCGCCGGGAAGGCCGATCAGCCGCTTGACGAAGGTCGAGCCGCCGTCGCCGGGAGCGCATCTCGCCGCGGCGGGCGGCGTCGTGAAGACGACGATCTGCCCGCGCTGCGGGCTTCCGAAGTCGTAGGCGAGCCGGTTGACGAGCACGCGGTCGTTCGACCCGCCGAGGCACCAGGGCCCGGGCCGCGCACAGTGCAGCGTCGGCTCCATCGACGACGAGGGGATGCGGTACGGCTTCGCGATCTCCGCCTCGAAGACGAGGACGAAGCCGACCGCGAGCCCGATCGTGACGACCCAGTCAGCGAGCTTCCGCCACGACATCCGCATCGGCCACGAGTGTAGGCCGCGTGACGGCGCCGCCGAGAAAGAGTGGCCAACCCGCACCGAGGATGAGGCAGGCGTCGACGTCGGCCGGATCGGCGACGACGCCGTCGGCGAGCATGTGCCGCACCTCGTCCGCGACGGCGGCGAGCGCGTCCTCCCGGATCTCCTCGACGCCTCGCTCCTCCCGGCCGGCGGGAGGCTCGAGCGGGAAGCGGTCGGGCCAGGCGCGATGCATCGTCTCGAGCACGTGCTGGGCGACCGCCGGGCCGACCATCTCGCGCAGGACGGAGGGCGCCATCGGCATCCCGAGGGAGAGGATCGCCTCGTCCGCGTCCGCGGCCGAGCTCCCCATCAGCGCCGTCGTCATGCGCGTCAGGAGCCGGTTGACGACGAAGCCGGGAGCGTCGCCGACGAGGACGCCGCGCTTGCGCAGATTCTTGACGACCTCCCACGCGGTCGCGAGCTGCTCGTCGGTCGTCCGGGGTGTCCGCACGATCTCGACGAGCGGCATGACGGCGACGGGGTTGAAGAAGTGCAGGCCGACGTCGGCGCCCATCGCCTCGACGGAGAGCGAGGACGTGTTCGTCGCGAGGATCGCGCCGGGCGCGATCTCGCGGACCGTTGCGAGCACCTCGCGCTTGACCTCCATCTCCTCGAACACCGCCTCGAGCACGAGGTCGCAACCGGCGAACCTCTCCCAACCGGTGCCGCCCTCGACGATGGACGCGAGGAACGGCTTCACGCTCGCGCGGATGGAGGCGAGCGCGTCGTCGACGCGCATCTGGTCGACGTCGCGGAGGACGACCGGGACCTCGAGGCGCTCGAGGAAGAGCGTCGCGAGCTGGGTCGCCATCAGGCCGGCGCCGACGATCCCGACCTTGCCGATCGCGCGCGGCCTCGCCTCCGGGAGGTTCGGCGGCCGCTTCGACCGCCGCTCGACGACGGTGAACGAATACGCGGCCGCCTGCGCCTGCGGGCTTCTCAGGAGCTCCGCCATCGCATCCTCCTCGGCCGCGTAGCCCTCCTCGAGCGACGAGTCGCGCGCGGCGGCGATGAGCTCGAGCGCCACGTACGGCGCACGCGTCGCGCCGTGCACGGCGTCGTCGATCTTCGCGCGCGTCTTACGGACGACGGTCTCGAGGTCGGACCAGTCGGGCGCGGGGCGGTCGAGCGAGAGCGACCGCGCGAACGTGATCGACTCGTCGACGAACTCGACCGGGGAGAGAAGCGCGTCGGCGATCCCGAGCTCGACCGCCTCCGCTGCCTTGAGCAACCTGTTCTGCCGAAGGGGGTTGAGGACGATGACGCGGGCCGCCCTCTCCGGGCCGACGAGGCGGGGCAGGAGCTGCGTCCCGCCCCAGCCGGGGATGATCGAGAGCGCGACCTCGGGGAAGCCGACGTGGCGCACGTCGGAGGAGATCGTGCGGGCCGTGCAGTGCAGTGCGAGCTCGAGGCCGCCTCCGAGGCAGGCGCCGTTGATCGCGGCGACGGTGGGGAACGGGAGCGCGCGGATCCGCGTGAAGAGGCCATGGCCGGCGCGGATTCCCTCCCGCGGGTCATCGATTCGCCCGAGCTCGTCGATGTCGGCTCCGACGCAGAAGACGAACGGCTTGCCGGTGAAGACGGCCGCAGACCACTCGCCGCGCTCGAGCTCGTCCATCACCGCCACCGCCGACGCGAACGCGGACCGGCCGAGCGTCGTCGGGACGCGGTGATCCTCGCCGTTGTCGATCGTGACGAGCGCGACCGAACCGGCGCGGTTGAGCGTGAACCTGGTGTCAGCCAACGTTCTCCCACAGGATCGCGGCGCCCATCCCCATGCCGATGCAGAGCGCGGTGAGGCCGTATCGTCCGCGGCGCTCTCGCAGGCCGTATGCGAGCTGCGCGACCAGGCGGACGCCGGTCGCCGCGAGCGGATGCCCGCATGCGATCGCGCCTCCGTACGGGTTGAGGCGGTGATCGTCCTCCGCGACGCCGAGCTCGTCGCACCAGGTGAGCACCTGCGCGGCGAACGGCTCGTTCAGCTCGAACAGGTCGACGTCGTCGAGTTCGATCCCCGCCTGCGAGAGGACGCGTCTCGTCGCCGGCACCGGGCCGATCCCCATCAGGTGCGGCTCGACGCCCGTGTACGCGTAGGCGACGAGGCGGAGCTTCGGCGAGAGACCGAGCTCGGCGACGGTGTCCTCGGCGGCGAGGAACGCGGCGGTGGCGCCGTCTGTCAGCCCCGCGGAGTTGCCGGCGGTGACGCGCCCGCCCGCGCGGAACGCCGGCGCGAGCGCGGCGAGGCCCTCCAGGCTCGTGTCGGGCCGCAGGAACTCGTCGCTCTCGGCGAGTCTCCACCCGTCGTCGGTGAAGACGGCCATGGGGACGACGGTCTCGCGCATGACGCCGTTCGCCCATGCCGCCGTCGCCTTCTGCTGCGACGCGAGCGCGAACGCGTCCGCGCGCTCGCGTGTGATCGCGGGGAAGCGGTCGTGGAGGTTCTCCGCCGTCTTGCCCATCACCGCCGCCGACTCGTCGATGAGCCGCTCGGAGACGAAGCGCGGATTGAGCTCGACGTCGGCGCCCATCGGGTGGTGGCCCATGTGCTCGACGCCTCCGGCGAGCGCGACGTCGGCCGCGCCGAGGGCGATCTCCCCCGCGGCGGCGGTGACGGCGGTGAGCGCGCCGGCGCACATGCGGTCGACGGCGAAGCCCGGGACCGTGTCGGGGATGCCGGCGAGGAGCGCGACGTCGCGGCCGAGCGTCAGGCCCTGGTCGCCGACCTGCGCGGTGGCGGCGAAGACGACCTCGCCGATGCGCTCGGCGGGGATCTCCGGGTTCCGGCGCAGGAGCTCGCGCACGGCCTTCACCGCCATGTCGTCGGCGCGCGTTCGCCAGAATTGGCCCTTCGGGCCGGCTTTTCCGAACGGCGTGCGCACGCCGTCGACGAAGAAGACCTCGCGCGCCTCGCGCATGACTGACTAGTCAATCACACGCTCGTAGACTGCCGGGATGACCTGGAGGGAGCGGGCCGCGGACGCGCAGGCGCGGTACCGGAGCGGCGAGAGTCGCGAGCTCGACCAGCGCCAGCTGACGCAGCTCGGGAACGCCGCGTGGGCGGCGGGGGTGTGCCTGCTGATGGACGGGCGGCGCGACGAGGCGGGCGGCTGGCTGCGCCGCGCGGCGGAGCGCTACCGCGAGAGCTGGGACGCCGGCGCGCCGCCCGGCTCGTGGGGTCGGCCGATCGCGGCGATGAAGGCCTTGCTCCTTGCCGGCGACGACGCGTCGGACGCCGCGCGCTGGGCGCTCGACGCGGGCGCCGCCGAGTCGGCATCGGCGATCGGCGCGTACGCGGCCGTCCTCGCCTTCCTCGTGCTCGGCCGCGACGTCGACGCCCGCATCGCCGCGGAGGCGCTCGTCGAGCGAGAGGACTTTCCGCGCGACGTCGCCGACGCGCTGCTCATGATCGCCGGGCTCGACCGCAACGAATATGCGGCCGACGTGTCGAGCGTGCTCGAGTCGTTCGAGCGGCGCGACGAGTTCCTCGAGGACTGTCGCGTCGCCGACACGGTCCTCGTCCTCCAGATCCTGGCGGCGCGGCGCGACATGGCGGTCGAGCTGCCCGAGTCGGAGCTCTTACCACCGCCGTGTAACGACGGTGTCACCGCACCCACGCGGTCTCGTGATGGGGACTGTCCCCGCTAGGGCACCTGGGCAGCCGCGGCCGGGTCGAGCACGGCCGTCGTCGTCCCGCTGACGGCGCGGACGAGGCTTCCGGGCGTCGAGCGCGCCGGGGGGCCGGCGAACGCACGCGCGCACGCGTCCGCCTTGTCCGCGCCGGCGACGAGGAACACGATCGCGCGCGCGGCGCGCAGCATCGGCAGCGTCAACGTGATCCGGTCGACGAACGGCTCGAGATGCGCCTCCGCGCCGAGGACGCGGCGCTCGCTCTCGTCGAGCGTCGGCTGGTCGGGATAGAGCGAGGCGATGTGGCCGTCCGGGCCGAGCCCGAGGAGCAGAAAGTCGAAGCGGGCGAGGCCGCCGAGCTCTCTGTCGTAATCGCCTGCGCCGGCGTCGCGGCCGAGCTCGCCCTTCATCCGGTGGACCGCCGCCGGCTGCACGGCGACGTTGTCGAGCAGCGTCCGCTTCGCCATCCCGTAGTTCGACCATTCGTGCTCCGGCGCGACGCACCGCTCGTCGCCCCACCACAGCTCCGTCCTGCTCCAGTCCGGCTCGCGCTCCGCCGCGAGCGCGTACGCGACCGCGGGCGTCGAGCCGCCGGTGAGGACGACGTGACCGCCGTCCCGCGCCGCCGCCGCGAGCATCCCGGCCACGACTGCGGCGGGGTTCTCGTCGACGACGATCTCGATCTCATTCATGCGCGCTCGCCAGCTCCCGTGCACGCGTCATCGCTGCCTGAACCGCGTTGAGGAGCGCGGCGCGGACTCCCGCCTGTTCGAGCTCTCGGATGGCGGCGATCGTCGTCCCGCCGGGAGATGTGACCGACTCGCGCAGCTCGACCGGATGCATGCCGCGGTCACGCAGCTGCTTCGCCGTTCCGAGCATCGTCTGCACGACGAGCGTCGTCGAGATCTCCCGGGAGACGCCGAGCAGGATGCCGGCCTCGATCATCGCCTCGGCGAGGAGCGCGAAGTACGCCGGGCCCGATCCGGACAGCGCGGTCACCGCATCCATCGCCGACTCGGGCACACGGACGACGCGGCCGAGGTGCGCGAGAGCGTCCTCGGCGAGCGCGAGGCTCTCCTCGCCCGCATGCGCGCCGGCGCAGATCCCGGCCATCCCCTCGTGCACGGTCGACGGGGCGTTCGGCATCGCGCGCACGACGGGGACGCCGTCGGCGACGCGCGCCTCGATCTGCGCGGTCGGGATCGCCGCGGCGATCGACAGCACCGTCTGCTCGCGCGTGAGGAGCGGCCCGACCTCCGCGAGGAGCGCGTCGATGTCCTGCGGTTTCACGGCGACGACGACGAGGCTCGCCTTGGCGACGGCGGCGGCATTGTCGGTCGAGGCGTCGATGCCGTGTCGCTCGCGAAGCTCGGCCGCGTGCGCCTCCGACTTCGTCGTGACGACGATGTCCGTCCAGCCTGCGTCGAGGAGGCCGACGAGCAGGGCCTCGCCGATGCGACCGCACCCGAGGATCGCGATCATGGCCGCTGAGTCTGCCTACGCCGCGGCGGCGGCGTCGAGCGGGAGCAGCCCGCGGCCGAGCCCGGCGAGCAGATACACGCTTGCGATACCGGAGAACTCGCCATAGGGCTCGAGCAGCTCGGCCGTCTCCCACCCTTCGACCTCGCGCCCGCGCAGGGTGCGGAGGAGCTTGACGAGGCCGAGGTCGCCGACGAGCCCGTGATCCCAGCGCCCGAGCCCTTCGAGGCAGACGACCCCGACCGACCACGGTCCGAGGCCGCGCTCGCGCACGAGCCGTCGCACGATCGCCTCGGTCGGATGCTCGTGCAGCCGCTCGAGGTCGATCGATCGGCATAGCCGGACGAGTGCGGCCGCACGCCGTGCGTGCAGGCCGTGGCTCCGCAGCCGCGACGGTGCGAGCGATGCGAGATCGGAGACCGTCGGTGCTGCGTGCAGGCGCTCGGGCCCTGCCGGGCAGAGCGCGCGGATGATCGTCTGCTCCGTGCGCCGCGCGCGCCTCGCCTCGATCAGCTGGCCGCAAAATGCGCGCAGGAGAGATTGGGCGACGCTCGACACGCGTATGGGCCGCAGTCCGCGCAGCTCGCGGGACGCGCGTCCGAGCATTGGGTCTCGGCGGACGCGCGCGAGAAACTCGGAGTGGTCGTCGTCGAGGGCGAGGAGCCAGCGCAGGCGCTCGGCCCCCGTCTCGGACTCGGACCGGATCGTGACGATGCCAGAAGGCGACTGCCGGGCGCGCGCAAGCTCGATCCCGTCGCCGACCGCCAGCGCCTGCGTGAAGACGCCGTCGCGGAACGTCCTCGTCGCGTCGCTCGCGTGGCGCGCGGAGAGCGCGAGCGAGAACGGGCCGCGCGGGGTGACCGCGAGCTCGACGCTCACCCGTTGCGGGTGTGCTGCGGCGCAGCGCGCATGCCGAGCTCGGCGGCGCGGTCGAGCGCATCGAGAGCCCGCGCTTCGTCACCGCCTGCACGGAGCATGTTCCCCCACGAGCGGGCGGTGTTCGCGGCGGGACGGAAACGGCCCTCCGCCTCGAGGATCTCGACCGCCTCTCTGTATGCGGCATCCGCCTCCGCCGCCTCGCCCTTGAGCGCGAGGCCGTCTGCGAGAACCGCCAAGGCATAGCCGCGGTCGGCCGGCATCGACTCGATCGCGAGCGCTTGGCGCGCGAACAGGATCGCGCCCTCGGTATCGCCATCGAGACGGGCGATCCGCGAGCGCTGGATCTTCAGCTCGACGATGTCGGTGGGCGAAGGCGAGACGCCGAGAAGTCGCTCGGCGCGATCGAGATGCTCGGTGGCCTCCGGTCCCTTGCCGCGCTCGACGAGGAGTCGCGCAGCGACGGAGTGCGCGCGGCCGAGATTGAGAGCGTCCTCGGTCATCTCCAGCAATGCAATCGCCTTGCGAATGTTCGCCAGAGCGAGCGACGGCCGTCCCTCGGCATCCGCAACTCGCGCCATGGACCAGTACAGGCGCACTCGCATGTACGGATCATCCGTGTCTCCGACGTGCGCAAGGGCATCCCGAACGACGTCCTCAGCGCGGGCAACCTCACCGGCGTCGGTGAGCGCATAACTCAGCATCAGCGCAAACCGCGCCTCCGCGGACGGGCTGTTCGTGGACGCGTCGAGACACATCTCGAATAGCTCGACCGCTTGCGCTGTCCGGCCGACCGCCGAATACGCGCGTCCGAGCTGCGAGAACACGTCGACGTGTTCCGTCGGCTGGACGAACTCCTGCCCGACGGCAGCCTCGAGAAGCTCGATAGCGGCAGCGAGGTCATTCTGCTCCTCG
Organism: Acidobacteriota bacterium; assembly: GCA_028876365.1. Classification (GTDB taxonomy): domain Bacteria; phylum Actinomycetota; class Thermoleophilia; order Gaiellales; family Gaiellaceae; genus Palsa-739. Next base: position 29,786 of record JAGWRZ010000026.1, on the reverse strand, counting down.
CGCACGGCCGCCAGCGCGACGCGTGCGCGGAACGCCGACGGCGCGTCGGCCGCGGCCTCTGCATCGGCGAGAATCTGCTTCAGGGCGGGCTCGGATCCGTCTGCGTCCCCGAGCCGGATGGCCAGCTCGAGGTCGGCGAGGCGGAGCTCCCGCGCGCTCTCGGCGTCGAGCTCTGACCCGCTCTCGAGGTAATCGGCGGTGACGCCGAGCTTGCCGGCGAGCTTTCGCAGCGCCTTGACCGAGGGCTGCCGGGTGCCCGCCTCGATCCGCGAGATATAGGCGTAGGAGACCCCCGGAGCGGCGAGCTCGCGCTGGGACAGCCCTCGTTCCAGCCGCAGTCGCTTGAGCCGTTGCCCGATCGTCTCGCCCGCAGGCGACGGGGTTTCCGGCGGCATTGACCGATTTTGGCCGGTCCCGGGCCGGTCGTCAATGGGCCTGTCCGTCTTGCCCAGGCTTCATTCTCTCCGCTGTCCCTTGTCAGACCCAACTCATACCGAGAGGAGGAGGACATGCTGCGGAGCAGCTTCGCGATCAAGCTCTTCTTGATCCTGGCGCTACTGGCCGCGCTCGCCGCGGTTGCGGGCGAGTTCCCCTGGGGCCCGGGCTAGTCGACCTCGCGTTGTAGGTTTGCCGCCGTGACGGCGCTCGAGCTCGTGGTCTACGCGCTGCTCCTCGCCGTCGCGGCGGCATCCGTCTGGCGCCGCCCCGTCGTCGCGCTCTATGCGTTCGTCGTCGGGCTCGCGGTCCACAACGCCGCGATGGCGTCCCTCTATGCCGCCGGCGTGCGCGGGTCCACGCTCACCGCGATCGCGGCGTGGAAGGAGATCCTCCTCGCGGTCGCGCTCGCGCGCGTGATACGGAAGGCCGCCGCCGAGCGGCGTCTTCCGTTCCGGCCCCGTGTCGTCGACGCCCTCGCGCTCGCGTACGGCGTGCTCGTCGTCGTGTACGCGCTCATCCCGCAGTCTGCGCTCGGCGGCGTCGCAGACCGGCATGCCGTCGCGCTCGCCGCGAAGCACGATCTCGTCCCCGTCGGCGCCTACTTCCTCGGGCGTTCACTCCTTCTCGACCGCACCGAGCTGCGCCGGATCGGATGGACGATCCTCGGCACGGCCGCGTTCGTCGCCACGCTCGGCCTCGTCGACCTCTACGCGGTCCCGATCGGCTGGTGGCGCACGAACGGCGTCGTCGACTACTTCCACAAGCAGCTCGGCTACGACTACCACGGCACCGGCGAGAACCCGAAGGTCGCCGGCCTGCCGGAGAACTTCATCTACAACACGGGCTCCGAGCAGCACTTTCTGCGGAGGCTCGTGTCGACGTTCCTCAGCCCGCTCGCGTCCGGCTACCTGATGGTGGTCGCGCTCCTGCTGCTGCCGCGCCGCCGCGTCGCGCTCGCGCTCGCCGCCCTCGCCTTCGCCGGCCTGCTGTGGACGTTCTCCCGCTCGTCGCTCCTCGCGCTCGCCGGCGCTCTCGTCCTGCTCGCGCTCGCCGCCCGCGACTGGCGCCCGCTCGCGCTCGCCGCCGCCGCCGTCGTCGTTACGGTTGGGTGGGCGCACGTCTTCCCGGCGATCGGGCCGACCGGGCACTGGACGAAGGCCGATCTCGTCTACCAGCAGAAGGTGGCGAAGGCGACGACGGCGCCGACGAGCGGCAACGCCCTCTCCGAGAACGAGCCGTCGCTGCGCGAGCACTGGACATCCCTGAAGGACGGCGTGCGCACGGTCCTCGACCATCCGCAGGGCTTCGGCCTCGGCAACGTCGGTCAGACCGCGTCGCGAACCGGCACTCCGATCAAGGCGGGCGAGTCGAACTACACGGAGATGGGCGCGGAGCTCGGGATCCTCGGCTCGGTTCTCTGGATCGCGTGGGGGCTCGCCCTCCTCGTCTCGCTCTGGCGCGCGGGCGCGCTGCGGATGGCGGCGGCGTTCGCCGCGATCCTCGCCCTCGCGATCCAGACCGACGTCATCGGCGACCCGTGGGTCGCATACGTCGTCTGGGCGCTCGCCGGGACGTGTCTGCACGTGCGTCTTGCGACGAAGGAGGATCGGGCCGTACCGTCGGCGGCGTGACCGTCCGGCACGTGCTCGTCGTCGCGGCGCTCGCGCTGCTCGTCCTGGCGCTCGTCCTGCGCGCCCGAAGCGGCCACGTCTCGACGGGCGCGGTGCTGCCGCGCGTCCCCGGCGTCCTGAACGCGGACGTGACGCAGGCGACGATCGGCTCGACCATCTGCGTCCACGGCTGGACCGCCACCGTACGCCCGCCGGTCGCGTACACGAACGCACTGAAGGCGACGCAGATGCACGCCTACGGCCTGCCCGGGAGCGCGTCCCTCTACCAGGAGGACCACCTCATCTCCCTCGAGCTCGGCGGCGACCCGACCGATCCGCGGAACCTCTGGCCGGAGCCGTACCCACGCGCCGCCGAGGTCGACCGGATCGAGAACGAGCTCAACGCCGAGGTGTGCGGCGGGACGATCAGCCTGGCGGAGGCCCAGCGGAAGGAGTCGCAGCTGAAGCACAATGACGGCTGATGTCCATCGATCCCCGCGTCGACATCGGCCACGTGCACCTGAAGGTCGCGGACCTCGACCGCGCGCTCGGCTTCTACGCCGGCGTTCTCGGGTTCGACGTCTTCGCGCGCTACGGGGAGGAGGCCGCCTTCATCTCGGCCGGCGGCTACCACCATCACATCGGGCTGAACACGTGGGAGTCCAAGGGGGGCGGGCCGCCGCCCCGCAACACGACCGGCCTGTACCACACCGCCATCCGCTATCCCGACCGGAAGGCTCTCGCCGACGCCCTCCGCCGCGTGCTCGCGGCGGGGATCCCGCTCGACGGCGCGAGCGACCACGGCGTCTCCGTCGCGCTCTACCTCCGCGACCCGGACCAGAACGGGGTCGAGCTGTACTACGACCGGCCGCGGGCGGAGTGGCCGGAGGACGCCGACGGGAAGCCGACCATGTGGACGAAGCCCGTCGATCTCGACGCGCTGCTCGCCGAGTAGCCGGTGCTATACCTGTACTGAGGGTTTGGCCAAGCCGGTCGAACAGCTGTCACAGGTCATCGTCCGCTTCGCGGGCGACTCGGGCGACGGCATGCAGCTGACCGGCTCGCAGTTCACCTCGGAGACGGCGCTGCTCGGGAACGACATCTCGACGTTCCCCGACTTCCCCGCGGAGATCCGGGCGCCGGCCGGCTCCCTCCCCGGAGTCTCCGGCTTCCAGGTGCACTTCGCCGACTTCGACATCCTCACGCCGGGCGACGCGCCGAACGTGCTCGTGGCGATGAACCCGGCCGCGCTGAAGACGAACATCAAGGACCTGCCGAAGGGCGGGACGCTGATCGTCAACTCGGACGCGTTCAACGACCGCAACCTGCAGAAGGCCGGATACGCGGCGAGCCCGCTCGAGGACGGCTCGCTCGACGAGTTCCAGCTGCACTCGGTGCCGCTGACCTCGCTCACGGTCGGCGCGCTCAAGGGCATCGACGGCGTCACGCCGCGGGAGGCGGAGCGCTCGAAGAACATGTTCGCGCTCGGCCTCATGTCGTGGCTGTACGGCCGGTCGATCGACCCGACGATCGAGTTCCTCGAGTCGAAGTTCGCGAAGCGGCCGGAGATCGCCGAGGCGAACGTGAAGGCGCTGCAGGCGGGATACGCGTTCGGCGAGACGACGGAGACGTTCGCGGTCACCTACGAGGTGAAGCCGGCGAAGCTCGAGCCCGGGACGTACCGGAACATCACCGGCAACCAGGCGCTCTCGCTCGGGCTCGTCGCGGCGGCGAAGCTCGCGAAGCTGCCGCTCTTCCTCGGGGCGTACCCGATCACGCCGGCGAGCGCGATCCTCGAGGAGCTCGCGGGCTACAAGAACTTCGGCGTGCGGACGTTCCAGGCGGAGGACGAGATCGCCGCCGCGGGAGCCGCCGTCGGCGCCGCATTCGGCGGCTCGCTCGGCGTGACGACCTCGGCCGGCCCCGGGGTCGTGCTGAAGGCGGAGACGATCGGCCTCGCGATCATGCTCGAGCTCCCGCTCGTCATCTGCGACATCCAGCGCGCCGGTCCCGCCACCGGGATGCCGACGAAGCCGGAGCAGGGCGACCTGCTCATGGTCCTGTTCGGGCGCAACTCGGAGTCGCCGGTGCCGGTCGTGGCCGCGCGCTCGCCCTCCGACTGCTTCGACGCGGCGATCGAGGCGTGCCGCCTCGCGCTCAAGTACCGGACGCCCGTCTATCTCCTCTCCGACGCGTATCTCGCGAACGGATCCGAGCCGTGGCTCCTTCCTGACGTGGGCACGCTGCCCGACATCTCGACGAGGCTCGCGACGAAGCCGAACGACGGCGACCAGTTCCTCCCGTACCTGCGCGACGAGCAGACGCTCGCGCGGCCGTGGGCGGTACCGGGCACGCCGGGGCTCGAGCATCGCATCGGCGGCCTCGAGAAGGCGGATCGCACCGGCAACGTGTCGTACGATCCCGACAACCACGATCTGATGACGCGGCTCCGCGCGCAGAAGGTGGCGGGCATCGCAGGTGACATCCCAGAGCTCGAGGTCGACGACCCGAGCGGCGACGCGCGCATCCTCGTCCTCGGGTGGGGCGGGACGTACGGCCCGATCGCGGCGGCATGCCGGCGCGTCCGGCAGAACGGCCGCGCGGTCGCGCACGCGCACCTGCGGCACCTCAATCCGTTCCCGCGCAATACGGGCGAGGTGCTGCGGCGCTACGACAAGGTGCTCGTGCCGGAGATGAACCTCGGACAGCTGCTGAAGCTCGTGCGCGCGGAGTTCCTCGTCGACGCGGTCGGCTACAACCGGGTTCGCGGCCTGCCGCTGCGCGCGGCCGAGGTGGCGCGGGCGATCGAGGCGCTGGCGGACCAATGACGCTCACCGCAAAGGACTTCAGGACCGATCAAGAGGTTCGCTGGTGCCCCGGCTGCGGCGACTACGCGATCCTCGCCGCGATGCAGTCGTTCATGCCGGAGCTCGGCATCGAGCGCGAGAACACCGTCTTCGTCTCGGGCATCGGCTGCGCCGCGCGCTTCCCCTACTACATGAACACGTACGGGATGCACTCGATCCACGGGCGCGCGCCGGCGATCGCGACCGGGCTCGCCACGACGCGGCCCGACCTCTCCGTCTGGGTCGTCACCGGCGACGGCGACGCGCTCTCGATCGGCGGCAACCATCTCATCCATGCGCTGAGACGCAACGTCAACGTGAAGATCCTCCTCTTCAACAACCGCATCTACGGCTTGACGAAGGGGCAGTACTCGCCGACGAGCGAGCTCGGCAAGGTGACGAAGTCGACGCCGATGGGATCGCTCGACTGGCCCTTCAACCCGCTCTCGCTCGCGATCGGCGCCGAGGCGACCTTCGTCGCGCGTGCGATCGACACCGACAAGGCCGGAATGACGGCGGTGCTCCGCGCTGCGGCCGAGCATCGCGGCAGCGCCTTCGTCGAGATCTTCCAGAACTGCCCGATCTTCAACGACGACGCCTTCGCGTTCGTCCGCGACGACAAGGACGGAGCCAATCGCATCCCGCTCCGCGACGGTGAGCCGATCACCTGGGGAGCGGGCGGCGAGAAGGCGCTGCGCCAGCGCTCGGACGGGTCGATCGAGGTGTGCGACGCGGCCGAGGACGGCGTTCTCGTCCACGACGCCCGCCACGAGAGCGCGGCGCTCGCCTTTGCGCTCTCGCGCGTGACGCAGGACTCGCTCGGCGGCACCCCCGTCGGCGTCTTCCGCGACGTCGAGCGGCCCGTCTACGACGATCTGATGGCCGAGCAGCTCGCGACCGCGACGGCGAAACGCGGCGAAGGAGACCTCGCCGCGCTGCTCCACAGCGGCGAGACCTGGGATATCGGCTAGTGGGCCTAAGCCGGGCGCGCGGGGGAACGCACCCGGCCTATGCCGTTTGCCGAACCTCTTCGCCGTCTCGCGACTGGATCAGAGCCCGCTCGAGCGCATGCTCGAGGGTCGACCGGCGAAACGGCTTCATCACGTAGTCGACCGCGTCCAGGCTGGACGTGTCCTCGCCAGGCGGCTCGATACTGACGCAGAGGATCGGCAGCCGCAGGAGCCGTTGCCGCAACCGGTGGGCAAGCCGCAGACCCGGTTCGGAGGCCGGCTCGAGCAGCATCAGGTCGGGCTCCTCGCCCTCGGTCAGCTCGCGCTGGCCGATCGGTCGATGACCGAGCCGCAAGACGAGAAGCTCGAGCAGCGACCGGTTGGCCGGATCAGGATCGACGATCAGGATGGTCGCCACAGGCCGGAAACATCGTCCAGGCCCGAGGGAACGGCGGCTGAGCGTGGTATGAAATCGGTATGACCGCCGCCCGGGTCCTGGTCGTCGACGACGACGACGACATCCGCTCGCTCGTCCGGACGCTCCTCGAGCGCGCCGGAGCGGTCGTGTTCGAGGCCCCCGACGGGCGCGACGGCCTCCGCGAGTTCCACGCGCAGCGCCCCGACCTCGTCATCCTCGACGTCTCCATGCCCGAGCTCGACGGCTGGCAGATGCTCGACCGCATCCGCGACATGTCCGACGTGCCCGTCCTCATGCTCACCGCGCGCGCAGACGAGCTGGAGCGCGTCCGCGGCCTGCACGCGGGGGCCGACGACTACGTCGTCAAGCCGTTCGGCAAGCAGGAGCTGATCGCCCGCGTGCAGGCGCTCCTCCGACGGGCCTCGCGCGGCGACCGCTCGCGCGAGGCGGACTCGTACGGCGACGGGTACCTGACGATCGACTGGGGCCAGCACCGCGTCACCGTCGGAAGCCGCGACGTGCAGCTGACGCCGCTCGAGTTCCGGCTCCTCTCGACGTTCGTCCGCAATCCGCGCCAGGTGCTGAGCCGCGAGCAGCTGCTCGAGCTCGTCTGGGGCGACACCTACGGCGTCGGCGGAGACCAGGTCAAGCTCTACATCGGCTACCTGCGGCGCAAGCTCGAACCGGATGCCCCCGACGCGGTGCCGATCGAGACCGTGCGCGGCTTCGGCTATCGCTACACCGCGCCGCCGCCGAAGCCGACGGCCTAGAGCAACGCCCGCACGCGCGCGGAGAGGTCCGCCGGCGAGAACGGCTTGCTGAGATAGGCGTCGGCGCCGGCCTCGAGGCCGCGCCGCACGTCCGACTCCTGCGCCTTCGCGGTGAGCAGGAGAAGCCGCATCGCGCGCAGCTCGGCATCGCCGCGGATCTGCCGCACGACCTCGAGGCCGTCCGGCGGCGGCATGCCGATGTCGAGCACGGCGAGCGCCGGTCGGCGCTCGCGCACGAGCTCGAGCGCCTCGGCGCCGCTGCGGGCGGTGACGACGTCGTAGCCGTCGCGCTGGAGGCGAGTCGTGACGAGGAGGAGGATGTCCTCGTCGTCCTCGGCGACGAGCACGGTGGCCGTCATGCCACGAGCTCCGTCTCCGGGTCGTCGGCCGTGTGCGGGGCCGCCGTCGGCAGCTCCAGCCTGAAGATGCTGCCGCCTTCCTCGCGCCCACGCGCGCTGAGACTCCCACCGTGGTGCTCGGCGATCGCCCGGGCGATGAAAAGGCCGAGGCCGGTCCCGGGCACGTGCTCGGCCACCGCGCTCGGCGAGCGGTAGAAGCGGTCGAAGATGCGCTCCTCGTCGCCCTCGGTGAGGCCGATGCCGGTATCGCACACCTCGATGGCCGCGCCCGCGAGCGTCCGCTCGACGCGCAGCTCGATGCGGCCGCCCTCCGGCGTGAACTTGACCGCGTTGCCGACGAGGTTGTCGAGCAGCTGCAGGATGCGCCGCCGGTCGGCCTCGACGCGGACCGGGCCGTCGCAGGCGAGGAAGAGCGAGACGCCCTTTCGCTGGGCGCGCGCATGCATCTCGTCGAGAGCGTCCGCGGCGATCGACTCGAGGTCGGTCTCGTCGACGTTGAGCACGAATCGGCCGGACTGGAGCCGTGCGGCGAGCAGCAGGTCGTCGACGAGCCGGAGGAGCCGGTCGGAGCTGCGCGCCACGACCTCGATGTAACGTCGCCGCTCGGCGTCGAGCGGCTCGGAGCCGTCCTCGTCGAGCGCGAGCTCGACGTAGCCGATGATCGACGTCAGCGGCGTGCGCAGGTCGTGAGACACGAGCGCGATGAACTCGTCCTTGAGACGGTCGGCCTGCACGAGCTCCTCGTTCTGCTCGGCGAGGCGGCCGCGGATGCGGTCGACCGAGCGCAGGATCATTCCCATCCGCGCGACGACGAGCACCGCGATCGCCGCCTGCAGGGTGCCGACGACCCAGACGCCGATCATCCTGTGGTCGGCGTCCGCGACGAGGCGGGCGACCGGGACGGTCAGGAGAGCGCCGAAGAGCGCGGCGAGGCGCCAGCGGCCGATGGGGGTATCCGGTTCACGCGCGGGCCCGGCCAACCGTCGCATCGACGGGTGGAGGACGGCGGCCGTCCAGAAGATGTAGGACGCCATCCACGGCCAGTTGATCCACGAAGCGCCGGAGTACGCCGATCCGTCGATCGTGTTCGCGATGTCGCCCACGAGCTGGCTCGCGGCCCCGGCGACGAGGAAGCCGAAGGAGGGACAGCGCCACGCGGGCGAGACGAAGAAGCCGGCGAACGCGCCGAGGAGAACGATGTCCATCGCGGGGTACAGGGCGCCGAGAACGACACGCTCCCCGAGCGGCCAGTGCTGGTGGAGGGCGGGCTCGATGACGAAGATCCACTCGAAGACCGCGAACGCGAGCGTGACGATCGCCGCATCGGTGAGCGCGCCGATCCGGCGATGGCTCCCGGACGAGACGACGAGCATCACCGGCAGCGCGGCGAAGAGCGGGTAGGCGATCAGATAGAGATAGTCGGCGGTCGCGGGCGGCGTCGCGTTCGGGGAGATGTCGAACGCGATGTCGCCGGCGACGAACAGCACGTTCCCGATCCCGAACACGATCCACGGAAGGCGCGAGCGAGGGCCGACGTGCCGGATCGACCAGGCGACGGCGAGAACGCAGCCGCCGCCGAAGAGCTCGTAGATCGCGTCCTGGGCGTTCGTGCTCGAGACGAGGAAGTAGGCGCCGCTCAGCGCGAGCTCGGCCGCGAGGATGCCGGCGCCGAGCCGGAAGTCACGGGAGACGTCCATCGCCTTCCGTCAACTGTAGACCGCGCGGCAGAAAGCGGAGGATCGCCTCCGCCAGCTCGTCGGGCCGGTCCTCCTGCAGGAAGTGCCCTGCGCCCTCGAGGACGACCGGGTCGCCTGCGCCGGGGACGAGGTCGGCGAACGCGTGCGCGAGCGCGGACGGGAGGACGGCGTCCTGCGCACCCCAGACGACGAGCGCCGGCTTCGTCCACGAGCGAAGAGCGTCGCGCACGCGGTTCATCGGCTCCGCGTTCGGATGGCCGGCCTCGGCGGGCACGAGCTCGGGAAAGGCACGGAGGCCCGCCTTCGACTCCGGGGTCGGGAACGGCTCCGCGTACGCGGCGCGCGCCTCGTCGCTCAACCCGCCGACCGTCCCGGACTCGACGAGGCGCACCGGGTCGACGTCGGCGCCGAGGGCGCGGACGACCTCGCGAAAGCGGAGCCAGAGCTCGCTCGGCGGCCGGCCGCCGCCGATTCCGGTGTCGAGGACGACGAGGCGCTCGACGCGCTCCTCGTGCTCGACCGCGTACCGAAGGCCGATCGGGCCGCCCCAGTCGTGGACGACGAGCGTGATGCCGCGCAGGTCGAGCGCATCGGCGAGGCCGGCGATCGAGGCGACGTGGCGGTCGTACGAGTACCACTCGACCTCTGCCGGCTTGTCGGAGCGGCCGAAGCCGATCAGGTCGGGCGCGACCGCCCGGTAGCCGTGCGCGACGAGCGGCGGGATGAGCCTGCGCCAGAGGTACGACAAGGTCGGCTCGCCGTGCACGAGGAGGACGGGCGCGCCCGCGCCCTCGTCGAGGTAGTGCATGCGCTGCCCTTCGATGTGAATCGCGGGCACGAACGGAGGATATGAGGCCGGACGGGCTGCGGCCCACCGCCCGGCCTCGCTGATCAGATGCTTCGCCGGCGAAAAACTTGCGCCTCGTCGGCGGCGAGGCTCTACGCGCGCGCGTGCTCGGCCCGGCGCGGGATCTGAATCGGCGGACGGCGTCGGAGCGCGGCCCCGGCGGCGAGCGCTCCCGCGATCCCGACGATGCCTGCGACCGCGAACGCGAGCTCTGTCCCGCCGCGGGCGCACAGCCAGCCGGTGAGGATGCCGGCGACCGGCCCGGTCCCGTTGAACGCGTAGAAGTAGATGCCGATGATCCGGCCGCGGAGCGCGTCGGGCGCAGCGAGCTGCATCGAGGCGTTCGAGTTCGCCGACCAGGCGGTGAACCCGGCGCCGACGAGGAAGAGGAGGAGGCCCGCCGCGATCGCGTTTCGCACCGGCGCGAGCAACAGCTCCGCACCGGTGAAGACGAGGGCGCCGATGAGCATCACGCGCACGGATGCGCGCGCTCGCGAGGCCGCGACGAGCGCCCCGGCGAGCGCGCCCGCGCCGAAGACCGCGGACAGGAACCCGTACACCGCGCCGTGCCCGTGGAGCGTGATCTTCGCGAGCACCGGCAGCGTGACGTTGAAGTTGAAGCAGAACGTGCTGAGCACGACGGTCAGCCCGAGCACGGCGAGCATGCGCGGCTGGCGCCGCACGTAGGCGAGGCCTTCGCGCGTGCCGGCGAGGATGCGAGGCCGTTCGAACTCCTCGAGCGGGAAGAAGTCCCGGGTGCGCATGGCGAGGAGGCCGAGCAGCACCGCGAGAAAGCTGATCGCGTTGACGAGGAAGCAGACGCCGACGCCGGCGAAGCCGAGGAGGAGACCGGCGGCGGACGGGCCGAAGATCCGGGACGCGTTGAACAGGCTCGAGTTGAGCGCGATCGCATTCGGGAGCACCTCGCGGCCGACCATGCGATACGTCAGCTGCTGGCGCGAGGGCACGTCGAGGACGAGGACGGTGCCGTTCACGAAGGCGATCACGTAGAGCATCCACGGGCGCGCGAGCCCGCCGAGGGCGATCCACGTGAGGACGGCGGCGCTCGCGGTCTGCGCGAGCTGCGTCGCGATCACGAGCCGGCGCGCGTCCATCCGGTCCGTGAGAACGCCGGCGAAGAGGCCGAAGATCGTGAACGGGAGGAACTGCGCGAACGCCATCAAGCCGACGGCGAACGCGTCGTCGTGCGTGAGCTGGAGGATGAACCAGCCGAGCGCGATCCGCTGCATCCACGAGCCGGTCTGCGACACGAGCTGTCCCGCGAAGAAGAGCCGGTAGTTGCGGTAGCGGAGGCTCGAGAACGTGCTCTTCATCGTCCTTCGCCCTCGTGCAGGAGCCGTGAGAGCGGGTCGACCGCGGCCTCGAGCGCCGCGAGCTCGGACCGGTTCAGCTCGCCGAGCCGCTGGGCGAGCCAGGCCGTGCGGCGGGAGCGGACGCTGCGGAGGAGCCGCTGGCCCTCGTCGGTCAGGGTGATGCCGACCCGGCGGCGGTCGTCCTCGCTCTGCGTCCGCTCGACGAGGCCGTCCCGCTCGAGACGGTCGACGTGCTTCGTCATCGCCGGCGCGCTCACCCGTTCGCGTCGCGCCAGCTCGCCGATGCCGATTCCGGGCGCGTACTTGATGCCCACGAGCAGCGCGACCTGCTCGGGAGAGGCCCCGAGCGCCCGGGCTTCGTGGCGCAGCTCCCGGCCGACGCGCAGCAGTGCCGGCCGGAGGGCGTCGGCGAGGGCCACGGTGTCGACTGCGGTCTTCGGCATATCGTTAACCGGGTTAACGATAGCTGAAGCTCAGTGGGTCGCGCGCACCTCGGAGCTCTCGATCGCTTCGGTCATCGACGAGTCGAGATGTTGTCGTGCACGGAGAGATGCGGGTAGGGCGCGTGGCTCTGGAAGACCATGGCGATGGCGCCGTCGCGCGAGGGAACGTTGCCGACTGTGCGGTCGCCGATCCTGAGCACGCGGCTCGAGATCTCCTCGAGCCCGGCGACCATGCGGAGGGCGGTGCTTCCGGCGTGCGGGACCCTCCCGAATCGCTTTCCCGGGACCGATCCTGGAAGACACGGGGCCCTCCGGTCGAGTAACGTGCCGATCGTCACCAGCGAGACGGGAGGTCGAGGATGCACATCGGCGGCGTCATGCGGGTCAAGCTCGTCACGGCGCGCCCGGATCAGAGCGCGGCCGAAGCGATCCGGACGATGCTCGATGCGGGCGTCGGCTCGGTTCTCGTCGTGGAAGGACCGGAGCTCGTCGGCATCTTCACGGAGCGCGACGTGCTGCGGCTCGCCGGCGCCGGGGCCTCGTTCGGGACCGTGCTGCTGCGCGACGTGATGACGCCCGGACCGCTGAGCGTCTCCTCGGACGTGACCATCCTCGACGCCGCGCAGATGATGGGCGCGCGCAATCTGCGGCACCTGCCCGTCGTCGAGGGCGGCAACCTCGTCGGCGTCGTCTCGATCCGCGACGTCCTCGGCTTCCTCGCGGAGCGCCTGTGGGCCGAGCGCGACGAGGCCGCGCACGACACCGCGCGCACGCTCCTCTCGCGCGATTAGGTGATCTGGGGCGCGCCGCCTGTCGTGTCGGGCGGTGGCCCGACGACGATCGCGTCGCTCCCGCGGTACCGCCGGATCTCGAGCAGCACGGCGACCACGATCGCGCCCACCGCGAGACCCGTCGTCCAGTGGCACATGCTCGACACGGTCGCCTGTGCCGCGTGCTCCCATTCGCCGCGGTTGCTCAGGTTCGAGGCGTTGTTGTCCGCGATGAAGTCGACGCCGAGCGGGAAGCGCCGCTCGTGCCGCGCGATCCAGCCGCGGGAGATCCCCGGCAGCACGAGGCAGCAGACGATCCCCGCGATCGCAGGGAGAGCGACGCCGACCCTCCGCACGACCATGCCGGCGGCGCCGGCGGCGAGGAGGATCGCGGGCGCGATGAGCGCGGCCGAGTAGATCGCGAGCTCGGTGCCCGTCGAGCTCGGCCCCGGATGCCCCCTGACGACGTGCGGCTTGTCGAGGGCGAGCGAGGTCGCCATCAGCGTCGCGAAGTACAGCGGCACCGCGATCAGGGCGCCGACCGCGAGGGGGGCCCGCGACCGGATCAGCCGTCCCGCGCTCACAGGCGCCCCGCTTCGATAATGCGGGCGAGGAATTCGCGCGTGCGCGGCTCGCTCGGGTTGCTGAAGATCTGCTCCGGCGGCCCCTGTTCGTAGATGACTCCGCCGTCGAGGAAGCAGACTCGGTCCGACACCTCCCGCGCGAACGTCATCTCGTGGGTCGCGATGATCATCGTCATCCCGACTTCGGTGAGCGAGCGAACGAGGTTCAGCACCTCGGAGACGAGCTGTGGGTCGAGCGCCGACGTGATCTCGTCGAGGAGCAGCAGCCGGGGATTCATCGCCAGGGCGCGCGCGATCGCGACGCGCTGCTGCTGTCCGCCCGAGAGGCGATCGGGGAACTCGTTCGCCTTGTCCTCCAGGCCGATCCGCCGGAGGAGCTCCATCGCGACCTCCCGTGACGTCTCGCGGTCGAGGCCGCGCACCTTCCGCGGGGCGAGCGAGACGTTCTGGAGGACCGTCATGTGGGGGAACAGGTTGTACGCCTGAAAGACGATTCCGATCTTGCGCCGGAGGGCGTTGACATCGACCTGGCCGTTCGTGATCTCCTCGCCGTCGACGACGATCCGCCCCTCGTCGACCTTCTCGAGGAGGTTGATGCAGCGCAGGAGCGTCGACTTGCCCGAGCCGGAGGCTCCGATCAGGCACACGACGTTGTGCTCTTCGACCGTGAGGTTGACGCGACGGAGGACCTCGAGATCGCCGAACCGCTTCGTCACTCCTTCGAGCGCGACGAAATGGCCGTTCGCGTTCACACCATCGCCGCACGCTCGCGGAGCTCGCGCTGCTTGATCAGGTGGTCCGTGAACCGCGCGAGGGGGATCGTCAGGTAGATGAAGAAGACGGCGCCCACGAGAAAGCCCGTGAAGTTGAAGTAGCTGCTCGCGAAGTTCTGACCCTGCGCGGCCGCCTCGGTGACGCCGATGGCGCCGATGATCGCAGTGTCCTTCTGCAGCCCGATGAAGTCGTTCAGCAGCGGCGGCACAACCCGGCGGATCGCCTGCGGAAGCACGACGTAGCGCATTGCCTGGCCGTACGAGAGCCCGAGCGAGCGGGCCGCCATCCGCTGGCTTCCGTGCACCGATTCGATGCCGGCGCGATACACCTCGGTGACATAGGCGGTGTACACGACGGTGAGCGCCATGATCCCGTACACCTCGTTCGAGTAGTTCGAGATCCCCGCGTATCGCAGACCGGGGACGCCGAGGATGAACGCGTACGCGACGATCGTGAGGGGCGTGCCCCGGAAGAAGTCCGTGTACACGATCGCCAGGCCGCGGAACGGCTTCGCTCCGCGGCCCGGCAAGCCCCGTACGATCGCCAGCACGAGGGCGAGGACGAGCACCAGCGCCTCCGCGATCACCATCATGTGGACGTTGATCAGGAAGCCCGACCAGATGTCCGGCAGGACCTGTCTGAAGTAGAACGGGTCGGCGAAGTCCTGGAGGACGCGGTGCACGTCGCCGTCCCTACTTCAGCACCGGGATCTTCGCCACGTCGATCGCGAACCACTTCTTTTGGAGCTTCGCGATCGTCCCGTCCGCCGTCAGGGCCCTGATCGCCTTCGAGACGAACGGCGTCAGCTTCGAGCCTTTCGCGAGAACGCCGCCGTACTGCTCGTGCGTCTCGATCTGGCCCGCGATCGGCCCGTATGCCGACGGCTTCGTCTTCTTCTGCGACGCGATGATGGGGACGTCCATGACGAAGGCGTCGCAGCGGCCGGCCTGCACGGCCGCGAACGCCGCCGCCGTCGTGTTGTAGATCTGGACCTTGGACGCGTGGAGCTGGTGCTGCACGTAGTCGAGCCCGGTCGTCGTCGACTGGGCGCAGATCGTCATCTTCTTCAGGTCGGCGAGGCTGTGCGGGACCGTCGCTCCGACCTTGAGGAGCACGCCCTGGTTCGCATTGAAGTACGGCGCGGTGAAGTCGACCGCCTTCGCGCGCGCGGCGGTGATCGTCGACTCCTCGAAGGCGAAGTCGAACGGCTTCGACCCGGGGCGGAAGAGCGTGTCGAACGGGATGTTGATCCACTTGATGTTCGCCGCGGAGATGCCGAGCTTCGCCGCGATGTCTTTCGCCAAGTCGATCTCGAAGCCGCTCGGGTTGATGACGTCGTTGCCGCGCAGCGTCCCGATCTGGAAGCCGACGGCCGGCGGGTTGAGCCCGACGGTCAGCTGGCCGGGCTTGAGCGTGGGGGCGGCGGCCGGCTTCGCGGTCGCCACCGGAACGGCGACGAGAGCCGCGAGCAGGACGGCCGCGACTAGATGTTTCAACGTTGCCCTCCTCTGAGTTGCAGGAAGGGTCGAATCTATCGCGGCGCGGGCCCAGTCTCCAGGGCCGCCCCGGCTGATCGGGGCACTACCGGGGACAGTCCCCGTCACGAGACCGGTTGGAAGTCGCGACGCTCTCGTGACGCGCGCACCGGGGGCGCAAGCCCCCGGACGTGTCGCGCAGGCGAGACGAGATCCTCGCGATCCCGTGATGGGGACTGTCCCCGGTAGCGCCCTCTTCAGCCGATGTCCAGCGCGGCTGCCGTCAGGCCCTGGAAGTGCGAGATGAGCTGCTCGCTCCGGCCCATGAGGACGCCGTGGTCGAGAGCGCCGCTCGCCATCCCGCGGTGGACGCCCTCGACGAGGGCGCGGTCCTCGTTCCCGACCTGGGTATCGAACGCCATCAGGTCGTCGATCCACGCCCGGTCGACGCCGCTGCCGAAGAAGTAGTCGAGGAACCGGTACGTCCGGTCCGGCGTCAGCGGCACCATCGGCCCGATCGAGAGGTTGGCGTGCCCGGCGAAGATGTTCACGCCGAGGTTCGGCCAGAGGAAGTGGAACTGGGAGCGCTGGAGCTCGCCTTCGACCCCGACGTCCGCCCGCACCGGCCCGCGCTGGCTCGACAGGCGGCCGTCCGTCGCCAGCGCGTACGCATCCGTCGAGGTGTCGATCACCTCGGCGAACGCAGGATGCGCGACCTGGCAGTGGTAGCACTCGAGGAAGTTCTCGCACACGATCTTCCAGTTCGCCTCGAGCTCCGCCTCCCACCGCGAGTGGAACACGAGGTCGTCGACGTCGAGCCCGAGCTCCGCCACCTGCGCCGGCATCGACCCGAGTGCGTCCGACAGCGGCTCCGCGTCGGCGGCGGTGGTGACGAACACGAACGGTCCCCACGTCCCCACCTCTGCGGGAACGAGCCCGAGCTCCCCGCGCGGGAATCCATCCTCCTCATCCGAGCGCGGCGCGCTGCGCAGGCGGCCGTCGAGCCCGTACGTCCACGCGTGATACGGACATTGGAGCGTCTCGCGCCTGCCCTCGCCCGAAGCGACGACGAACCCGCGGTGGCGGCACACGTTCACGAACGCACGCACGACGTCGTCACGCGCGCGCGTCACCACGACAGGCGTGCGGCCGGCCCTCCCGGCGAAGAACGTCCCGGGCTCCGGCAGCTGCCCCAGGTGCCCGACGTACTGCCAGGCGGAGCGGAAGATGCGCTCCTGTTCGCGTCGGAGGATCTCGGGATCGGTGTACCACCCGTACGGCAGGGTGCTCTGCACCGCCAGAATCTACTCGTGCGCGCGATGGTGCTCTCCGCGCAGCGCGAGCCCCTCGAGCTGCGCGAGCTGCCCGAGCCGGAGCCCGGCCCCGGGCAGATCCGCCTGCGCGTGCGCGCGTGCGGTCTCTGCCGCACCGACCTCCACGTCGTCGACGGCGATCTGCCCCATCCGAAGCTGCCGCTCGTTCCCGGCCACCAGGTGGTCGGCGAAGCCGATGACGGCCGCCGCCTCGGCGTCCCCTGGCTCGGCTGGACGGATGGAACGTGCCGGTACTGCACGAGGGGCCGCGAGAACCTGTGCGAGCACGCCCGTTTCACCGGCTACGACCTCGACGGCGGCTACGCGGACTACGTCGTCGCCGACGAGCGCTACTGCCTTCCGATCCCCGACGGGTACTCCGACCTCGACGCGGCGCCGCTCCTCTGCGCCGGGCTCGTCGGCTACCGCGCGCTGCGGCTCGCCGGCGATGCCGAGCGACTCGGCCTCTACGGGTTCGGCGCCTCGGCGCACATCGTCGCGCAGGTGGCGCGACATCAGGGCCGCCGCATGTTCGGCTTCGTGCGTCCAGGCGACGAGGAGGGCCGGGCCTTCGCGCTCGAGCTCGGCTGCGAGTGGGCCGGATGGTCGGACGAGCTTCCGCCGGAACGGCTCGACGCCGCCATCGTCTTCGCGCCGGTCGGCGCGCTCGTCCCGGCCGCGCTCGCCGCTCTCGCCCGGGGCGGATCCGTCGTCTGCGCCGGCATCCACATGAGCGACATCCCGTCGTTCCCGTACGAGCTGCTGTGGGAGGAGCGCAGCGTTCGCTCGGTCGCGAACCTCACCCGTCGCGACGGCGAGGAGTTCCTCGCGCTCGCGCCGCAGGTGCCCGTGCGCGCCGAGATCGAGGTGTTCCCGCTCGAGGACGCGAACGCGGCGCTCGACCGGATGCGTGCCGGCGGAGTGCGCGGCGCGGCCGTCCTGCGTCTGTAGGCTCACCGCGTGGGCCGGGCTCCTTTCGAGGACTACCTCGCGTACCGGCGCTTCCTGCCGGTCGCCGAGCTGACGCCCGACGCCTCGCGCGTGCTCTTCTCGACCAACCGGTCCGGTCAGTTCAACCTGTGGTCGGTCGGGATCGCCGGGGGCGAGGCCGAGCAGCTGACGCGTTTCGACGACCACGCCGTCCGGACGGTCGCGGTGCGTGGCGACGGCACGATCCTCTTCGCAGCCGATCGCGACGGCGACGAGTTCTACCAGCTGTACCGCATCCCACCCGGAGGCGCGGTCGAGCAGGTCACCGACCTCGCGCACGTCCAGCACGGGATCACGCCCTCCGCGTGGGCGCCGGACGGCGCAAGCTTCGCGTTCTCCGCCAACTCGCGTACGCCGACCGACGGCGAGGTCTTCGTCTGGGCCGAGGACGAGGCGGAGCCGCGGTACCTCTTCGGCGAAGGGAAGTACACGTTTGCGTTCGGGTTCTCCCCCGACGGCTCGCAGCTGCTCGTCGCGGAGTTCCGCTCGAACACCGACGTCTCGCTCTGGACGGTGGAGATCGAGTCGGGCGAGGCCACCGAGCGGACGCCGCACGAGGGCGAGGTGAAGAACTCCCCCGGACCGTGGAAGAGCGACGGCTCCGGCTTCTTCCTGCTCACCGACGAGGGCCGCGAGTTCAGCGGCCTCGCGTTCAAACCGCTCGACGGACCGGTCGAATGGCTCGTGACGCCCGAGCACGACATCGAGGAGCTCGCGGGCTCGGGCGACGGTCGTGTGCTCGCGTGGATCGAGAACGACGACGGATGGGCCCGCCTCCGGCTCCGCGACGTCGAGCGCGGCGTCGACCTCCCCGAGCCGAGGCTCCCGGACGGGACGATCGCGGTCTTCGGCTCCGGCCTCAACCTCTCGCACGACGGCGCGACGCTCGCCCTCGTCTGGGATCAGCCGACGCGGCCGGGAGAGGTCTACGTCGTCGACACGGCGACCGGCGAGGCGCATCCCGTGACGGAGAGCCGCGAGCCGGCGCTGCTCGAGCTCGAGATGCGCGCGCCCGAGCTCATCCGCTACGCGAGCTTCGACGGCCGCGAGATTCCCGCCTGGCTGTACCGGCCCGACGGAGACGGCGCAGCGCCGTTCGCGGTCCTCATCCACGGCGGCCCGGAGGCGCAGGAGAAGCCGCTCTACCGCTCCTACGTGCAGTACCTCCTGTCGCGCGGCATCGGCGTGCTGGCGACGAACATCCGCGGCTCCACCGGCTACGGCAAGAGCTACCAGAAGCTCATCCACCACGACTGGGGCGGCGGCGACCTCGAGGACTGGCGCGCCGCCGCGGAGTGGCTGAAGGCGCAGCCGTTCGTCGACGGCGGCCGCCTCGCCGTCTTCGGCGGCTCCTACGGCGGCTTCGCGACGCTCACGTGCGTGACGCGGCTGCCCGAATACTGGCGCGCCGCCGTCGACATCTTCGGGCCGTCGAACCTCGTCACGTTCGTCCGGGCCGTCCCGCCGCAGTGGCTGCGGTTCATGGCGGAATGGGTGGGCGACCCCGACACCGAGGAGGCTTTCCTGCGCGAACGGTCTCCGATCACCTACGTCGAGGACGTGCGCGCGGCGATGCTCGTCATCCAGGGCGCCAAGGACCCGCGCGTCGTGCAGTCGGAGTCGGATCAGATGGTCGAGCGGCTGCGCGAGCTCGGGCGCGAGGTCGACTACGTCGTGTTCGACGACGAGGGTCACGGGTTCACGCGCTATGCGAACGAGATGCGTGCGTACAAGCTGACGTGCGAGTTTCTCGAGTCGCATCTGAGCTGAGGGGGCATCCGCGGCTTCGCGTCGCGGTCGAGCTCACCCTCCTCGCGATCTTCCTCGGCCTGCTGACGTGGGGCGTCCGCGGGTCGCTTCATGCCGCCGGCAGGGACCTGAGGAACGCGAACCCGGGATTGTTCGTGCTCGCGTGCGCCGCGGTCGCCGCGTACTACCTCGTCTTCGTCATCGGCTGGATCCGCATCCTCTCCGACTGGGGCGTGCGCATCTCCTACCCGACGTCGCTGCAGGCCGAGATCATCTCGATGCTCGCGAAGTACGTTCCCGGCGGCGTGTGGACGCCGGCCGCGCGCGTCGTCGCGATGCGCCGAGCCGGTGTGACCGACGCGTCGCTCGTCACGGCCGCCATGCTCGTCGAGGCGGGACTGTCCGCCGTGTCCGGCGTGCTCGTGTTCGCGATCTCGCTCGCGTGGGTCCACGGAGTGAGCGGGCCGGTGATCCCGATCGGGATCTTCGGCATCGTCGTCGCGGTGCTGCTCTATCCGCGGATCTTCCAGGCGCTCGCCGCGCGCTTCCTCCGCCGGCTCGGCTACGAGGAGCTGCCGCCGCTGCGCCCGTCGACGCTCGTCTCGCTGCTCCTCTTCTACGCGGGCACGTGGGTGATCGGCGGCGCCGGCCTCTGGCTGCTGCTTCGCTCCGTCGGCGCGCACCCGGCTGCGTCGACGATCGTCTTCCTCGGCGGGACGGCAGCCGTCGGCGCGATCGTCGCCGTGCTCGCATTCTTCGCGCCGTCCGGGCTCGGCGCCCGCGAAGGATCGATGTACGGCCTGATGCTCGCGGTCGTCGCGCCGGGCGCCGCGCTGTCGGCGACGCTCCTCAACCGCGTCGCGATCACCGTCGTCGAGGTGCTCCTGTTCCTGATCGGCTCGCTCGTCCTTCGGCAGGTGGAGCGGCGAGGTTCGCGCGCAGCTTCGCGAGTGTCCGCCGCAGGCGAGCCTGCTCCGCGTCCGTGACGCCCGCCATCACCCGCGCCTCGAACGCGCGGGCGGCCGACCACAGCTCCTTGTGGACGCGCTCGCCCTCGGGCGTGAGGCGAAGGCGCTTGACGCGGCGGTCGTCCGGATCGGTCTCGCGCTGCACGAGGCCGAGCTTCTCCGCGCGGTCGACGTGGTAGGTGATCGTCGCGCCGTCGACGTGCGCGTGACTGGCGAGGATGCTGTGCGAGACGAAGCCCTCGGCGCTGATCGCGTTGAGGACGATCCACGTCCCGAGCGACCCGCCGGCCTGGGCCATGACGCCCTCGAACGCCTCCCGCAGGATCTTGGCGGTGAAGACGAGATCGCGACCGATCGGCTCCGGGCTGGTACTTGGAGTTGAGATGATTTGACATCCTACCATTGGAGTGGCTAGGGTCAAGCCGTGCTGGCCCGCCTCGCACACGTGATCGTCCGCCGCCGCCGCCTGGTGATCGGCGCCTGGATCGTGCTCACCCTGTTCGGCGCCTACTCGTCGTCGCAGGTGTCGAAGCGCTGGTTCCAGAGCTTCTCCATCCCCGGGTACTCGGCCTACGAGGCGAACCAGCGCACGCTCGACCGGTTCGGGACCGGGCAGCAGGCGCCGCTCGTCGCCGTCTTCCACACGAGCGGCGACGTGACGAAGGTCGCCGGTCTGGAGCGGGCCGTGACGAAGGCGGCCGCCGTCGACAAGGGCTCGCGCACCTCGTCCTACTGGTCGACCGGAAGCCGCGCGTACGTGTCGAAGGACGGCCACACCGCGTTCGCGGAGATCTATCCGCCCGGCTCGCCGACCTTCAGCTCGAACACGCGCGTCAAGCAGGTCCGCGCGGCGCTGAAGACGGCGACGCCGAAGGGCGTGACGGCGTACCTCACCGGTCGCGACGCGCTCGAGCAGGCGTCATCGGGCGGCGGCAAGGGGCCGAGCGTCCTCACCGAGGGGCTGATCGGCGGCGCCGGGGCGCTCGTCATCCTCTTCTTCGTCTTCGGGACGCTGCCCGCGGTGCTGATGCCGATCGTCGTAGCGGTCGCCGCGATCCTCAACACGTTCTCGCTCGTGTGGGCGCTGACCTACGTCACGAACGTCTCGATCATCGTCCAGTTCCTCATCGCGCTCGTCGGGCTCGGCGTCGCCATCGACTACGCGCTCCTCATGATCTTCCGCTTCCGCGACGAGCTCCGCGAAGGCGAGGACGTCGAGACCGCGCTCGTCGAGACGATGACGCACGCCGGACGGTCGGTGATCGTGTCCGGCTCGACCGTCGCCGTCGGCCTCATGTCGATGATCGTCCTGCCGCTCCCGTTCATCCGCTCGATCGGGCTCGGCGGCCTGCTCATCCCCGCGGTGTCGGTGCTCGCCGCGATCACCCTCCTGCCGGCGCTCCTCGCCGTGCTCGGCGAGCGGATCAACAGCCTGCGCCTGCTTCCGAAGCGCCTCGTCGACCGCGGGCATCCGGAGGACGGGCCGTGGGGCCGCTGGGCGAGCTTCGTCATGCGCCGTCCCTGGCAGGTGGCCGTCGCCGGCCTCGCGATCGTCGGGGTCCTCGTCTTCTTCGGCGTCCAGATGAACCCGAGCGAGGCGCAGGCGAAGGACATGCCTGGGAGCGGCGATGCGATCGTCGGCCGCGACGCTCTCGCGGCGGCGGGGATCTCGCCCGGCGTGATCAAGCCCTTCGACGTCCTCGTCGAGCACGGCGCGGCGACCGGCCCGATCGTCGCCAAGCTGCGCGCGACCTCCGGCATCGACGGCGCGGTCGCGCCGCCCGGCCCGGGCTGGCGCAGGGGCAACGACGCGATCATCGAGGCGTTCCCCTCGGTCGACGGCTCGAGCACGCGCATTCAGAGCATCGTCACTCGGGTGCACACGGCGCTGAACGGGACGGACGCGACGCTCGGCGGCATCGCTCCCGCCGACCGCGATTTCGTGCATGCGGTCTACGGCAACTTCCCGTACGTCCTCGGGCTCGTCGTGCTGCTGACGGTGATCCTGCTCATGCGCGCGTTCCGCTCGATCGTGCTGCCGCTGAAAGCCGCGATCCTCAATCTCATCTCGCTCGGCGCGGCTTTCGGAATCATCGTCTTCATCTTCCAGCAGGGTCACGGCTCGCAGGCGATCTGGGGCGTCCCGGCGACGCAGTCGATCATTCCCTGGATCCCGCTGATGATCTTCGCCTTCCTCTTCGGCCTGTCGATGGACTACGAGGTCTTCATGCTCACGCGCATGCGGGAGGCCTACGACGAGACCGGCGACACGGCGAAGGCGATCGCGCTCGGGCTTGCGCGCACCGGCAAGCTCGTCACGAGCGCCGCGCTGATCCTCATGTTCGCGTTCCTCGTGCTCTCCTCTAGCCCCGGCACCGACATCAAGCAGTTCGGCATCGGTCTCGCAGCGGGGATCATCTTCGACGCGACCGTCATCCGCGCGCTCCTCGTGCCTGCGCTCATGCGTCTGCTCGGGCGGTGGAACTGGTGGCTTCCGACGTCGTTCGCGCGCGTCCTGAGGGTCGGCGGCGGCGAGCGGCCCTCGTACGAAGCCGGGTAGCTACTTTCAGCGGGCGATGCCCGTCAAGCTCATCGGCGCTCTCCTCGCGCTCGTCGCAGGAGTGCTCGCGGTCGCGCTCGCCGCGCTTCTTCTCCACGACACGCCCGGGCCCGCCTCGCTCGGCGCCGCGCCGACGCCGCTCGCGCCCGCGCCGCCGCCCGCACCGACCTTCCCCGCGCCCCCGGCGGGGGCGATCGTGTTCGCACGCGAGGACGGGCCCGACGCGCTCGCGCTCGCGGTGACCGCGTCCTCCGTCCAGGTGTCGATCGTCGGACAGCAGAGCGTCGGCGTCTCCGGGCTGGCGGTGTCGGCGAACGGCGTGCGGGCTGCATCGTGCGGCGCCGGCTGCTATCGCGCGGCCGCCGCGCGCGTGCACACGGTCGACGTTCGCGTCGGCTCGACCCGCTGGCTCGTTCGCATTCCGGAGGCGCGTGACGCGACCGCCCTCGTGGCGCGCGCAGCGCGTGTCTGGCGCGCGCTCCGCTCGGTCGCGTTCACCGACCGGCTCGGCTCGGACGCGACGCACGTCGTCTTCAGCGACTGGCGCGCGGTCGCGCCCGATCGCATCGCATACAGCGTGCGCGGCGGATACAGCGCGGTCATCGTCGGCGGGCGCCGCTGGGATCGTGCGCCGCACGGGAAGTGGGTCGAGTCGCCCCAGACGGCTCCCGTGACGCAGCCCGTCCCGCTGTGGCAGTCGGCGAGGGATGCGCACGTCGTCGGCGAGACGGCCGGCACGCTCCGGATCACGTTCTACGACCCGCGTACGCCGGCATGGTTCGCGATCGTCGTCGACAGGCGGACGCTGCACACGCTGGACCTGCGCATGATCACGGCCGCCCACTTCATGCACGAGCGCTACGGCTCGTTCGACGCCGCGCTCGCCGTGAAGCCGCCTACGTCCTAGGCGCCGGGCCCGTGGTGGCGCGCACGATGAGCTCGAGCGGGAGCAGCTCGGTTCGCACGTCCACGCGGCGCCCGGACAGCGCTCTGAGCAGGAGCTCGGCGCCGCGGCGCCCGCTCTCGAACAGCGGCTGCCGGATGGTCGTCAGCCCGACATGGGAGGCGACCTCGATGTCGTCGAAGCCGATCACGGACAGCTCCTCGGGGACGCGGATGCCGAGCGCCCGGGCGGCCTCGAGCGTCCCGAAGGCCTGCGTGTCGGAGGCCGCGAAGATCGCCGTCGGCCGGTCGGGCAGCGTGAGGAGCTCCGTCGCGATGCCGCGCGCGACGTGCAACAGCCGCGTGCCCTCGCGCACGTACTCGGGGCGCACCTCGATCCCGACGCGCTCGAGGGCGCGCTCGTATCCGCGCGTACGGTCTCTGCTCCAGTCGAACCGGAACTCCGGCGGCGTGTCGCCGATGTGCGCGATGCGCCGGTGGCCGAGCTCGATCAGGTGGCGCGTCGCCGTCTCGCCGCCCCCGGCGTCGTCGACGGCGATGGAGGGAAGCGAGGGATGGACGCCGTCGACGAGGATGCAGGGAAGCCCGGCGCTCCGGATCCGCTCCACCTCCGCATCGGGCGGCAGCGTCGACACGACGAGGAGCCCGTCCGCGCGGTCGCCGCGGTCGAAGAGCTCGAAGGCGCGGCGCTGGCGGTCCTCGGACTCGACGTCGAAGACCATCAGGTCGTAGGGAGAGCCGCTCAGTCCCTCGACGATCCCCCGCACCCGCTGGACGGCGGACGGATTCGTGAACCACGGGAGGACGGCTCCGACCACCATCGTCCGCTGGAGGGAGAGGCTCCGGGCGACCGAGCTCGGCCGGTAGTTGAGCGCGCGGATCGCCTCCTGCACCCGGTCGCGGGTCGCCGGGCGGACGTTCGCACGGCCGTTGAGCACGCGGGAGACGGTCGCGACCCCGACGCCGGCGCGGGCGGCGACGTCGGCGATCCGCGCCGCGCCTCCAGACCCCGGTAGCGGTTCCATCGCTAACCAACCATCCCTCGGCGTCGTCTGAGAGTCAAGTGGATGGGTTTCTTGCTTTTCCAGGCAAGACGGCGTAATCTCGCCGCCCATCCGGTCTGAAACCGGTTCCAAACAGGAGGGGTATAGGTCATGCGCAAGCGCTTGGGAGTCGTCCTCGGCCTGCTGATCGCCGTGGTGCTCCTGGCAGCGACGGCACAGGCCGGCACGCGGGGGACGAAAGTCACGAACGTCACCCTGGCCGGCTGGTCGTCGGGCCCGGACGAGGACACCCTGCTCAACCAGGTGATCGCGAAGTTCAACGCGACCCACCCGACGATCCACGCCACCTTCACCGTGATCAACGGCGACTACCCGACCGCGATGACGGCCCGGTTCGCCGCGCACAACCCGCCCGACGTCTTCTACGTCGACTCGAGCGTGATCGGCGCGTGGGAGCGGCAGGGCGTCGTCCAGCCGCTCAACAGCTACGTCAAGGCGACGAAGTTCGACACGAACGCGTTCTTCCCGAAGCTCCTCGGGGCCTTCGAGTCGGGCAGCACGATCTACGGCTTCCCGAAGGACTGGTCGCCGCTCGCGATGGAGATCAGCAAGGGCCTGCTCGGCAAGGCGGGCGGCAAGGCGCCGACCAACTGGTCCACGCTCCTCAAGGTCGCCGAGACGATGAAGGCGAAGAACCTCACCCCGGGCGGCGCGCCGATCTGCTTGTCTCCCGACTGGGCGCGCATGCTCGCGTTCGTCTACCAGGCGGGCGGCTCGCTCTCGAACATCACCTCGCCGGCCGCTGCCGCCGCGGTGAACTTCTACGTCGGCCTCCTGAACAAGGGCCTCGCCGAGACCCCGACGCAGCTCGGCGTCGACTGGTGCGGGACCGCGCTCGGCAAGGGCAAGTCGGCGATCATCTTCGAGGGCAACTGGCTGCTCCCGTTCATGAAGTCGACCTACCCGGGCATCCAGTACGGCGTCTTCCCGATGGTGAAGGACAAGACCGGCGGCAACCTCGCCTTCACGGTCTCGTACTCGATGGCGAAGGACTCGCCGAACAAGCAGGCGGCCTGGACGCTCCTCTCCTGGCTCGTCGGCAAGCAGGGCCAGACGCTCTGGATGTCGAAGGGCCTCGCGCTGCCGTCCCGGAAGGACGTCAAGGCGATCGGCGGCCGGCAGAACTTCCTCGCCGCCGCGCCGTACGCGGTCGGTTGGGGCTTCGGCAACCCGAACTTCTCGACTGCATACACGGTGATGAACAACGACCTCACCGCCGTGATCTCGGGCAGCAAGTCGGTGTCGTCGATGCTCTCCGACGTCGCAGCGGCTCTGAAGGGCTGATCGAGCGATCGACGGGTGCCCTCGCGTAGGAGACTGCGCGAGGGCACCACCCATCCACGCCATGGCAACCGCGAGCCGAGCAGTCCGTCAGCGTCACTCGACGATGCTCGGCGCGCGCATCCGGGAGGCCGCGTGGGGATACGGCTTCGTCTCGGTCCCGCTCGCCGTGTTCGGGCTCTTCTTTCTCTACCCCTTCGGCTACGCGTTCTACATCAGCTTCTTCCACTGGGGGATCCTCGGGAAGCAGGCCGGCGGCGGGGGGATGTTCAACTACGCGAAGGTCATCCACGACCCGATCTTCCACACCGCGCTGAAGAACGTGCTCGAGTACACCGTCGGCGTCGTCCCGCTGACGATGGCGCTCGGCCTCGCGCTGGCGCTCGTCATCAACCAGAAGATCCGCGGCCGCGAGTTCTTCCGCTCCGCGTTCTACTTCCCCTCGATCGCGTCGTCGGTCGCGATCACGACGATCGCGCTCTACATCTTCAACGCGAACGGCCTCCTCAACCACATCATCGGCAGCAGGACACCGTGGTTCCAGAATGCGAGCACGGCGACGTGGGCGATCGTCGGGCTCAACTCGTGGACGTCGGCGGGGACGGCGATGCTCTTCTACCTCGCCGCGCTCCAGTCCATCCCGACGGACGTGTACGAGGCGGCGGCCGTCGACAACACGGGCGCGTGGCGGACGTTCTGGAGGATCACCTTCCCGTTGCTGCGACCCGCCCACTTCTTCATCCTCGTCGTCTTCGGGATCGGAGCGTTGAAGATCTTCGACCAGCAGTTCATCGTGTCGGCGGGTCAGGGCGGCCCGAACTACTCGACGTACACGGCAGTCCTCTACATCTACCGCGAGGCGTTCACGCAGTTCGACTTCGGCGTCGCCGCCGCGGCCGGGGTCATCCTCTTCCTCGTGATCTTCGCCTTCACGGTCGTTCAGTGGCTGACCATCGGACGCCAGGAAGCGGCATGACGTTCCAGACGGTCGCGGCCGAGCCGTTCGTCCCCCGGCGCGCTCGCTCGGATGTCGCGCGCAGGGTGTTCCTCTACGCCGTCATCCTCGCGGTCGCGGCCGTCTTCCTCATCCCGTTCGTCTGGACCCTGGCGACCTCGTTCAAGACGATTCCCGACAGCGCCAACATCACGCTCATTCCGCATCCGTGGACGACGTCCGCGTGGCGCACGATCTGGACGCAGTACGACTTCAAGACCTATATCGAGAACAGCGTCTTCCTCGCGGTCGTCATCACCGTCTGCAACATCTTCCTCGCCGGGCTCGGGGGTTACGCGTTCGCGCGCCTCAGGTTCCCGGGACGCAACCTGCTGTTCTTCCTCGTCCTCGGGACGTTGATGATGCCCGACCAGCTGCGGCTCATCCCGGTCTTCGTGATGCTGACGAACTGGCACCTGATCGGGAACTTCAGCGGCTACATCCTCATCAACCTCGTCACCGCGACGAACCTGTTCTTCATGCGGCAGTACTTCCTGACGATCCCGAAGGACTTCGAGGAGGCGGCGAAGCTCGACGGCGCGGGCTACCTCAAGACGTTCTGGCGCGTGATGCTGCCGCTCGCGCTGCCGGCCATCTCCGCGCTCGTCATCCTCCAGTTCCAGGGCACGTGGAACGACTTCTTCTGGCCCTTGATCCTCTTCGGTCAGGGGAACGCCGCGCACTACACCGTCCAGCTGGGCCTGGCGGAGCTCGACTTCCAGTACACGGTGCTGTGGCCCCAGATCTGCGTCGGCAGCATCGTCGCGATCCTGCCGATCCTCGCCATCTTCCTCGCGTTCCAGCGCTACTTCGTCTCCGGTGTCGTGTCGGCGGGGGTGAAGGGATGAGCGCCCGCGCAGCGCTCGGGGCCGCGGGGCGCGATGTGTTCCACAACTCGTGGCGGCTCGTTCCCGTCAACGCCGCTCTCGGCGCCGTGCTCGTCGCGGTGGCGGTCCTCACCGCAGCCGTTCACGCCGCGCTCGTCCTCGCCGTGCTCGCCGGCCCCCTCGCGGCCGCGCTCGTGCACTGCTCGGTGACGCTCGTGCGCACGGGCAACGTCGCGCTCACGGATGCGCTGGACGGGCTGCGGCTCCACTGGCGCCGCGGGCTCCAGCTCGGCGCAGCCGGCACGGCGCTCGTCGTCTTCGCGGTCTTCGCCGTCCGCTTCTACACGCGGTCGTCCTTCGGATGGCCCTTCGTCTTCCTCACCGTCTACCTCTTCGTGCTGCTCGGGATCTATGCGGTCGTGCTGGCGACCTATGCGATCGCCGAGCCCGAACGGCCGCTGCGGCTCGCCGCGCGAGAAGCGGCCGTGCTGGGAGCGCGGAGGCCGGGCGCAACCCTCCTGCTCGGCCTCGCGCTCCTTTTCGTCAACCTCGCCGGCGTCGCAGCCGCGGTGATGCCCTTTCTGACCTTGACGGTGGCGTACTCGTTCGTCGCGGTCGCGCACTTCGCCCTTCCCAAGGAGAGTCGCTGATGGCCCCGATCACGTTCGAGCACGTCACGAAGCGCTTCGACGAGTCGACCGCAGTCGACGACCTCACCATCGACGTCGCCGACGGCGAGTTCCTCGTCCTCGTCGGGCCCTCCGGCTGCGGCAAGACGACCGCGCTCCGCATGCTCGCCGGCCTCGAGGAGATCAGCTCGGGCCGCATCCTCATCGGCGACCGCGTCGTGAACAACGTCGCCCCCGGAGCGCGCAACGTCGCGATGGTCTTCCAGTCGTATGCCCTCTACCCGCACATGACGGTGTACGACAACCTCGCCTTCAGCCTGCGGAACTTCAAGATCCACAAACCGGAGATCGACCGGCGCGTGCAGGAGGCGGCGAAGGTGCTCGAGCTCGGCGAGTACCTGAAGCGCAAGCCGAAGCAGCTCTCCGGCGGCCAGCGGCAGCGCGTCGCGCTCGGCCGCGCCATCGTGCGTGAGCCCTCCGCGTTCCTCATGGACGAGCCGCTCTCGAACCTCGACGCCGCGCTGCGCGTGCAGACGCGCGCGGAGATCCTCAAGCTCCAGAAGCGCCTGGGCACGACGACCATCTACGTGACGCACGACCAGGTCGAGGCGATGACGATGGGCGACCGCATCGCCGTCATGAGCAAGGGCGTGCTGCAGCAGATCGGCACGCCCGAGGAGCTGTACACGCGGCCTGCGAACACGTTCGTCGCGCGGTTCATCGGGTCGCCCGCGATGAACCTGTTGCCGTCCGCCATGCTCGGGATCGGCGGCGCCGGGCAGCTTGCGGGCTTCCGGCCCGAGCACGCGCAGCTCGGCGACGGCCGGGGTGGCGGCGTCCGCTACCAGGCGGACGTCGAGGTGGTCGAGTACCTCGGCGACGGGCAGCTTGCGCACCTCCGCCTCGGCGACCACGATCTCGTCGTCAAGCTGCCGGTGGAGCCCCGGCTGCAGGCGGGAACGCAGGAGACCTTCTCGGTCCCCTTGCAGAAGGTGCTGCTCTTCGACGAGGCCAGCACGCACGCAGTGGGAACCGCCGCCTAGCCTTGCCCCTGACGGTCCTCGACGGCTCGACCTTCTGCGTCTGCGACGAGCGCGGCGACGTCGACGGCGTCGCGACCGCGTCGGGCTTCTTCGCATCGGACACGCGCTTCCTGTCGCGCTCGGTGCTCACCCTCGGAGGCGCACGCCTCG
>JAGWRZ010000025.1 GCA_028876365.1 Acidobacteriota bacterium | reverse complement strand
TCGCGGCCGGCATCGCCGCCGCGCTCGCCTCGTCGGGCGGCGGGTCGAAGCCCCCCGCCCCCCGCCCCGCGCCGATCGCTCCGATTCGTCAGTCGCCGACCGCCGAGCAGCAGGCGCAGAACATCGCCGCCTGGCTCGCGCGGTACTCCGGCTAGAGCTGGGGCGCGGGCTGTGCCGCGGGCTGCGGCTCGTCCGCGTAGAAGTAGATGCCCTCGCGTGCGAGCGCGAGCTGAACGTCCTCGCGCGCCTTGTAGATCCGCCACTTGACCGTTGCGAGGGTTACCTCGAGCGCGTCTGCGATCTCGCTGTACGACAGGCCGACCACGTCTCGCAGGAGGAGTGCGGACTTCAGGTCGACGTTCAGGTCCTCGATCGCCCGCCAGACGGCGTCGATCGCCTCGATCCGCTCGAACGGCGCATCGAGGACCTCGAGCGCCGGGATGTCGTCGAGGTCGGCCACCGCACGGGGGCGGCGCTCGACGGCGCGCAGCTCGTCGAGCACGCGGTTCTTCGTCACCTGGAAGAGCCACGTCGTGAACTTCGACCGGAGGGAGAAGCGCGGGAGGCCCTGGTACACGCGCAGGAAGACCTCTTGTGTCAGGTCCTCCGCGAGCGCCCGTTCGCCGACGAGCCTCAGCACGTAGTTGAACACCGGCACCTGGTAGGCGCGCACGATGATCGAGAAGGCGCGTTCGTCACCCCGCTGCGCCTTCCGCAGGACGCCAGGATCAGGCTGGGGCAGCGACAAGAGGGCCTCATGATAGCCCCCTTTTCAGCCGTCCGCGACCAGGTTTCGGCCCGACATCTGGGCCGGCGGGGTCATGCCGAGGAGCCCGAGCGCGGTCGGGGCGAGGTCCGACAGCTCCCCCTCCCTGAGCGCGAGGCCTTCGGCGGTGACGATCAGCGGGACGGGGTTCGTCGTGTGCGCCGTGTGCGGGCTCGTCCCGTCGTTCTCGAGGAGCTGCTCGGCGTTTCCGTGGTCGGCCGTGACGAGGCAGACGCCGCCGAGCCGCTCGACCGCCGTCACGACACGGCCGAGGCACGCGTCGGTCGCCTCCACCGCCTCGACGACCGCCGGGATGACGCCCGTGTGCCCGACCATGTCGGGGTTCGCGAAGTTGACGACGGCGAAGCCGTATCCCTTCGCGATCTCGTCGACGAACCTGTCGGTGAGCTCGACCGCGGACATCGCCGGCTTCCTGTCGTAGCTCGGGACGTCCCGCGGCGAGGGGACGAGGAGGCGTGTCTCGCCCGGGAACTCCTCCTCGCGCCCGCCGTCGAAGAAGTACGTGACGTGTGCGTACTTCTCCGTCTCCGCAGCATGCAGCTGGCGGAGGCCGTGATCGGCGAGGACCTCGCCGAGGACCATCTCGACCCTCTGCTCCGCGAACGCGACGGGAAAGTCGAGATCCTCGCGGTACCGCGTCATCGTCGTCAGGTCGACGCCGAGCTCGCCGAGCTTCTCCGACAGCTGCCGCGCCCGGTCCGGCCGGAAGTTGAAGAAGATCGCCGTGTCGCGCGCCGGGTCGAGCCGCGGGCGGCCGTCGACGACGACCGGCTCGATGAACTCGTCGGTGACGCCGCCGGCGTAGCTCGCCCGCACGGCCGCGACGGGATCGTCCGCGTGCTCGCCCTTGCCGTGCACGATCGCGTCGACCGCCCGCTCGGTGCGATCCCAGCGCTCGTCCCGGTCCATGGCGTAGTAGCGGCCGGCGACGGTTGCGATGCGGTCGACGGGCAACTCGGCGAGGTCGTCGACGGCCGAGCGCGGCGAGACGTCGCGACCGTCGGTGAACGCGTGGATCCACGTCTTCTCCGGCGCGAACTCCATGAGCGCTCGCACGTGGTCGATGTGCGAGTGCACGCCACCGTGCGAGACGAGCCCGAGCAGATGGACGTTCTCACCGCGCTCGAATGCCGATCGCAGCGCCTCGTTGTCGAAGAATGACCCGTCCCCGATCGCGTTCGACACGCGCACGAGGTCCTGGAAGAGGATGCGGCCCGAGCCGATCGTCAGGTGCCCCACCTCCGAGTTCCCCATCTGTCCGGGCGGGAGGCCGACCGCCTCGCCCGACGCCTTCAGCGTCGTGTGCGGGTACCGGGCGGAGAGCCGGTCGAAGTTCGGCGTGCGCGCGAGCGAGACCGCGTTGCCCGGGCCGGGCGGCGCGCATCCCCAGCCGTCGAGGACGACGAGGACTACGAGCGGATACGCGCGGCCGTCCGGCATATCGCCGTGAAGGAGTCGACGTCGAGCGAGGCTCCGCCGACGAGAGCCCCGTCGACGTCCGGTTGCGAGAGCAGAGACTCCGCGTTGTCGGGGTTCACCGAGCCGCCGTAGATCACCGGCGCGTCGAGGATCGACTTGATGAACGCATGCGCGGCCTGCGCCGTCTCCGGCGTCGCGGTGTGACCGGTGCCGATCGCCCATACCGGCTCGTACGCGAGCACGAGGTCATCGTTCGGCTCGAGCACGGACAGCTGCCGCCGGAGCACGTGCTCGGTCCTGCCGCCGCGCCGCTCCTCGATCGTCTCGCCGACGCACGCGATGACGCGCAGGCCGGCGGCGAGCGCGGCGCGCGCGCGAAGGCCCACCGTCTCGTCGGTCTCGCCGAAGTACCGCCGGCGCTCCGAGTGCCCGACGAGGGAGCCCGTCACAGCGAGATCGCGGAGCATCACGGGCGAGATCTCGCCGGTGTACGCGCCCTCGTTCTCCCAGTGGACGTTCTGCGCGTAGGTCACGAGGCCCGCATCGACGCACTCGGCGAGGCGAACGTACGGCGGGCAGACGATCGCGCCGAGCCCCGCCAGCGCAGCAGGGTCGGGCCCGCGGAACATCTTCCAGTTGCCGACGACGATCACGCCGACGGGATCACCGCCACGCCCGGAAGCTCCTTTCCCTCGAGCAGCTCGAGGCTCGCTCCGCCACCGGTCGACACCCACGAGATCTTGTCGGCCAGGCCGAGCTCGTTCAACGCGCGCACCGAGTCGGCGCCGCCGACGACGGTGAACGCGTCCGCGTTGCCGGCGACCGCCTCGGCCACCGCCTTCGTCCCCTCGGCGAACCGCGGCCATTCGAACACGCCCATCGGGCCGTTCCAGAAGATCGTCCTCGCCGCGGCGAGATGCCGCGAGAACAGGGCGCGCGTCTCCGGGCCGATGTCGAGCCCGAGCCAGCCGTGGGGCAGGTCGTCGACCGCGTACACCGCCGAGTCGGCGTCCGCCTCGAAGGCGGCAGCGCCGACGACGTCGGTCGGGAGCACCGCCGCGAAGTCGAGCGGGTTCTCGGCGCGAAGCTGCTCCGCCATCTTGCCGCCGATGAGCACCGTGTCGGCCTTCCCGCCGAGATGCCGCAGGACGCCGAGCTTGTCGTCGACCTTCGCGCCGCCGGAGACGAGCACGAACGGCCGCTCAACGTCGCCGAGGAGCTTTCCGAGGCTGCGCAGCTCCTCCTCGAGCAGCAGGCCGGCGTACGCAGGGAGGATGTGCGCGATCGCCTCCGTCGACGAGTGGGCGCGATGCGCCGACCCGAAGGCGTCGTCCACGTACAGGTCGCAGCCGTTCGCGAGCTCGCGGGCGAAGCCATCGTCGTTTCTCGTCTCCCCCCGGTCGAAGCGTGTGTTCTCGAGCACGCGGATCCGGTCGTCGGGAAACAGCTCGCGCAGCCGTTCCTCGACCGGCGCCATACGGAACGCCTCGTCGACGCCGTTCGGCCGGCCGAGGTGCGAGCACACGTGAATCTCGTCGGCGCCGTTCTCGAGGAGCAGGCGGAGCGTCGGCAGGGAGGCGCGAATGCGCGTGTCGTCGGCGACGGCCCCGTTCTCGAGCGGGACGTTCAGGTCCGCCCGGACCAGGACGACCTTGCCGGCGACATCGGCCTCGCGCACGGACCGGGGTATGCGCATCAGGCGGCGACTGCAGCCGGCAGCGTCTGCGCGATCTTCGCGACGAGGTCGACGAGGCGGCAGCTGTAGCCCCACTCGTTGTCGTACCAGCCGAACACCTTGACGAGG
>JAGWRZ010000208.1 GCA_028876365.1 Acidobacteriota bacterium | reverse complement strand
GTGCCGCCGCGCGCACGGCGTAGGCGAGCTGCTGCCCCACCTCGGCGACCGAATACGCCGAGCCGGGCTTGCAGACCACCTCGACGGCGCCGAGCTCGAGGGCGCGCAGTGCGGCCGCGCTGTGCTCGGGCGTGACGGCGCTGACGACGACGACGGGCACCGGATGGTGGCGCATGAGCCGCTCGAGGAACGAGAGACCGTCCATGCGCGGCATCTCGACGTCGAGCGTGACGACGTCGGGGCGCAGCTCGAGGATCCGGTCGCGGGCGGCGAACGGATCGGCGGCGGTGCCGACGACGTCGATGTCCGGGAAGCGACGCAGCTCGCCGGACAGGACGTTGCGGACGAGCGCGGAGTCGTCGACGACGAGGACGCGGATCACGAGCGAACGGCCGCCGGTTCGGTGAACACGAGCCGGACCTCGACGCGTCCCGTCTCGACGGCCAGCTCGACGCACGCATCGGCGTCGGGCGCCGGGACGAGCGGGGCGCGCACGGGCGCGGCGAGCCGGTACACGGCGTCCCGCTCGCCGAGCGAGGGCGTGAGGTTGCCGCAGATCACGTTCGCGAGCTCGGCGATGGCGTCGAAGCACAGGTCGGGGCCGGCGGCGTCGTCGGCGAGCATGTTCCGGGCCGCGGCGGCCACCACGTCATCGGAGGCGCGCACGTCGACGAAGCCGGACCGCGGGCCGGCGAAGGCGACGCGGGCCGCGCAGGTGACGGGCGCGGTCGGGCCGCCGTCGTTGGCGGTTCCGTGGGTGAACAGCATCGCGAGGTCTTCAAAAGTCGAGATCACCACCCGGCGGAGCGGGTGTTGGGGCAGCGGGGTCATGGGCGAGCCCGGGCAGGGAGTGAATGGTGTCCCGAAGCAGCTCGGGCGTGAACGGCTTGTGGACGAACAGCGCGCCCTTCTGGCGCAGCCGCTGGACGCGGGTGGGGCTGCTCTCGGTGGACACGATGACGACGGGAAGCGGCGCCAGCCGGGGATCGGCGCGGACATGATCGAGGAACTGCTCGCCGTCCATGACCGGCATGTTGATGTCCACGAGGGCGAGGTCCACGCGCGAGACGCGCAGGGCTTCGAGGGCCTCGGCGCCGTTGGCGCAGGGGACGACGGCGCCCAGCGGCACGCCGCTCAGTTGCAGCGTCCGGGTGATCATGCGGCGCATGACCGCGCTGTCGTCGACGAGGAGAACGTTGATCGGCATTGGCGTTTCCGGCGATTCGTGGTCAGAGGGGGCGGTCGACGCCGTTGACGCGCAGCACCACGTCTCCGGAACCGACGAACAGCGACATCGTGCGAACGGTGAGGCAGCCGCCGACGTCCTCGGCGTGGATCAGCACGCCGTTCTTCCAGAACATGCGACGCAGGGCGACGAGATTCCGCCGTCCGACCTGGAAGGCATCGTGGTCGAACACCCGGTTGCTGAACGCACCGCCGGCGACCTTCACGACCATGCGCTCCTTGCGGGCGCCGTGGCGGTAGCACTCGCGGAACAGCGCCGGCACGCCGGTGTCGACGTACCGGCCGGGCTGATCGACGCCCACCGGGTCGATGGTCGAGTCGGGCAGCATGAGGTGCAGCAGGCCTCCGACACCGGCCACGGGATCGTGCACGGCGACGCCGAGACAGCTGCCGAGCGCGTAGGTTACGAGGCGCTCGCGGTCGGAAGTCGAGACGACGAACTCGCCGACCCCGACGACGCGCGGGGCGGTGCAGGCGATCATGGCGCGCGGCGGTAGACCGCGGGCTGCACGTACCGCAGCGGGTGCTCGAGCGCGGTGAGGCTCTCGGAATGGCCTACGAAGAGCCAGCCGCCCGGCGCGAGGAGCGCGGCGAACCGCCGGATGAGCCGCTGTTGCGTGGGGCGATTGAAGTAGATCATCACGTTGCGGCAGAAGATGACGTCGAACGGGCCGTGCATGGGCCAGTCGACGACCAGGTTCAGCCGGGCGAATCGCACCAGGGCGCGCGTGGCATCGCTGATGCGCCGGCGCCCGGCCTGGCCAGGCACGCGCGTGAAGTGCCGGCGCACGACCGCCGGTGGCACGTCGATCAGATCCTGGTCGCGGTAGGACGCCTCGCGCGCGCGCTGGAGCACGCGCGTCGACACGTCGGTGGCCAGGATCCGCGCCGGCAGGGCGACCGTGGGAAGTGTTTCCCGGGCCACGATGGCCGCGGTGTACGCCTCCTCGCCCGACGAACAGCCGGCGCTCCAGATGCGCGGCACCCGTCCGGCCGCCGCCATCGGCGGCAGGATGTCGCGCTGGAGGACGTCGAAGTGCTCGGGCTCGCGAAAGAAGCTGGTCTTGTTGGTCGTGATCAGGTCGACCATCTGGGCGAGCTCGGCTCCCGAGGCGTCACGATCGAGATAGTCGAGATACGATCCGACGTCGGAGAGGCCGAGCAGGCGCAGCCGCGGCGCGAGCCGCGACCGCACCAGGCTCTCCTTGCCGGGCACGAGGTCGATGCCCGTGGTGCGGTGCATCAGCCGGCGCACCGCGTCGAACTGCGCCGGCGAGAGCCCGGCGCCGTCGGCGGCCACCGCGAGGTTTCCCGCGTCGCGCGCCACGAGGCTAGAACTCGGCGAGCACGTCGGCATCGTCGTGCAGCGGGATGATGGCGTCGGCGCCGGCGGGCACGGCGCGCGCGGCGCGCAG
>JAGWRZ010000207.1 GCA_028876365.1 Acidobacteriota bacterium | reverse complement strand
GGAGGGCGCCGACGGCGACGAGGTGGACATCACCTTCATCCCCGGCGAGGTCACGCCGGAGAAGATCACGGTGCCGCCCGACGAGCCTGCCGCGCCCGAAGACTCCGAGGAGTAGGGCGGGTCCATCCATCGGGCCGGGTGAAGCAGCCGGCTGAACCACCCATCGGGGGAAGAATCAAGCGGGGCCCGGGACGGATAGTCGTCTCGACAGGAACGGGGCCCCGATGCGGCGGGGGCCCGGCTCTCCTCGGGCGACACGAAAGCGGCTCCCTGCGGCGGGGGCCGCTTTTTCTTTGTCGTGACGAACTCGTCCGGCTTGCTCCATAGGGTGGAGGGATGGCGAAGCCGGCCGTCCAGTACGCGTGCACCGAGTGCGGCTACGCCTCCGGCCGCTGGTTCGGGAAGTGCCCCGGGTGCTCGGCGTTCGGGACGCTCGTCGAGGAGGTCGTCGGGCAGGTCGCGCGTGCGAAGGCGCCGCCGAAGCCGCTCCTCCGGCTCGTCGACGTGTCCGTCGAGGAGGCCGAGCGCATTCCGACCGGCATCCCCGAGCTCGACCGCGTTCTCGGGGGCGGGCTCGTTCCCGCCTCGCTCGTCCTCGTCGGCGGCGAGCCGGGCGTCGGCAAGTCGACCCTCCTCCTGAGCGCGCTCGCGGCGATGAGCGCCGACCGGCGAACGCTTCTCATCACCGGCGAGGAGTCGGTCGCCCAGGTGAAGCTCCGGGCGCAGCGGCTCGGCGGCGCCGCGAACGTCGAGATCCTGGCCGAGACCGAGCTCGACACCGTGTGCGAGACGCTCCAGTCCGAGCGCCCCGCGGTCTGCGTGATCGACTCCGTGCAGACGCTGTACGCGGCAGAGCTCGGGTCGGCGCCCGGATCGGTCGCGCAGGTGCGCGAGGCGGCGTCGCGCCTCCTGCGTGTGGCCAAGGAGGCGGGCGTCGCGACGATCCTCGTCGGCCACGTCACGAAGGACGGGTCGGTCGCCGGGCCGCGCGTGCTCGAGCACCTCGTCGACTGCGTGCTCCAGTTCGAGGGCGACCGCTACCACGCGCATCGCATCCTGCGCGCGGCGAAGAACCGCTTCGGATCGACGAACGAGCTCGGCGTCTTCGAGATGACCGGTGCGGGGCTCGTCGGCGTCCCCGATCCCTCCGCGCTCTTCGGCAAGACCGTCGAGGGGGAGCCCGGCGCCGCCGTCGCGTGCGCGCTCGAGGGGACGCGGCCGATCCTGCTCGAGGTGCAGGCGCTCGTCTCGCAGAGCGAGCTGGCCATGCCGCGGCGCGTCGCGACCGGGATCGACCCGAAACGCCTCGCGATGATCGTCGCCGTTCTGGCGCGGCACGCCGGCGTGGCGCTCGGCCAGGCCGATGTCTTCGTCAACGTCGCCGGCGGCGTCCGCGTCGACGAGCCGGGGGCCGACCTCGCGGTCGCGCTCGCGATCGCCTCCGCCGCGAGGCGCACGCCGGTGAGGCCGGCGACCGCGACCTTCGGCGAGATCGGGCTCACCGGACGCCTCCGCCCGGCGACCCAGGCCGACCGCCGGCTCGAGGAATGCGCGAAGCTCGGGCTGAGGCTCGTCGTCGCGCCGGCGGGGACGCCCGCCCGTGGCACACTGCAGGTGGCGCAGGCCGAGACGTTGCGACAGGCGATCCGAACGGGGCTCGATGGCGACCGACCCGAAGGAGACGAGCGAGCGTAGAGCCGAGCGGCTGGGCGAGCTCGGCTTCACGCGCACGCCCTCCGAGGACGATCCCCGTCGCGACGCGCCCCTCCTCGCCGCGATCGAGAAGGTCGCGCCCGGCACGCCGCTGCGGCAGGCGGTCGACGACGTCATCCGCTCGCACGAGGGCGCGCTCATCGTCATCGGCGACCCGCACGAGCTCGCGTTCCTCTATTCCGGCGGGATCCGCCTCGACGCGCCGTTCCGCCCGCAGCTCCTGTACGAGCTGGCGAAGATGGACGGCGCGATCATCGTCGACCCCGCCCTGAAGCGCCTGGCGTGGGCGAACGTCCAGCTGATGCCGGACCCGACGATCCCGTCGGACGAGACCGGCACCCGCCACCGCACGGCCGAGCGCGTCGCGAAGCAGACGGGCGCGCTCGTCGTCTCCGTGTCGCAGCAGCGCGAGACGGTGACGATCTTCGTCGGCTCGGCGCGCTACCAGCTCGATCCCGTCGCGGACGTGCTCGCGAAGACGAACCAGGCGCTCGGCACGCTCGAGACGTATCGCCTCCGGCTCGAGCAGGTGCTGACGCGGCTGACCGCGCTCGAGTTCCAGAACGCGGTCGTGCTCGACGACGTGCTCGTCGTCCTCCAGCGCGCCGAGATGACGGCGCGCATGGCCGAGCGCATCAAGCGCGACTGCGTCGAGCTCGGCGGCGAGGGGCGGCTCATCCGGCTGCAGCTGGATGAGCTCGTCGGCGACGTGCCCGCCGAGCGCGACGCGATCGTGCGCGACTACCACGCGGGGGGCGCCGACGCGGAGGCGTCGAGCGCGCTCGAGAGGCTGCACTCGTTCACGTATCGCGACCTGCTCGAGTTCGAGCGGCTCGTCGAGCTGCTCGGATACGACCATTCGGTCAACCCGCTCGACTTCTCGGTCGCGCCGAGGGGCTATCGCGTGCTCTCGCACATCCCGCGGCTTCCCGACGCGGTCGTCCGGCGGGTCGTCGCCGGCTTCGGGTCGCTCGACACCGTCGTTCGGGCCTCGCAGCGCGACCTGGAGGGCGTCGAGGGGGTCGGCGCGGTCCGGGCGAGGGAGATCCGGGCCGGCCTGCGGCGCCTGCAGGAGCACAACCTCGTGGACCGGTATCTCCAGCTCTGAAAACGCCTGGAAAGCCCGAAAATGTGGCTTTTCCAGGCCATTTCTGATACCCTGGGGTTCACTGGGCCGGCGCCCTCCATGCGCCGGCTCTTTTGGCGAAACGCGCATCGAAAAGGGGAGGTCGGCGTTGTACAAGGTCGGCGACAAGGTCGTGTATCCGCACCACGGTGCCGGGACGGTCGTCAAGAAGGAGTCCCGCGAGGTGCTCGGCCAGAAGCGCGAGTACTTGACGATCAAGATCCTGCACAACGACATGACCGTGCAAGTTCCGTGCGAGAACGCTGACCAGGTCGGCCTCAGGCGCGTCATCGGCGAGAAGGAGGTCGGCGTCGTCCTCAAGGCGCTGACGGGCGGTTCAACGGAGATGCCGAAGAACTGGAACCGCCGCTTCAAGCACAACCGCGACAAGATGAAGACCGGCGACATCCTCGAGCTGGCCGAGGTCGTGCGCAACCTCTCCCTTCGCGACAACGAGAAGGGCCTCTCGACCGGCGAGAAGCAGATGTTCGTGAAGGCGAAGAAGATCCTCGCCTCCGAGCTGATGTACGCGAAGGGGATGGACGAGGACGAGTGCGCGGAGTGGCTCGAGGGCGTGCTCACCGGCGTCGGCTCCAACGGCAAGAAGAAGGCGACGGCGAAGAAGAAGCCCGTCGCCGCCGCCGTCTAGCTTCCCGGCGCAGGACGGTGTCCGTCTGGGCGATCCTCGTGGCTGCGGGCCGCGGGGAGCGGCTCGGCGCGGACCAGCCGAAGGCGTTCGCGAAGCTCGGTGACCTGCCGCTGCTCGCAGAGCCGCTGAGACGCCTCGACGAGAGCGCATGGGTCGACGCGGTCGTCGTCGTCGCGCCTCCCGGCTGGGAGGAGCCGGCGATCCTTCTCGCGGAGGAGCTCGGCGCGGGGAAGGTGCGCGCCTGCGTCGCCGGCGGCGAGACGCGGGCCGGCTCGGTGCGCGCCGGTATCGCCGAGGTCCCCGGCGAGGCGGCGGCGGTGCTCGTGCACGACGCCGCGCGGCCGCTTCTCCCCGAGGCCGTGATCGAGCGCGTGCTCGCCCCGCTCGTCGAGGGCTGGGACGGCGCCGTTCCCGCCCTGCCCGTGCCCGACACGGTGAAGCGCGTCGGGCCGGAGGGCGGCGTGGTGGAGACGCTTCCGCGCGACGGGCTGTGGGCGGTGCAGACGCCGCAGGCGTTCCCGGTCGAGGTGCTCCGGCGCGC
The DNA here is from genome assembly GCA_028876365.1 of Acidobacteriota bacterium. Lineage (GTDB taxonomy): Bacteria > Actinomycetota > Thermoleophilia > Gaiellales > Gaiellaceae > Palsa-739. The sequence goes on along the minus strand of JAGWRZ010000207.1, from coordinate 6,723 downwards.
TCTCGCCGGCGACGCGCAGGCGACCGACTGCGCGGGCCTCGTCGAGGCGGCCGGCGGGCGTGTGAAGGTCGTGCCCGGCGACCCGCTCCTGCGCAAGGTGACGACCGCGGACGATCTCGCGTGGGCGGCGGCGCTGCTGTGATCGTCGACTACCACATGCACCTGCGGAACGCGCGCGGCGGGATCGACCACACCGCCGCCGCGGTCGAGCCGTTCGTCGCGCGCGCGCGGGAGCGCGGCGTCGACGAGATCGGCTTCACCGAGCACGTCTACTACTTCGAGCAGACGAAGGACTTCTGGCCCTGGCCGTATTACGCGGAGCGCTGCCACTTCGACCTCGACCGGTACGTCGGCGCGCTCGTCGAGGCGAAGGGCCGGGGACTCCCGGTGAAGATCGGCCTCGAGGTCGACTGGGCCTTCGACCGCGCCGACGAGCTCGCGGCGCTCCTCGCGCCGTATCCCTGGGACTTCCTGCTCGGATCGGTGCACATGGTCGGCGATCACGCGATCGACAACGGCGCGGGTCTCGGGATCTGGGCCGAGCTGCCCGGGGACGAGGTGTGGCGCCGCTACGTCGAGATGCTCTCCGCCGCGGCGCGGAGCGGCCACTTCGACGTGCTTTCCCATCCGGATCTCGCGAAGATCTACGGCGTGCGCGGGAGCGACGAGCGGTACCGGGAGCTGGCGGCGGCGGTGGAGGAGAGCGGCGTGGCGCTCGAGATCTCGACGGCGGGCCTGCGCAAGCCCGTCGCCGAGCTGTATCCGGACGCGCGCCTGCTGGCGATGTCGTCCGCGCCGGTGACCCTCGCCTCGGACGCGCACGAGCCGATGCTCGTCGGCGAGGGCTTCGACGAAGCGGTCGCGCTCGCCTGCGCGAACGGCCGCGAGACGGTCAGCGTCTTCGACATGCGCGTGCGCAGACAGGAGCCGATCGGATGAGCGAGCTCCGCGTCGGCGCCGGCTTCGACGCGCACGCGCTCGTCGAGGGAGTGCCGCTCGTCCTCGGCGGCGTTCCCATCGACTTCCCGCGCGGTCTCGCCGGCCATTCCGACGGCGACGTCCTCGCGCACGCGTTGACGGACGCCGTCCTCGGCGCCGCCGGAATGGAGGACATCGGCGCGATCTTTCCGAAGGCGACCGGCGCGGACTCGGTCGAGCTGCTGCGCGAGGCGTGGCGTCGGGTGCGCGACGCGGGCTGGCGCCTCGTCAACGCGGACGTCATCCTCATCGGCGAGGAGCCGCGCCTCGCTCCTCACCGCGACGCGATGCGCGCGGCGCTCTCCGCCGCGCTGGACGTCGAGCCGGAGCGCGTCGCCGTGCGCGCGACGACGACCGACGGCCTCGGCTTCACCGGCCGCGGCGAAGGGCTCGCCGCGCAGGCCGTCGCGCTGCTGCAGCGATGAGGCTCAGGATCGTCACGCACGTCGAGCATCCCGAGCTGCGCGGGAAGCTTCCCGACCTGTGGCCCGAGTTCATGCATCACGACGCCGCGGTCACCGGCTTCTGGCCGCAGCTGTACGAGGTGTACCCCGACTTCCAGCTCTGGGTGCTCGACGGCGGGCGCCTCATCGGCTACGCGTGCACGCTGCCCGTCGTCTGGGACGGAGAGCCGAAACCGCGCGGCGTCGACTGGGCGGTGACCGAGGGAGCGGGCGGCACGCCGACGACACTGTGCGCGATCGTCGCCGGGCTCGTCCCGCAGTACCGCGGCTTCGGCGTGAGCGCCGTCGTGCTCGGCCGGATGACGAAGCTCGCCGCGGCGCACGGCCTCGATTCGATGATCGCGCCGGTGCGCCCGACCTGGAAGGAGCGCTACCCGCTGACGCCGATCGAGCGCTACGTCGAGTGGCGGCGGGAGGACGGGTTCCCGTACGACCCGTGGCTGCGCGCGCACGAGCGCGCCGGCGCCGAGGTGCTCGCGCCGGCGCCCGCGTCGATGACGATCGGGGGCACACGTGCGGAGTGGGAGGAGTGGACGCCGCTCCAGTTCCCCGAGGACGGCGACTACGTCGTTCCGGGAGCGCTGGCGCCCGTTCGGTTCGAGGGCGGCGTCGGCACCTACGTCGAGCCGAACGTCTGGATGCGGCACCCGCTCGAGGCGCCCGCGCCGTACTGACTAGCGGCCGCGACGCTGCGCGTCCCGGCGGGCCTTCTCCATCCGCCGCCGCATCTGCCGGTTCGTCGCCTCCGGCGCAGTGCCCTGCTCGTCCTGCATCTCGAGCAGCGCGCGACGCTCCTGCTGTGTGAGGTTGGAGAGCGCGGCCTGCGCGCGCTGGGGATCGCGGAGCGCCCCCGAGCGCTGCATCTTCTTCATCGCGCTCGCGAGCTCGGGGTTCGAGCGCTCGATCGCGGCGGTCGACGCCTTTTCCAGCCAGCGCTTGAACAGCGGAACCTTCGCGATGAGGTTGATGAGCGGGCGCAGGTAGCGGCCGTTCTGGACGCGCCCGAGGAGCGCGAGCACCCCGAGCAGGAGAAACAGCCCGAGGAGGATCCAGAGCGGGATGAGCAGCGTGACGAGCGACGCGATCACGGCGCGGTGGATGGTAGCGAGACGAGGCCGTCGCGCACGCGCACGAGGCCGTCGCGCGCGAGCGCGGCGACCGCCTCCGCGTCGCACGGCTGCTCGCCCGCGAGGGCCGCGCGCAGCGCGACGGAGCGGCGCTGGCGGAACGAGCCCTCGAAGGGTCCCTGTCTGCGTTGCGGCGCGTAGCGCCGGCCCCGCGACGGGCACGCCTCGGCGAGCGGGCAGGCTTCGCAGCGCGGGATGCGCGCGAGGCAGACGGTGGCGCCGAGATCCATCAGCGCCTGCGCCGCGGCGGAGGTGAACCTCGCCCCGGTCCGCTCCTGCACGCGGCGGACGTTCACGTCCTCGGGCAGGACGTCGCGGCCGAACGCGAAGCACGCGACGGCGTCCGCGGTGTAGCGGCCGACGCCCGGCAGCTCGGTCAGGTCGTCCGGCCAGCCGTGCTCCGCGACCTGCCGGGCGGCGCGATGGAGGTTGAGCGCCCGCCGGTTGTATCCGAGGCCCTGCCACGCGCCGATCACCTCGGACGGCTCCGCCGCCGCCAGCGCCTCGACCGTCGGCCAGCGCTCCAGCCATCTCCGCCAGCGCGGGACGACCCGGTCGATCCGGGTCTGCTGCGCCATCACCTCCGACACCAACACCGCGTACGGGTCGGTCGTCTCCCGCCAGGGCAGGTCGCGCCCGTTCTGGCCGAACCACGCCGAGAGGAGCGCTTCCATCCGGGCGAGACTAACGGCCTCTGCGGCGGGGAGCGTTCGCCGGGCAGGCGCCGCACGACGACTGCCCGAAGGACGACAATGTCGGGGTGCGTTCTCGGGTCGAGCCGTGGCAGGTGCGCGAGGTCGTCCTGTGCGGCGCGATGGCGGCCGGGATGTCCGCGCTCATGGCGCTCGCGCTCCCGCGCGGCGGCGATCTCGCCGCTCATCTGTATCGCACGTCGCTCGTCCAGCACGGCGTCCTCATCTGGGACAACCTCTGGTTCTCCGGCCAGTATCCGCTCGCGTCGTACAGCGTCCTGTACTACCCGCTCGCCGCGCTCGTCGGGAACGCGGCGCTCGGCGTCGCCGGCGTCGTCGTCGCGTCGGCGCTCTTCGCCTCCGTGGCGATTCGCGAGTGGAAGTACGCGGGCCGCTGGCCGGCGCGCGCATTCGCAGTGCTCATCGCGGGACAGGTGTTCACCGCGGCGTACCCGTACGACGTCGGTCTCGCATCGTTGCTCGGCGCCGTGTGGGCCGTGCAGCGCCGGCGCGTATGGCTCGCCGTCCTCTGCACCTTCCTGACCCTCGGCTTCAGCCCGCTCGCGTTCGTCTTCCTCGTGCTCGCGCTGACCGCGGTGTTCCTGCGCAGGCGGCAGATCAGCCGTCAGGCGGTGATCATCGGCGGTGCGATCGCGCTCGCGGCAGCGGCCCAGCTGCTGATTCTCGTCGTCTTCCCGTCGCCGGGCATCGTGTATCCGTACGGCACGTGGAGGCTGCTCGCGGGCCTCGCCATGTGCGCGCTCGGCATCGCGCTCTCCATGCGGGGGGGAGGCGGGTGGCCGATCGCGAGCATCTTCGTCATCTGGGCTGCGGCGAGCGTCGTCACGTATCTCGTCCCCTCGCCGCTCGGGCACAACCTCGTCCGCGCGGACGTCTTCCTCGTCTCGATCACCCTGGCGGCGGCCGCGCGTGCACGGTTCCGTCCCAGACTCCTCGTGATCGTGACGATCACGGCCGCGCTCGCGGCGAACGTCGTGCCGTACCTGACGATGATCGGCGATCGAAGCTCGGGCTTCGGAGCCTCGGCGGCGTACTGGGCGCCGGTCGTCGACTACCTGAAGCGTCATTCGACGCAGGACTTCCGGGTGGAGGTGGTGCCGACGACGAATCACTGGGAGGCGTACTACCTCCCGCGCGCCGGGATCGCGCTCGCGCGCGGCTGGTACCGCCAGCTCGACATCGCCGACGACGCCGCCCTCTACGCGCCCCGGCTCACCGAGCGCGGATACGCGGCGTGGCTCCGTGCGCATGCCGTCCACTTTGTCGTCCTCCCCAACCTGCCGCTCGAGGCGATCGACGCGGGGCGCGAGGCGGCGCTGCTCCGGTCGCCGGGGTCGGGGCTCGAGCGGGTGTTCGCGACGAGCCGGGCGACCATCTACGCCCTTCCCCGCCCGACGCCGCTCATCACCGGCCCGGCGCGCTCGGCGGTGACCCGGCTGCTCTCGAGCCGGATCGAGGGCTACGTCACCCGCCCGGGGATCTACGAGCTGCGCATCCGGTTCGATCCGTACTGGACGATCGCGAGGGGATCGCTCTGCCTCCAGCAGGGCGCGGCGAGCATGACGCGGCTGCACGCCTCCCGGGCCGGCCCATTCGCGATCCAGGCGACGGAGACGCCGGGAGGCATCATCGACACGTGGTTCGATGGTCGGACGGCGACCTGCGCGTCGAAGCGCTGACCGAGAGCCGAGAGGCCCTCGGCCTCACAGCGTTTCCTCAGGTTCGTGCGCTCAAATCAGTGCCGAAGGTGCCCGCCCTCGTGCGACGACCGCTGGACGCGTGAACCGCGCGGCTTTGTGCTGTGCGGTCTGCGTCGCGCTGGCCGCGGCTTCGCCCGCCGGCGCGGCGGTCCGCACCCATGTCTTCCGGTTCGTCGACCCTTCGCGCTCGATCGCGCTTCCGAACGGCACGCGCGTCCCGAGGCCGTTGACGACCGTCGTCCGCTACCCGTCGAGCGGCGGTCCGCACCCACTCGTCGTCTTCGGGCACGGCTTCGCGCTGACACCGGCGACGTACGGCCGGCTTCTGAACGCCTGGGCGGCGGCGGGGTTCGTCGTCGCGGCGCCGATCTTCCCTCTCGAGAGCGCGGAGGCGCCGGGCGGTCCCGACGAGGCCGACCTGGTGAACGAGCCGCGCGACATGAGCATCGTCATCACCCGTCTCCTCACGCTCGACGACGAGAAGCACGGCTTGCTCGCCGGCAAGATCGAGCCCCGGGAGATCGCCGTCGCCGGCCACTCCGACGGCGCCGAAGCCGCTCTCGCCGTCGCCTACGACGCGCGCTATCGCGACCCGCGCGTGCGCGCCGCGATCGTGATGTCGGGTGCGGAGCTTCCCGGCATGGGCGCGTATCCGCTGCACGGGCCGGCGCTCCTCGCGACGCAGGGCACCGCCGACCGGATCAACGCTCCGATGTACACGGCCGACTACTTCGCGCGCGCACGGCGGCCGAAGTTCCTCCTGTGGCTCGTCGGCGCATCGCATCTTCCCCCATACACCGACGCTCCGCGACAGCTTCGCGTCGTCGAGGCGGCGACGATCGCCTTTCTCGACCACTACCTGAAGGGAGGCTCGCTCCGCGCGTTCGTGCAGGCGGCGCAACGACCGGGCCTCACCCGTCTCCAATCCGACCCATAAGGGAGCGTCATGGCGCCTGCACGCACCGTTGAAGACCCATACGACTGGGACTCCCGCGTCGAAGCCTGGGAAGAGGTATCCGCGACGGATGCATTTCGCGCGCTGCGCGATCGCATTCTCGAGGAGGCCGCGCCGAGGAGCGACGAACGGGCACTCGATCTCGGCGCCGGCACCGGCCTGCTGACGCGCGCGCTCGCGCCCCGCGTCGCCTCGGTCGCCGCGCTCGACATCTCGGAGGCGATGCTCGAGCGGCTCGACGCGAAAGCGGCCGCGGACGGCATTCCCAACATCGAGGTCGTCGCCGGTGACATGCGCTCGCTCCCGTTCGCCGATGAGGAGTTCGATCTCGTCGTCTCGAACTACGCTTTCCACCATCTCGACGACGAAGCGAAGGAGCTCGCCCTCGCCGAGACGCGCCGCGTGCTGCGTCCGGGCGGCCGGCTCGTCGTCGTCGACATGATGTTCTCGCTCTCGCTGCAGCCGCGGGACCGCCGGCTCGTCCTGTCGAAGATCCGGGCGATCGCCGCCCGCGGCCCCGCCGGGATCCTGCGGATCGCGCGGAACGCGGGCCGGCTCGCGATGGGGAACTGGGAGCACCCGACCTCGCCCGAGACGTGGGAGGCGATGCTTCTCGAGCGGCGGTTCGAGGATGTCCGCGTCGAGGTGCTCCAGCAGGAGGCGGGTCTCGCGACGGCCACGCGCCCGGTCAACACGGCCGCGCCCGGCCCGGAGTCCCGGCGCGGCGCCGGCGCATGAGCGTCGCCTCCGACGCTCCCGAGTCACCGCGGCCCTCGCGCCGCCGGC
>JAGWRZ010000206.1 GCA_028876365.1 Acidobacteriota bacterium | reverse complement strand
CGTGCCACTTCTCGGACGAGCTCATCGGGCATTCGTCGAAGTTCTCCTCCGATCCGGTGACGGCGTGAGCACTCCCGGGGCACCGGCAACCGTCGACGAACAGATCCATCACCGCGCCGGCCACGGTGAGGAGATCCTCCGCATCGACAATCTCATCAAATACTTCCCGATCCGCGCGGGCATCTTCAAGCGCGCGGTCGGAAACATCCATGCTGTCGACGGCGTCGATCTGTCCGTCAAGGCGGGCGAGACGCTCGGCCTGGTCGGCGAGTCCGGTTGCGGCAAGACGACGCTGTCGCGCACGCTCATCAAGCTCGTCGAGCCGACGGACGGGAAGATCATCTTCAACGGCCGTGACATCACGCGATTCAACCGGCGCCAGATGCGTGAGGTTCGGCGCGAGATGCAGATCGTGTTCCAGGATCCGTACGCCTCGCTGAATCCGCGGATGACGGTGCGCGACATCATCGGCGAGCCGCTGCGGATCGCGGGTGCATACGGCGGCGATCGCGGCAAGCAGCGTGTGGACGAGCTGCTGCGGACGGTCGGGCTTTCGCCCGAGCACGCCAACCGGTTCCCGCACGAGTTCTCCGGCGGCCAGCGTCAGCGCATCGGCGTGGCGCGTGCGCTCGCGCTCAATCCGCAGATGATCATCCTCGACGAGCCGGTCTCGGCTCTCGACGTGTCGATCCGCGCGCAGGTGGTGAACTTGCTCGAGTCGCTGCAGCGCGACTTCGGGCTGACGTACATCTTCGTCGCGCACGACCTGTCGGTGGTGCGGCACGTCTCCGACCGCGTCGCCGTGATGTATCTCGGGAAGATCGTGGAGATCGGCGAGAAGCACCAGATCTACGACGAGCCGGCGCATCCGTACACGCAGGCGCTTCTGTCGGCGGTGCCGATCGAGGAGCCGTCCCAGCGCGGCAAGCGAACGCGGATCGTGCTCGAGGGAGACGTGCCGAGCCCGGCGAACCCGCCGTCGGGTTGCCGGTTCCGGACCCGGTGCTGGAAGGCGCAGCCGATCTGCGCCGAGGAGATCCCGGCGCTCGTCGATCGCGGGCAGGGCCATCCCGTCGCCTGCCACTTCGCGGAGATCGTCAAGCCCCTCGACCTCGTCGGCAGCCAGTCGTCCTGAGAGGGCGCTACTGGGGACAGTCCCCGTCACGAGCCCTCGACGAAGGCGCGAATGAGTCGTAGCGCCTCGTCGGTGTCTCCGCCGAAGTAGTCGCGTATCGCCGTGTCGTCGACGAAAGCGAAGCGGCCGTCGAGGCCGACCGTGCCGCGATAGCTGCTCCACAGCCACTCGGCCGGGCTCTCGCACAGATTCGCCTCCAGGGGGTTCCGAGCGGTGTAGCGGAAGGCGTAGAGCATGTGACCGTCGGTCAGGACGGGCTCCGCGTGGTAGCGATCGCCGTGCAGATGGCCCGAGCGTCCGTGTTGGCGATTGAAGTTCTGTGCGTACTGCCCGTTGAGGCGCTGCATTCCGACCTGGAGGCTGTTCGCCGGCACGGTAATCAGCAGGTGGTAGTGCGTGGGCATGAGACAGAACGCGTGGCATGTCCACCGAAAGCGCTTGATCGTTCGTGCGAGCCTCCCGCAGAAGTCAGCTCGGTCGAGATCGTCCTGGAAGAGCCGAACCGGTCCGGCCGTCCGCGTGGTGACGTGATACGTCCCGCCGGGAACATCGCCTCGCGGTTGGCGGCCCATGCGCGTGACCATGCATGCTGAAAGCGCACAGCTTCCTCACGGTCTCGTGACGGGGACTGTCCCCATTAGGTCCGTCCCGGCCGGTGTCGCGTGCGGGAGCGGGCGTCGCGAACGCGGAGCTGCCACATGCGCTTCTCCTCGCGCCTCAGGCGGGCGTCGGTGCGCACCGCCATCGCCCGCAGCTCCCGTTGCAGCTTCAACCAGCTCCGGTGCCGCTCGGCCGACAGCTCGCCCGACCGAAGCGCCGCCTGCACCGCGCATCCCGGCTCGGTCGAGTGCCCGCAGTCGCCGAACCTGCACTCCGCCGCCAGCGCCTCGATGTCCGCGAACGCCCGTCCGACCGACTGCGCGCCGCCGTCCGACAGCTGCAGCTCGCGCAGCCCAGGCGTGTCGATGACCACGCCGCCGCCCGGCAGCCGGATGAGCTCGCGATGCGTCGTCGTGTGCCGGCCCTCGTCGTCGTCGACGCGCGTCTCCTTCACGCTCATCAGCTCGCGCCCCGCGAACCGATTCACCAGCGTCGACTTGCCGACGCCGCTCGATCCGAGCAGAACCGCCGTCGTGCCCTCCGCGATCCGCGCGCGCAGGGCGTCGCACCCTTGCCCCGTCACGGCGGACACGACGTGGACGGCAACGCCGATCGCGACCGCCTCCACCTGTGCCACGAGCGGCCACGGATCGTCCATCCGGTCGGCCTTCGTCAGGACGATCTCCGGAGTCGCGCCGCTCTCCCAGATCGTCACGAGATAGCGCTCGACGCGGCGCGGCTCGAGATCCGGCCCGAGGGAGGAAACGACGAACGCGACGTCGACGTTCGCGGCGAGCGTCTGCGACTCGGACGTGCGACCCGCCGCGGAACGCACGATCGCGCTCTTCCGCGGGAGCACGCCGCGGATGACCGAGCCGGCGATTCCGACCCAGTCGCCGACCGCGACGTCGACGCCCTCGTGCAGCAACCGGCCCGGGAGCCGCGCGCGCACGCTCCCGTGCGCGGTGACGACGTCGAATGCGCCGCGATGCGCCGCGACGACGCGGCCGGGCTCGAGCCCCTGCTCCAAGTTGTCGGCCAGCTCGGCGCTCCAGCCGAGCCCGCCGAGATCGAATCCAGGCAACGCACATCTCCTTCGAGGCGAGAGAGGACGCCGAACGCGTCCTTGCGAAGGAGCGCCGGCGCTAGGTCGGGAAGACCGAGAAGGCCGCACGCGCAATCGTCATGTTGTCGACCTCCTCTCGCCGGGGGAACGGAGCGGCGCGTAGGCTACACGACGTGCTGACCGAACGCCAGCTCGATCTCTTCGACGAGCCGTACTTCGGCGTCGTCACGACGCTCCGGGCCGACGGCTCCCCGCAGAGCACGGTCGTCTGGGTGGAGCGCGACGGCGGCGCGATCTCCTTCAACACGGCCTACGGCCGAACGAAGCCGGCGAACATCGAGCACGACTCACGGGTCGCGATCCTCGTCACCGCGCCGGACTTCTACCACTGGGTCGCCGTCGCCGGCCGCGCGGAGCTGACGACGGACGGAGCGGAGGAGCAGATCGACAGGCTCAGCCGCAAGTACGACGGCAAGCCCTGGCCGTACGTCGAAGGACAGCGACGTGTCCGGGTACGCGTGGTGCCCGAGCACGTCACCGCCTACGGCGTCTAGAGCTTCTTCAGATCCCCGAGGATCTCGTTCGCCGCGCGCTGGCCCTCCTGCGCCCCGCCTTCCATGAAGCCCTGGAAGTTGATCGAGCAGTGCTCGCCGGCGAAATGGATGTTCCCCTGGCGCGCGCCCTCGTAGCCGCTGAAGCCGGTGTACTGGCCGGGCTTCCAGTACGAGTACGAGCAGAGGAAGTTCGGATCGGTGAACGGCGTCGACAGCATCGCCTTGCCGTTCCACTGCGCCGTGATCCCCGGGAAGATCGGCTCGAGCTGCGACAGGAACTGCTGCGCGTACGTCGTCACCGCAGGGTTGTTGGCCGTCGTCGTGTACGGGCTCGACTGCGCCATCGACTGCGCTGTGTTCGCCCCGGGGTACTCGACGAGGATTCCCGTCGCGCCGCTCTGCGCACGGGTGACCTCCCAGCTGCTCTGGAACGGGAGATCGGAGTACAGCGATCCGTCGCTTCCGGAGGCGTACCACGGCCGCGACGCGAACTGGACGTTCAGCTTCACGTTCCGTCCCGAGCCGAGCTGCGTGATCGCCGTCTGCTTCAGCTGGTCGAAACCGGCCTTCTTGTAGTTCAGCGTGCGGAGGACGGCGAAGCTCATGCACAGGATCACGTGGTCGGCGGTGATCGATGTCCCGTTCGTGAAAGACACCTTGATCGAGCCGTCGCTGTTGAGAGCGATCGCCGACATCGAGTAGCCGAGGTGGACGCTGCCACTCGGGAGGGCGCCCGCGATCGCGACCGGCAGCTTCGAGTTGCCGCCGACGATGTGGTAGCGCTCGTCGGATGCGCCGTAGATCGACCAGGTTCCCGGTCCCGCCTTGAAGCCGAGCAGATAGATGAGGTTCAGCGCCGACTGGTCCGTGGTCTCCGCGCCGTACTCCTCGTTGTACGCCGCGTTCAGCAGCGCGCCCATCTGTGACGCGTGGCCGCCCGGCACGTAGTTCGAGATCCAGTCGTACAGCGTCATCTGGTCGAAGAACTGCCCGGCGGAGGTGTAGCTGTTGTAGAGGGTCGGGTAGCTCGTCTGCTGAATCTGGCCCTGCAGCGTGTTATGGACCGGCTTGAAGTCGTTCGACGCCTGCGCGTACGGATAGTCCGCGCCGAAGATCCAGTACGTGTCCTCGGTGCCGTTCGGCTGCGCCTGGAGGAGGTCGGCCGTCGGGAGGCTGAACCGCTGAGCGAGCTGCAGGATCGTCTTGTGGTCCGTGTCGATCAGCTCGCCGCACAGCTCTGCCTGCTGGCCGTTGTCCCAGTAGCCGGTGCCGAACTCCTGCCAGTCGGAGTGCATGCGGCCGCCGACACGCGCCGAGGCCTCGTAGACGTCCGAGTACACGCCCTTGTCCTGCAGGGCGAGCGCCGCGGCGAGCCCGGCGATGCCGCCGCCGACGATCGCGATCCGCGGGGCCGTCCCGCCTCGTGCCTCGGACGCGAGCGCCGCCGGGATCGTCAGGGCGGCCGCGGCCACGCCGCCGCGCTTCACGAGCTCCCGCCGAGAGATGCGCTCCTCGTGGACCCGGCCGGGCTCGACCCCGAGGCGGGCCGCCGTCCGGTGTTCGTCTGCGAGGCCCCGCAGGGCGCGCAGGAGAGGTGTTCTCGCCATGAACCGATTCTTCGCATTCCCGCCGCCCGCGTCAAGAGGATTGACGCAATGCGCAGAAAGGTGCTAACAATCCTGCGCGTTGCGTAGGCCGGACCTCCAGCCGCTCGAGACCGCCCGGGGCCCGGTCGCGCCGGCCCGCACGGTCGACGACCTCGACCGCCGCATCATCGAGGAGCTCCAGGCGAACGGGCGCGAGTCGTTCCGCCGGATCGCAGCGCGCCTCGGCGTCTCCGAGGCGACGGTGCGTGCGCGATACGCGCGGCTGACGAGCGCCGGCATCCTCCAGGTGGTCGGCGTGACGAACCCTCTCGGGCTGGGCTTCGACCAGGCCCTCGTCGGCGTGAAGACCTCGGGGCCGCCCGATCGCATCGCGGACGAGATCTCGCGCTGGCCGGAAGCCGACTACGTCGTCGTCGTCGCTGGCCAGTTCGACATCGTCGTCGAGGTCGTCGCCGCGACACGGCGGGATCTCCTGGACATCACGAACCGCATGCGCGCCCTCGAGGGCGTCGTCTCGACAGAGACGTT